>JAPKGU010000099.1 GCA_026647565.1 Phycisphaerales bacterium | reverse complement strand
CTGCTCATCGCGGGGGCGAAACTGGTGATGGCATGACTATTCCGACCGACTCATCGCCACACCGGACGCTTCCAGATTGGCACGTCCTGCTTCAGGCGGTCGATGAAGTCGGTCATAGCCGCGAGGCCCTCGGCACGGTGGGCGCTCTCCACGATCAGCACGAACGACAACTCGCCCACGTGCACACGTCCGCGGCTGTGCAGGGCGCTCAGAGCGATCAGGCCGTGCCGCTCGGCGACGCTACGAGCGAGCGCCAGCAGTTCGCGCTCGGCCATCGGGTCGTAGGTGTTGTAGTCGAGGGCGAGAAGATCTCGCTCGTCCGTCGCGCCGCCGACTCCCTCGCCCGGCCGGGCGTACGGTTCCCTGCGGCGGACGACGCCCTCGAACCTGAGCATCGCGCCGATGAGACAGCCGCGCGATGCAGAGCCGTGCGTCCAGCCGTGCGAGGCGAGGGCGTCCACCTCGCGCTCTCGCGTCAGCGGGCCGTCGATGATCGTCGCCAGGACGCGCGGCGCGGGAGTTGCGTCGTCGGACGCGTTCATCAGCCGCCCCCCACGAGGGTGATGAGGGCCACCTCGTCTCCGCCCTGATCCAACGGGCCGGGTTTGATCGGGTGGCTCCCTGCGGCGAACGCCTGATTCACGGCCAGGCGCCCGGTCTCCGGGGGTGGCAGGGCGAACTTGAGCGCCGGGTGCTGGGCATGCAGCGCCGCGAGCACCTCACGGACACTCGGCGCCCCGCTTACCTCAACCGTCACGCGGTCGGTCTTTGCGGCCAGGGCCGCGCCACCAAAGATCAGCACCTCAACCTGCATGCAGGCAGTGTATGGTTTGGCGTCGACGGGTTCTTCAGGAACATGCATGGGCTTTCGAGGCCAGGAGTTCGCGTTCAAGTCACCGGCGGCTGCGGTCGCTGGCTTGATTGCGCGCCTGGCGGGCGACGCCACTCCGGCACGGACCACGCGGGCGTCTGAGGTCGTCGCGCTCGGCGCTGCCCGCGGGCGCATCCTCGCCCAGCCCGTGCCGTGCGACCGCGACAGTCCCGCCTTTGACCACGCCGCAATGGATGGGTACGCCGTGCGGGCGGCGGACGTGCACGCTGCGGCGGATCGCCTGCGGAAACGCGGAGAGACAAAGATCTCGCTCGATGTCGTCGGCGAATCGTGGATTGGGTGCGAACCGCCCTCGCTCCCTTCGCTCTCGCCCGAGACCGCGCCGCATGCCGCGGCGATCCGCATCGCAACCGGCGCGCCCATCCCGACCGGATCGCACGGGGCGGACGCGATCATCAAACGCGAGGATGTGATCGAACACGCGGACGAAGCGGTCGAATCGGTGATCGGCGTGCGTGCTGTCACGCTCACGATCGACGCCGCTGAACGTGTCACCGTTGGCACCCACATCAGACGCCGCGGCGAGAACTCCGAGACAGGAGACGTGGCCCTCGCGATGGGTGAGGTGCTTTCGGCAGCATCTCTCGGCGCGCTCGCAGCGGTCGGGTGTGTGACGCCGCACGTGTTTGCTCGCTTGCGTGTCGCCCTCGTGACCACCGGCGACGAACTCGTCGCTGCCCACGAGACGCCGGGACCTTTCCAGATCCGCAACTCCAACGCCGCCGCCGCCGCCGCGGTCCTCACGCCCAGCCCGTGGATCGAGCTTGTTCACTCGTCTCACCTGCCTGATGACGGGGACCTGGCCGCCGTGCTGCGCGGGGTTCTGGAATCGCCGACCGCCGCTGAGGCCGTCATCCTCACCGGCGGGGTATCGATGGGGCACCGAGACCCCGTACGTGCCGCCGTCGAAGGCGTGGGCGCGGAGGTTATATTCCACGGCCTGCCCCAGCGCCCGGGCAAGCCCATGCTAGCTGCGGTGCTGGGGATTCCTCGAAGGGCCGCCGTGCCAATCTTCGGCCTGCCGGGCAACCCGGTGTCGGCGATGGTGACCTGCACGCGGGTTGCTCTTCCCGTGCTCGCCGCGTGCGCGGGGGCAACCCGCACACCCACCACCCTTTTTCCGCGCCTTGTGGAACTGGCGGGCGACGACGGCAATCGGATCGGCCTCTGGTGGCACCGCCCCGCTCTACTGCGAATGCGGGACAGTGGAAGAACGCTTGCCGATCTCGTGGACACACGAGGCTCCGGTGACGTGATCTCCGCGTCACGCAGCGACGGCTTCGTCGAACTTCCCCCAGCCAAGGAAACACCCACGGGCACCGAGCCCGTACCGCTGGTTCCCTTCTACCCGTGGCCCACATAGGACGCGGCTGAGACTTCCAGTCGCTCCCCGCCAGACCGCCTGCGAACAATTGACCAGAAAGTCCCGCCGATGCCCGCGAACCCATCACAACCATCGATTCCAGCCCTCTCCCACGCGGCCCCGGACGGCTCGGCCCGGATGGTGGATGTCGGCGACAAGCCCATCACGAAGCGAGCCGCGACTGCCGAGGGGTTCGTCCGCGTCAGCCACGAACTCGCCGTCGCGATCGAGGCCAACACCGTCACAAAGGGCTCGGTGCTCGAAGTCGCCCGCCTCGCGGCGATCATCGCCGCCAAGCGGACGGATGAGTTGATCCCGCTCTGCCACACGCTCCCGCTGGAAGCGGTGGATGTGTCGGCGACGTTGGAGCCCGCAGGCGTGGGCAAAGGACCGCATCGAGTGCGGGTTGTCGCAACTGTGCGGACCCGCTCCCGCACTGGAGTCGAGATGGAGGCCCTCACGGCGGTCTGCGTCGCGTGTCTCACGGTCATCGACATGGGCAAGGCCATCGACAAGGCGATGTTCATCGAGGGCGTGCGCGTACTGGAGAAGCACGGCGGGCGCTCGGGGTCGTTCATCGCGACGAGCGCGACGCCCGAAAGCAGTGCGGAGGACCAGCAATGACTTTGGACCCGCCCGTTCGCGCCGCTGTTCTCACTGTCAGCGACCGCTGCTCACGCGGCGAAGCGACCGACACCTCGGGCCCAGCCCTGTGCGCCATGCTGCGCGAACGCGTAGGCGCAGAAATCGTCGCCACTCGCTGTCTGCCCGACGATATCGACCAACTCGCCAGGTGCTTTGCGGAGTGGAGCCGCGTTGACGAGCGAGGCGACGCACGCATCGATCTGATCATCAGCACAGGCGGCACCGGGCTCGCCCCCCGCGACGTCACGCCCGAGGCCGCGAAGAGCGTCTTGGAGCGCGAGCACAGCGGCCTGATGGAGCTCGCCCGCCTGCGCTGCTTGAGCAAGACGCCTCGCACGTTCCTCTCTCGCGGCGTCGCCGGCACCATTGGCCGCACGCTCATCCTCACGCTCCCCGGCTCGCTCCGCGGCTCCACCGAGAACCTCGAAGCCATCCTCGACATCCTCCCGCACGCCATCGAGACTGTCCGGGGGGAAGTCCAGGACGACGGCCGCCCCAATGCCGTGGCTGTCACGGGCAAGGTGGTTCGTCATGAGCGATAACGCGACGATACCCTCGCCGGAGTTTCTCGCGACCATTCAGCCCATCGTGCTCGTTGGCGGCAAGAGCACCCGCTTCGGCCGCGACAAGCTTCGCGAGCCGATTGGTGACTCCGGCGAACTCCTCGTCCAGCGTCCCATCAACGCCCTTCGCGCCATCTTCGGCACGCGTGTTAGGCTGGTCGGCGAGTGCCACCCGACCATCGTCGCCCTCGCCGACGGGGTGATCCCAGACGAGCACACTGGCGCTGGCCCCATCGGAGGCATCGTTTCCGCGCTGCGGGCCTCGGGTAGTTCAGTGTTCGTTCTTGCCGGCGATATGCCGGGCGTTTCGGCAAGTGTGGTCTCTCGGATGGTCGTCGTCGCTGAGTCGTCTCGCAGCTGGATGGCTGTGCTGGCTCTATCCGATCGTGTGCACCCATGTGCCGGGATCTACTCTCAAGAATCACTTCCGACCTTGTATAACCGCCTGAAGCGCGGGGAACACAGGCTCCGGACAGCCTTGCCCACGGCGGCTTGGGTTCCAGTCACCGTTCCGCGTGACTTTGCTGTAAACGTCAACTCGCCGGACGACTTATGCCATCGGGCTCAGCCCTTGCGGGGCGCGGCACCCAGCCGAGGATTCGAGGCCCATTGACGCGCGGGCTGGTGCCAAGGAGCCCGTTCGAGGCAACTCAGACCTATCGCGCGCCAGTTCGTTGCCCCGCGTCCTCGATCGGATGCGAGCGGGCTTGATACGATCCCTCGCATGACGACCAGTGAGACAACCTCTCAGTCAGATTCCACGTCGCCCGGCGTGACCTGGTGGCAACGCAATGCGCGGCGAATCTGGCTCATGGCCCGGGTCGTGGGTGTGGTCGCCGTCATTGGGCTTGCGGCGTGGTGGATGCTCCTATCGCCCGTCGTTGTGTCGACGCACACCGTCACCCGGGAAGATGTGCTGGCGGAGGTGCTCGGCACGGGCACACTCGAAGCCCGCGTGAGCGCGATCGTCGGGCCGAAGATACCGGGCCTGATCGTCAAGATCGCTATCGACCAAGGAGATCACGTCAAGGCTGGCGACACGCTCATTGCTCTTGAGGACACCGACGTTCGACAGCAGGTCGCGGTCGCAGAGGCCGATGTCGCGGCGGCAGCCGCGAGTGTGGAGCGGCTTCAAGCCGATCGGCGGCGGGCCGAGGCGGTGCTGTTGCAGGCGCGCCTGACGCACGAACGGCAGGTTCAGGCATCGGCCTCGAACGCCTCCTCACAGCAGGAACTCGACAAAGCCGCCGAAGCACTTGCCGTGGCGGAAGCCGAACTCGCGCGGTCTGGTGCCGCGATCAGTGAGGGACAACGGCGACTCACGGCGGCCGAGCGATCTCTGGACTACCAACGGGCGCGGTTGAACGACACCACAATTGAGGCTCCGTTCGACGCCCTGGTCGTGCGACGCGACCGCGATGCGGGCGACGTTGTGACGGCGGGTTCGTCGGTGCTTCAACTGGTCTCGCTCAACGAGATGTGGATCTCGGCTTGGGTTGACGAGACAGAGCTGTCTCGGCTGGCCGAACAGCAGCAGACGCGAGTGGTCTTCCGTTCTGAGCCGGATATCGAGTACGAGGGCGTGGTAGCGCGAGTCGGACGTGAGGCAGACCGTGAGACCCGCGAGATCGTGGTCGACGTGCGCGTTGAACGGCTGCCCGCGAACTGGGCCGTGGGGCAACGTGCCGAGGTCTTTATTCGTGTCGATCACCGCGCAGATGTGGTCGTTGTACCAGCGTCACTTGTGCTTGTGCGGGACGGGCGATCGGGCGTGATGATCGACGAGCGCGGAACGGCCCGCTGGCGTGAGATCTCCATCGGTTTGCGCGGGCGCGACGTTGTCGAAGTGACCAGCGGGCTTGCGTCGGGCGATGTGGTCGTGAGCCCGGCGACGCCGACCGCCGACCCGCTTCGAGACGGTCGGAGGATCACCCCGGAATGAACCTCGCTGTCCGTGATATCCGGCACAATCTCGGGCGCTTCGTCCTCACGACGCTCGGCGTGGGGATGCTCCTCATGGTCGTGATGGGCATGGGGGGCATCTATCGGGGGCTGGTAGACGACGCGCTCGTGGTGACGCGCGGAGTCGGGGCAGACCTCTGGGTTGTGCAGCGCGACACACGCGGGCCATTCGCCGAGGTTTCTCGGCTTCCACGCAGCCTGGTGGATCGCGTTGCCGCCGTTCCTGGAGTCACCGATGCCCGCGAGTTCGTGTTCCACACCATCCAACGCGAGCACCGCGGCAAGCCCTTGCGCATGGGCGTGCTCGGGCTCGGCTGGCCTACCGACAAGGGCGAGGGCCTACCGCTGATCGCCGGTCGTCCGCTGGCGCAGAATCACTTCGAGATGATCGCCGACGAGTCCCTGGGCCTGGGACTTGGAGAACGACTCCGCCTCGGCAAGGACACGTACACGGTCGTCGGGCTGACTCGCTGGCTGGTAGCCTCGGGCGGTGACGGGATCGCGTGCTTCACCAGCCGAGATGCGCAGGCGATCCAGTTCGACGAGCCCGGCGAGTCGATCCGGTTGGAGCGCCAGGCCCGGCGTGCCCGCGCGGACGAGATCGACTTCGGTCGAACACAGCCGGGTGTGCTGGATCGCGCCTCGGGCCCCGCGCAGAATCTCGCAGCGCTCCCGGGACCGGCGATCAGCGCCGTGATCGCTCACCTGATGCCGGGCACCGACCCCGCCAGCGTGCAGCGGTCGATGAGCGGCTGGAGCGATGTAACGACCTATACGGGCCCGCAGCAGGAAGAACTGCTGCTCAAGGGGAGCGTGGATCGTGCCCGCCGCCAGATTCTGCTCTTTCGCGTTCTGCTGACGATCATCTCGGCGGTGATCATGGCTCTCATTATCTACACCCTCACGCTCGACAAGCTCCACCCCATCGCCCTCCTGAAGCTCATTGGCGCACCGACGCGTGTCATCGCCGGGCTCATTCTCCAGCAATCGCTGATCATGGGCGTGCTTGCGTACGGCGTGGGATACCTGATCGGAACCCGCCTCTTTCCGCTCTTCCCACGGCGCGTGCTGGTGACCAACGACGACTTGCTTCGCCTGGCGGGCATCGTGCTTGTGATCTCGGTGCTCGCGAGCCTCCTGGGGATTTGGAAGGCGATGCGCGTCGCACCGAATGAGGCAATTGGCTGAGCCGATGCAAGGGGAATGAGCAAGGAATGACCGACCCACTGGCGCTGGAAACGAGCGGGCTCACCAAGGTGTACGGCAGCGGGCACACCGAGGTGGTGGCGCTGCGCGACGCGTCGATGCGTGTCCGGCGCGGTGAGGTCGTCGCGCTCCTTGGTCCCAGCGGCGCCGGCAAGTCCACCTTCTTGCTCTGTGTGGGTCTCATCAACCCGCCAACCCGCGGCACGGTGACCATCGGCGGCAAACTGATGCAGGACGGCCCGCGCTCGCTCGGCGACCTCCGCCGTTTTCGCCGGGAGCACATCGGCTTTGTCTTCCAGAAGTCTAACCTGATCCCGTTTCTCAGCGCGATTGAGAATGTCCAAGTGGTGGGCGAACTGATCGGTCGCCCGTCCTCGGTGGCCAGACGCCGCGCCAATGAACTGCTCGACGCCCTCGGGGTAGGGAAACGAGCGTTCAACATGCCGACCCAGCTTTCCGGCGGAGAACAGCAGCGTGTTACCGTCGCCCGCGCCCTGGCCAATCAACCCAGTCTTATTCTTGCCGATGAGCCGACCGCCGCGCTCGACAGTGTTCGCGGGCGACAGGTCATGGAGCTGTTCCGTGATGTGGCTCACAGGCACGGCACAGGCGTCATCGTCGTCACGCACGACCATCGGGCGCTCGACGTGTTCGACACCATCTACGAAATGGAAGACGGGCTCCTGAAGCCAGCAGCGTCGACCGCTGCAAAGGCAACGCCACCCGCGCATGATATCCGACTCTCTTGAAGATTGCTCTCGCCCCGCTCGCGCGATCTCGAAAGCCCATCGCGTAGGTGACCAGGAGCCGAGTGTTCTTCGAGCCCTCCACCGGCCCAGCGGTCCGGTGGTACCTCCTCGCTACGGATTCGCCAGGGCCGATTTCCCGGTCCAAACGACCAACGCAAGCTGGGGCAAGTACGGCTACTACTGGAATTGCACCGCATGTGGCACGAACACCGCGATGCCAACAGCCCACTCCGCGTACGGCACCGAGGGACAGCGCGGCCAAACGTCGCAATCGCAAGGATGGACCAAAGTACTTCAGGGACTGTGAGTCCTTCGGCATCAGCGAGCGCATCTGGACACCGCCCTGACGGTGCCACCTGCCCGCATGTGGCACTCGCCCACTTGCCGCGTGACATGCCCACTGCTCGCCCACATTGCGCGCGTGAGGCGCAGATTCCTCGCGACATGGGCGGGATCGCCTTGCCTGTGCGCGATGATCTCGCCCTCATGTGACCCACGCGGCCGCCGTCGTTGAACCTGGCCGCGAGGAGCATGCGGCCATGACCAACGCACCCGAACCGACCGCCGCAGAGACCTACGCCGCCCGGCGCAACGACATCGCCCGCCTGCTGGACGTGCTGGACATGGAACTGGAGAAGCACGCCGCCCGCGCCCAGGCCGACCCGGCCCACTGGGGGTTGGTTGGCGACCTTGCCAAGGTGCGGGACGACCTCGTTGAAGTGGTCCGCTACCTGAGCGGCGTAGAGACCGCGGACATCCACCGTTTCCTCAGCGACGCCACCTGAACGCACCACGCACCAACGGAGACCACCATGACGAGCCCCGACGCCAACCCCAACGACAACGCCCCCACCAGCCCCACGCCCTCGCTCGACGCTCTGGGCAAGCAGGCCGCGCTCGACGCCGCGATGGACCACGCGAGGCATGCCCTGCGGTTGGAGACGCTCGACACTCGAGGCCGCGACGCACTCGACTTCCACGCGATCCCGGTCAGCGCAATCCGCGACCTTGTCCGCCACGCCTTCGAGCGCGGGTACCGCGATGGCCTGCACACCGGTTACCGCCAGGGCAGGTCGCACGCCTGCGAGGAAGCGGCGGGCCGCGAGGCACCAAGCCAGCCCCGCAACCCCGACCTCGAAGAACGACCCACAACCGACCCGACGACCTGAAGCCCGCGAAATGCGGGCTTCGCCGCTTTTGGACCCGGTACCAACACCCACCCCAACACACACAGGAGCAACACCATGCACGACTCCGACCTTCAGGACATCCTGCTGAACGCCATCCAGAACGTCCTCGACGCCAGGGACGAGGTCGAGGACGAGGACGACGACATCGCGCTGGCCGAGATCGCCCGCGACATGGTCAGCGACCTCGAGGATCTCGCGAGCGTCACCACCTTCGAGCGGGCCGGACTGCTGACGACCAACGCCGGGATCGTGCTGCGCTTCGGCGACGGCTCGGCTTTCCAGATCAGCATCGTGCAGAGCAGGTGAACCACGACGCCAACACGCGTCCGTGCGCGACACAGCTCGCGACGTGCTTCCCATCACGCATGCCCGGGGCGATGTGCGCCGGGTTCCACACCCACGACGGAGAAGGTCATGTCGAAGAAGACCACGAGCAAGCCACGCATGTCCAAGAGCGCCGCGCGAGCCGAGGGCGCTGCCAAGGCCGATCGCGCCCGCGACGACGCCAACGACAAAGCCCGCGCCGACGCGCTGGCCAAGCTGAACGCCAAGCCCGCCGCGACTATCAATGCCGCAACCGATCGCGGCTCGAAGGCGTCCACGACGTCGGCACCCAATCCCGCGACCAAGACCAACGCCAAGCTCAAACCCAAGCGTCTCTCGGCGCTCGACGCCGCGGCTCAGGTGCTTCAGGCCTTGCCCGCGAAGGAAGCTCGGCTCGGACTCTCAGCATCCGAACTCATCGACCGCATGGCGGCCGCAGGCCTCTGGACCAGTCCGAGCGGCAAGACGCCCGCCGCGACGCTCTACGCCGCGATGATCCGTGAGAGCACGAGCAAGGGCGATGCCGCGCGCTTCGTGCGCCTCGAAGGCACCGATGGTGGGAAGCGCGGCCGCTTTACCGCATCGTCCGTTGCGGCATCCGCCACACGCAAGGACCAAACGTCCAAGGTGCCGACGCAGAAGTCCCCGAAGCCCCAGTCGCGGAAGGGGGCTGCGTGAGCAGCGAACGGACGAAGACCGAAGGGAAGGGACGGGCGACTGCGCGCAACGCCCGCAACGCGCTTGATCTCGCGCGGCTTGAGTCCATGTCTCTTGCCGAGATCCGCGACCTCTGGCGTGCCCTGGGTGGTCGCAGAAGCCGCAAAGGCGGTGAAGGCGGTGCTGGTGACGAGGCGGGTGGCGGAGGGGTGCCGCGACGCGTCATGATCCGCGACATCGCCTATCGAGCCCAGATCCGCCGCTTCGGCGGCCTGGACCGGACGACGGAGCGCCTGCTCAAGTATGCAGTCAAGGACGCGATCGCCAAGGCGCGGATCTCCGAACTCTCGGGGAACGCTTCGGATCATGCGGCCCGAGACGATGCCACCGGTCATGAACCAACAGTTCCCTCCAATGGCGTGCGGCGGCCGCGCACCACAAGCCCCGCCCTTCCCGCTGGAGCCAAGCTCATCCGTGTCTGGCGTGGCCGCACGCACGAGGTCACGGTCGTGCAGGGTGGGAAGGCCTTTGTCTATCAGGGCAAGACCTACCGGTCCCTCTCCAGCATCGCCACAGAGATCACCGGCATGGTCTGGTCAGGTCCCCAGTTCTTCGGGGTCGTGAACCGCAAGGGCAAGCGAACCACGCGCGGATCCACTTCGGGCAGGGAGGGGGCATCGATATGAGTCGTCCTTCTTCGTCTCTCTCGGGCGGCATGGGTGTCCCCGGTCGCACGGGTGATACGGTTGGCTCGGTCCGCTGTGCCATCTACACGCGTAAGTCCAGCGAGGAAGGCCTGGACATGCTCTTCAACTCCCTGGATGCCCAGCGCGAGGCAGGCATGGACTACATCAAGAGCCAGCGCAGTCAGGGGTGGGTCGCCGTTCCGGCCCTCTATGACGACGGGGGCTTCTCCGGTGGCAACACCGAGCGCCCCGGCCTTCAACGCCTCTTGGCCGACATCAAGGCACAGCGCATCGACATTGTGGTGGTGTACAAGGTCGATCGGCTTAGCAGGTCGCTCAGCGACTTCGCGCGCCTCATGCAGGTCTTCGACGAGCACCGGGTCTCCTTCGTGTCTGTCACCCAGCAGTTCAACACGACGACATCGATGGGGCGGCTCACGCTCAACATGCTCCTCTCCTTTGCCCAGTTCGAGAGGGAGGTGACGGGCGAGCGCATCAGGGACAAGATCGCCGCCACCATGCGGAGGGGAATCTTCACCGTGGGGCGGCCGCCATTCGGCTATCGCAGGCCGGTGCCGAGCGACCCGGACCCCGGCAACCGCGTGATCCGGATCGTGCCCGAGGAGGCGGACATCGTCCGCCGCGTGTACGCGCTCTACCTCGAGCACCGCTCGCCGCTCGCCGTCATCGAGGCGCTCAGAGCCGAAGGGATCCCCCATCGGCTCCGGCAGTGCGACACGGACATGAAGGTCGGCAAGCTCGTGTGGAGCACCGGCCACATCCATTACATGCTGACCAACGCGACCTACGCGGGCAAGATCGTCCACACCCGTGGAGCCAACCTGCCCGAGGGCAAGGGCAGGTGCCCGACCGACATCTGGCCCGGGCTCCACGAGCCGATCATTGATCCTGAGATATGGGACAGGGTGCAGGCGCTGATCAACCGGCGCGAGCGAGCGCCGGCGACCCGCTGGTCCCACACCCACCTGCTCAAGGGCAAGCTGCGGACAAACGAGGGTTCGACGATGACCCCGTCAAACTCCATGAAGCGGCTGACGGATGGGGGGTGCCGCCGGGTGCCGTATTACGTGAGCATGAAGGCGTGCACACAGGGGCGTGGGTCCTGTCCCGTCCGCAGAGTCAACGCGGGCGTGCTCGACACCCTCGTCCGCGCGCTCGTGCTGGATCGCCTGGAATCGGCTCACGGGGTGCTCCTGGGCATCGCCGAACCCGAGGTCCGCGATCTCTGGATCCGCGAGGTGATCGAAGGGGTCGTGGTGGGCATCGATTGTCTCAGGGTCACTCTGAACGTCCCAAGCATCGGGGCGTGTCGAGAGTCACTCGGGGACGGCCCGAGGTCGTCATCCACACCAACGCCGGTGCTGCGGTGCCGCTATGTCCCTGAGGTGACCCGTGAACCAGCGGGCGCGGCGGCGTCTGAGGTCGAGCGCGAGACACTGGCGTTGCAGATAGAGATCAAGCGTCACGACGGTCGCCACGTCCTGCTGCACCCCGATGGCCAGGACCTCATCTGCAAGCTGGACTCACGCGGTCGTCCCGAGCCCTCGCCGCACATCGTTCGCGCCATCGGTCAGGCCTACGCGCTGCACGGTGAAGTGCTTCGAACGGGCAAGCCCATGGAAGAGGTCGCCCGTGCGCTCGGGATGGACCCCGCTCGGGGCAGGCAGTTGCACGTACTCACGCATCTGAGCCCGACGATCCTGCGGGCGGCGTTGACCGGAACCCTGTCCCCACAGGTCTCGCTGCTGGACCTGCGGGCGGCGGCCAGTGAACTGGACTGGTCGCTGCAGGCATCCCGCCTCGGCATGCGATAGACGGCGGCTGGTTGCGCCACGCCCAAGCGACCACGTTCGGATCACATCGAACTCCAAAGCGGATCGCCGAAATCGCCGACTCAGAATGGGGCCGCCAGATCGCCGAAACTGGCGCTCTGAGAAGCTCTGAGCGATCCGGTCTCCAACCGAGACTCGCGGAAATCCGCGGGAAATCGGCCCTATCGCCGAGAACGCAGAGCGTCCTCAGGCCGAGTCGAAATCGAAAGCGGAGAGGGGGGGATTCGAACCCCCGATACGGAGTGATACCCCGTATAACGGTTTAGCAAACCGCCGCCTTCAGCCTCTCGGCCACCTCTCCGGCGGGTTGAGCGAAAGCATAGCACAGTCCTTTCGGCGGCGCGGCGGGGATGCGCCGATGTCGAATGACCCCGGGCGGGGGTCGGGGTGGTGGGTGCCGCGGCGGGAGCGAGAAGTCTGGAGACGGCAAGGCCCGGAGCCGCGTGGCCCCGGGCCGGGTGAGATTTGTGTCGAGTTGCGATGGGGCGAGGATGGTGCGGCGATTCGTCGGGGGTCAGTCGTTGCCTTCGCCGCACGGCCCGGACTGGCCCTTGGTCTCGAGGAGCTTGCGGAGGTACTGGTTCTCGCGGCGTGTGGCCTCAAGGTCGAAGACGAGGTACTTGATGCTGAGTCGGAGGTAGTCGAGTGAGTCCTGGAGATCGGTGATGGTCTTCTTCATCTTGTCGTGCCGGTCCTTGGTCTCGCTGGCGAGGGCTTCGATCGCGGGACGATCGGATTCGGGGAGCTTTCCGATCTGGCTGATGAGTTCGCCGAGTTTGGCCTGGAAGTCCTGCTCGTTCATTACCGGTCTCCTCTCGTGTTGGTGCCCCGTCGAGCGGGGCATCGAGAGAGGGAACAAGGGGCGGGCCAGAATGGTGAATCGGGCGTGGCGAGAGGAGGGTCCGGAAAGGTGGACCCGCATGACGCCGCAGAGGGCCCGGGGCCGGAGCGGGGCCGGGAACGCGCGTCGCTGAGGGGGTGGGGCTGTGAGGCGTGTGGCGTGCGATCAACGCCAGCTGTCGGCCCGCTTCACCGCCTGTTGCCCTGCGGGCGGGGCGGTGGCGAGTGCCGCGGCGATCGACTCGGGTTCCTTCCGCTTCGCGTCCTGGAGGAGCCGGCGGAGGTGCTGCTCGAGATTGATCTTGAATCGTTCGAAGCCCTGTTCCAGCTCGTGGCGGCTGAAGCGGCTGAGGGGGTCGCCGAGGCCGGTCTGTGCGGTGGCCCAATCGATGAGTGAGCCTCCGTTGCCGGTGAACCGGTAGAGCTTGAGTGTGGCGGTGAGCCGGCTCTTGAAGCTGGCGAATGGATCGGTGGCCTCGTCGGGCAGGTCGCCGAGGACGCCGACGGCCTTGGTGTGGTCCAGCCCGTCGAGTCCGGCGGCGTCGCTGAGCTTCCGGTCGAGGGCGGGTGCGGCGTCGGGGTGTCGGAGATCGGCGAAGGCCGTGGAGATGGTCTTGAGACCGGCGCGATCGAAGCGGATTGTGAGCCGCTGGCACCTGTGGCCGTTGTGCATGGTGGCCTCTGCGCCGGTGACCTGCCCGGAACCCCATTCGGGGACGTCGTGGCCGTGTGCCAGCCCAGCGTGCCGGTGCTGGCCGCCGTCTCGCTGATGTCGACCCTGGGCGACCCCGCGGTGCCGCGCTCGCTCACGCTGATGGGCGGGCCGATCGACCCGCGGCGGAACCCGACCGAGGTCAACCGGCTCGCCACCTCGCGGCCGCTGTCCTGGTTCGAG
>JAPKGU010000098.1 GCA_026647565.1 Phycisphaerales bacterium | reverse complement strand
AGTGGCGATGGAATTCTCGTGCAAGAACTGTTCATACCTGATCCGCCGGCTTTGGGCCTGCTTGCAGCTCCGTTGGTGATGCGGCCGATGCGCCGCCGCGTGAGCACATGACGCCCACGGCCTCAAGCCCGCGTCGGTCTCCGGACCGGCCCCGGCTCGGTGCCGTGCGAATGAAGCCCATCAATGAAGCCCGCAGACGAGAGACGGAGCCGAAGGAGAAAGCCATGAATCGCAACAGACACCCTGGACCCCGCCCGCTCGCGGCCGCGCTCGCCGCGGCGTCAACGCTCTTGCTCGGAGGACACGCCATGGCAAGCCCGATCGTCGTGCTGAATGATGGACCCGACCGGGACACGATTGTGTCACGCAACGGTTACGACATTCATCTGTTCGCGAATGAGGTGACGCTTGACCCTTTTGATCCAACACAGTATCCCCAATCCAATACTATCAGAATCAACTTTGGATATAGTCTTCAGTTGTATGGGTCCATCTCTGGCAATGTGCTTGCTGACTGGCCACCGCTGCCTGTGCAGACTCCGGCACTGCTCGCCGAAGGTGCTCTGATGATCGAGGATCAGTTCATTGACGCATCGTGGGCGTTCAATGAGCCACAGTACGATCCAACGACTGGCGGCACAAATATTGCCCAGATATCACACGGCGCAGGCTCGAACTTTGATCTCTCAGATTTCACTGTTCCCGGCCAGATGGCATACATCGGATACGCGTCTTCCGATTTCTCGATTATTGGCTACATGCAGATTGAACGCGTGACCGAAGTCGATTGGAAGCTTGTCGGCTACGCATTCGATCCGAGTGGCGATGGAATTCTCGTGCAAGAACTGTTCATACCTGATCCGCCGGCTTTGGGCCTGCTTGCAGCTCCGTTGGTGATGCGGCCGATGCGCCGCCGCGTGAGCACATGACGCCCACGGCGTCAAGCCCGCGTCGGTCTCCGGACCGGCCCCGGCTCGGTGCCGTGCGAATGAAGCCCATCAATCAAGCCCGCAGACGAGAGACGGAGCCGAAGGAGAAAGCCATGAATCGCAACAGACACCCTGGACCCCGCCCGCTCGCGGCCGCACTCGCCGCGGCGTCAACGCTCTTGCTCGGAGGACACGCCATGGCTAGCCCGATCGTCGTGCTGAATGATGGACCGAATCGGGACACCATCATTTCGCGAGGCGATTACTACATTCATCTGTTTGCGTCAGACGTGACGCTCGATCCGAATGTTCCCGGCGAGTACCCCGCTCCGAACACGTTACGTGTTTCTTTTGGGTATACCTTAGGTGTCCTACGCGGCACGGTGTCAGGCAATTCTCTGCCGGAATGGCCACCGCTTCCCGTTCAGACGCCAGCGTTGCTCGCGCAAGGCGGCATGCAGATAAAGGACCAGCATGTCGATGCCTCGTGGGCATTTGCAGAGCCGCAGTATGATCCGACAAGCGGAGGTACAAACATTGCACAGATCTCACACGGCTCGGGATCGGACTTCAACCTGAACGATTTCACGCAGCCCGGAGATATAGCCTATATCGGATATGCATCGTCAGACTTCTCTATCTTCGGCTACATGCAGATTGAACGCGTGACGGAGGTTGACTGGAAGCTTGTTGGCTACGCGTATGACACCAGCGGCGATGGAATTCTGGTGCAGGAACTCTTTATTCCTGATCCGCCAGCTATTGCTCTCCTCGCGGCACCCCTCCTGACACGGCCGAAGCGTCGCATATAGCACGGGAGACATCATGCCATCCGTATGGACACTCGCGACGACACCACGCGTGAATCGCGAGGGTAATCAGGTCGAACTCGATTTCACGATCGCGAGCATCGGCTTTATCCCTCGCTACAACCAATCGGATGTCATCATACCTTCCGGCGACAACGATTCTGGACCGCTCGTGGGATGGCGCGCGAACGGCACCCAATATCGGCAGTTCTATCGCGGTGATGATGTTGAGCCCAAAGACGATGCGAAGTTATTCGCTGGCGCGGTCTACTCGATCACTGGAACAACATCGCTCGCTACAGTACAAATATCACTTCGACTCGCGCCGCGGGCGTTGATCTCGTCTGGGGCCAACCTTCGAGATGGCGACTCCCTGCCGGCCACATGGATCGTCCAGTTGCCCTCCGGTTTCGTCTTTCTTCGCAATGACACGATCGACGACGATTCTCCACAGTTCAAGTTCAGCGATGGCTGGGTAGGGCTTGATCTTTCGGAAGCGGCGGCCAACGTGGGCAAACTCCCGGGATGGGATGGCGAAGCCGGTGCTCCGACGCTCCGGTTGCAGTGTGATTCCTTTGCCGAACGGAGCCGACGCAAGATCGGCGGCACGGTTGTCAACAACGAGCCGTTGGACGCCTGGGCCGACCTCCGCTCGACCACGCCGAACAATCTCACGCAGAGCAACGTGAGCATTCAGCCGCGTCTCTTCGCGAACACGGGCACGCCCCCGGAACTCCGCTTCTTCAATGACTCCAAGGGCTCGATGCTCGAACAGACCCCCGGCTACGACCTCATCCAGTCCGAGTGCGCTTTCGGCGTCGTCTTCCGAGCTACGCCCGGAACCACAACGGCGACCCAGCAACTGATCGGGCGCTGGAACGCACTCGGGACGGTGGACAACGCCTCCACCAAGCAGTGGCGGCTTGTTTACGAGCGCACCGCCGGTTCGCCCCCGACCCACAAGATCAAAGCGCAGTTCGCCTCACCCTCTTCGCCCTTCACGATCACCACGCTCGAAGCGACGATCGATGAGCCATCGGCCAAGACGATCGCGGTCTATCGCGTGAACACGTCCGGCACGCCGACGGGCGAACTCTGGGTGAACGGCGTGCTGGTCGCCTCGACCACGACGCTCTTCACCGCCGCGAACACGGGCGCCTCGCCGAAACTTACCGTCGGGGGTCGTTGGCCCGCTTTCCCGGATATCGAGAACCCCGTTGTCAATCCGCTGGTCGGCTCCATCGACCAGTGCTTCGTCTATTCCTCCGCGATCTCCGACGCCACGCTTACAGCGGTTCACCACGAACTCTCACGACGCGCCGGGATCAAGCTTGGTCCGGTCCTTCAGCCCGATCTCGCTCAGCCGTATGGAGACTCCAATCCCGAAGTCGATCGCCGCCTGGACCGCTGGCCGATCGCGATGATCAACCTCTTCGGAGGCGGCAACTACGACGGCAACCCCATGAGCCAGGTCCAGGCGTGGCGCAACGGGGGGGACAGGCAGGCGATCGTGGACTGGTTCCGTGAGCGGATTCTCCGCATTCTGAACGCGTGCCCCGATTACGACATCATGATCAACCGGCCGCAGGGGAACTATGCCAACGACATCATCGCCGCGGGCGTCTTCGGCAACATGGGTGTCTCACCGAATGAGCCGATCATCCAGCCCTACCAGTGGGAGGCGCTCTCCGGCTGGACGGATGGGAGCGGGACGCACCCCGGCGTCTTCGGGGAGTTCGGTCTGTCGGACCACAACCATCGGGACAACAAGGCCGCGCCGGACTCGGAGGGGTTTGCGAGGCGATGCTGGTTCTACACGGGTAATCCGACGATCGATGACAACGGCGCCGTGACACAGAACGCGCGCGTCGGCGCTCGCAATCTTGCGCCGTGCTCGGCGTCGTTCTACATCGGAAACTTCTTCGATCCGTGGGCCGCGAAGGACGATCGCTTCCGGTGCTTCTTCGTGGACTCGGCGAGCAAGTGGGACCGCAAGTGGGTCGAGATCGTGCAGGATCCCATGGCACACGAGCACTTCACGCTCGTCGGCGAGGCGATCTCGCCCGATCCGGCCGCACGCAAGGGGGCCGTGTGGTTCTCGATGTTCGGCTTCGGCCAGGCGCCGTGGTGGACGAGTTCATCAGCGGGCACGACCTACAACTGGACGTGGAGCGCGGGCGCATGGAACCAGACGCCGATCTATGTCGGGATAAACAAGACGCCCGCAAGCGGCGTGAACTTCGACCCGAACCGGCCTCGATCGGCAACCAACGAGCAGGAGAGCCTGCGCTTCGAGGACGCCTACCGAGTCTGCAGTGCTGGCGCAGCTCCAGTCGCGTGGGATGGTGACTATCAGAAGTACGGCGCGGCGTGGATGTATGGGGGGCGTCGAATCCCCGTCGGGCGCTTCACGATGTTGTCGCCGCGGATCAGCCGCGTCTGGCGGTGAGGGCGCTGCCGCCGTTCGGCGGGGCGATGGTACGATCCGGGCATGAGGCGTGTGATCCTGGTCGTTGCGGCGTTTGCGGCGCTTGATGCTGCATGCGGGGCGGTTGGCGGACGGGGCGCCGCGGCGCAGCCGGCGCCGAAACTCCTGTACATCGGGATCGACGGCGTGAGGCCGGATGCCATGGAAGTGGCGTACGCGCCGAACCTGACGCTGCTCAGGCAGCGGGGCGCGTATGCCGCGGACGCGCAGTGCGAGGACCTGACCTTCAGCGGGCCGAACTGGTCGACGATCCTGCACGGGGTGCATCGGGATCGGCACAACGTGACGACGAACGACTATCGCGGGGCGCGGATCGAGGCGTGGCCGGACGTGTTCGCGCGACTGGAGGCGTTCAACCCCGAGTTGAACACGGCGCGCCTGGTGACGTGGGACGCGATCGAGAAGTTCCAGCCGTCGGGCGCGGATCTGAAGGTGTACCAGGACTACACGCAGAACGGCGACGAGGTGGTGACGGACGGTGCGGTGGCGCTCTTGAGGGGGACGCACGAGAGGCAGCCCAGGAACGCGGCGGGGTCGAGCGACATCGACGCGGTGTTCCTGTACCTGGGTGATGTGGACGTGGCGGGACACGCGAGCGGGTTCGATCCGGCGAGCAAGCCGTACCTGGAGTCGATCACGCGCGCGGACGGGCAGGTGGGGCGCGTGATGGAGGCGCTGCGCGCGAGACCGACGCTCCCGCAGGAGGATTGGCTGGTGATCGTGACGAGCGATCACGGGGGATCCGCAGACGGGCAGCACGCGGGGGGGACGCCGGAGAAGCGGACGATCCCGTTCATCGTGTGGTCGAGCGCCGGGTCCGTGACGCCGCACCGGATCTTCCCGAATCCGAAGAACGTGGACGGTGTGAAGACGGCGCTCTCACACATGGGTGTTGCGCCGGAGGCGATGGCGGATCTCGACGGGCACGTGGTGGGGCTGGTGCCGGTGCAGGCACCGACGGCGGCATGGGGCGAGAACCTGATCTACAACGGTGACGCGGAGGACGACCGCGGCTTTGAGAGTTCGGAGCTGGACCAGGCGGTCAGCGGATGGATCGATCCCGGCCCGAACGGGTTCACGGTGATCCGCTATGGCGCGCCGGTGGGGTTCCCCGATCGGGCGTCGCCGGGGCCGGGCGGCGAGGAAGAACGCGGCCGGAACTTCTTCTGCGCCGGCTCTGGCGCGGAGACGAGCATGTCGCAGATGATCGATCTGGCGCCGTTGCGCGAGGAGATCTCCAAGGGGGCAGTGCGATACACCCTGAGCGGGTGGCTCGGCGGCTTCGAGGGGCAGGCGGACGCGATCGAGGTGGTGGTGCTGGTGTACGGCGAGGGCGGGACGGAGGTTGCACGCCTGGGGATCGGGCCGGTGACGCCCGAGGAGCGTGCGGGCGTGACGGGGTTCATTGAGAAGCGAGCGCAGGGGTTCCTGCACGCGGGCGCGACGCGGCTCGAGGTTCGGCTGGTAGGGACGCGGAGCGAGGGCGTGAGCAGCGACGGGTACGCGGACAACCTCTCGCTGGTGCTCGAGCGCGTCGGCGCCGGGAGCAGGTGAAGCCAGGGGCACGACGCCGGCTGTGTGAAGATGGAGTGAGTTCGTGTGAAGTTGGTGGCGCCGGGCGTGCCGATGGGCTTGTTCCAAGGGTCGGGCCCGTGGTAGTGTGGGCTGACCGGCGGTTCGCATGAATCAGGAGGCCAGAGATGAAGCTCTCGTGCGGCGTGTTCGTTCTGATGGTGATCGGGGGATCGGCGGCAGGTCAGGACTGGTCCAACGCGGGCGGGGGCCAAGGGCGGAACGGCCAGACCGATCAGCGGGGGCCGGACAGCGCGACAACGATCTGGACGACGGCTCCGAGTTCGATCATCTCATGGCAGCCGGTGGTGGAGGGGGAGCGCGTCTTTGTGGTGCGCCAGACGGGCTTCCCGCCTGAACCGTCGAGCAATCTCTCGCCAATCTTCGCGCTGGACCTGGACACGGGCGCTCAGCATTGGCGAAAGGACATCCCGTTCCTGTCGGGCCAGTGGACGACGTGGATCGCCGGGGTCAAGAACGGGCGGGTGTACGCGTCGAGGTCCGGGAACGGGGCGAGCGTGAACGCGAGGGTGTTCTGCCTGGATGCCGCGAGCGGCGACGTGCTGTGGCAGTCGACGGACACGGTGAACGCGGGCCCGTATGACGGGGTGGTCTTCGCGTCGAACGGGGACCCGGTGATCGCGGATTTCAACCGCATCACTCGGCTCAATCACATGACCGGGGCGACCGTGTGGCGGGTGAACCGCGTGTGCTCGGTTTCATCGTCGTGCGGCGGAGCGATTTTCGGCGATGCAATCTACGTTGCGGACGCGGTGGTGGGGGGCCACGCCATCAAGAAGTTCAGTCTCGCGACAGGCGCGTTGCTGTACCAGTCTGCGGTGATGCCGGGATTCACGCTCCAGAACACGCCGATGATCGGGCCGGACGGGACGATCTATCTGTCCAGAACACAGAACAACGCAGCGGTGGATTTCTTCTACGCATTCGAGGACACGGGTTCGGCGATCGTGCAGAAGTGGTCCACCCCGGCGCAGTGGACGACCTTCTCTGAGTTCGCGGTTCACCCCGACGGCGAATCGGTCTACATGATCGATCCGGGGTTGATGATCACCCGGCGGGATCGGGCGACGGGGGCGATCATCGCTCAAGCCGAAGCGCCGATTGTGAATGATCCGCCGAACACAACCCCACGAATGGCGGTCGATGAGCTTGGGCGGCTGTACGTGTCCAACGGTGCGTTCACAAACGGGCGCGTGTACTCGTACGACGCGGATCTGACGCTGAGGTGGTCGGTGCCCTTCGCGTCTGTGAACATCGGCGGGCCGGTGTTCGGGCCCGCCGGGACGATGATCGTCGGCGGAACTGGAACGAATCTGCGGGCGTACCGCACGGCGTGCGACGCGGATGTCAACGGCGACACGGAGGTCGATGTCCTGGACTTCCTCGATTTCATCGACGCGTTCGGAACATGCGAGAATCAACCGGCGCCGTGCGCCGGATCCGGGGGCGTGGACGCGGATTACAACGGGGACACGTTCGTCGACATCCTGGACTTCCTTGATTTCTTCGACGCGTTCGGTTCGGGCTGCTGAGCGAGTCGTCCCATAATGGATCGAGTCGATGCATCCCGCAAATGAGGACCGGCACCGGTCGCCGAATTGTGTTGGCTGCCGCGGCACGCGGTGATATTCTGAGCTCGGGTGCCGGCTGGCGCGCCGGAAGACGGGGCTGTTGTCTCATTGCACCGTCCGGGGGTGAAGGAGGTCGTCCATGAAGAAGCGTCTATCGCGGCGGCGAGGTTGGTGCATCGGCACGTCGATGTCGATCTCAAGGGCCGGCACCGCCGCGGCGCTTCGCATCGCGGCCATCTGTGCCGCGGCCGGGTCCGTGTCGGCGCAGGATGGGCGTGGAGTCCAGGCGTACGACGCGATCGGCACGACTGATCCTGCGGGCGGGACCTTTGAGATCCGCATCATCGATCTCGCGACCGGCACGCACAAGCCGTATATGACCGTGCCGTTCCCGGATGGGTACGCGTATGTGCTGGCGGCGTCGGGCCTGCCCGGCAATCGGCTGATGTTCTCGTTTTTCAAGGACGCGAGCACGTCGCTTCGCGCGATCGTCGTTGATCCACTGACCGGCTCCGTGACGGACGTGACGCCGGGCGCGCCGCTCAACGCGCGGTACTGCGAGGCGCTCGAGTGGTCGCCGCGGCACAACGCTGTTTTGGTCTCCTACGGAAACCTCGGGAGTTTCGGGACGACGTCGATCGCGTTGATGGACACGACGGGCGCAGTCCTTGCGACGGCGGCGTCTTCGCCGAGCCAGAGCGACCTCGACTATGTCGCGTGCGATGCCACGAGGGACATCTTCATCGACCTGAATCGGACGGCGTCGAATCGCGTGGTTCAACTGGCGACGCCATTTCCCGCGCCCACGTTCGCGACTTTTGCGTCGCCCCCGAACCTGACGAGCTTCGGCGACATCGCGATCCACCCGGGGAACGGGCGGATCTACTTCATCTACGGGTCGGCGCAGGATCGCGTCGCGGAGCTGGTCGGGAACGCGTATGTGCAGGGTCCGGTGTTCGCGGGCGGGTTCAACACCAACTCGTTCGCGATCGTCTCTCTCCCGCCGCGAATCCAGGCGGAACCGCTGGACACGATCACGTGCTCCGGGGGTACGGCGACGCTGACCATCGTCACCACGGGCGGGGCACCGTCCTATCGGTGGCGGCGTCTGGTGGGCGAGTCGTGGGTTCCACTCGTCGACGGGCCGACGGGGAGCGGTTCCACGCTCTCGGGCACGGGAACGCCATCGCTGAGCATCTCGGGATTCAGTGATGCGGACGAGGGTGAGTATTCGTGCATCCTGTTCGACACGGCGGCTCCGTTGGGCGTGGTGTCGAGTACGGCGTACGCAAGAGCGTGCCTTTCGAACTACAACTGCGACGGCGAGGTCGACATCCTTGACTTTCTGGACTTCATCGAGGACTTCTCTTCATGCGAGAACTCGCCGACGCCCTGCGGCTCGCTCGGAAACCCGGACGTGAACGGCGACGATTTCGTCGACATCCTTGACTTTCTTGATTTCTTGGACCGCTTCTCGGCCGGCTGCTGAGCGTTCTTGCGGCGCGATTCGGCTCGTTTCTTGCCAATCGCGGCCGCCGAACCGCGATCGAGGTCACGCGCCGTGTACGGACGTCCAATAAGTTTCCGAACCGTTTATTGTTCGGGAACCTTGCGGGGCGATGGCACGAATCTTCACGGCTGGACGAGGAGGAAGGTGCTGGCGGTGCGCCGGCGCCCGTTCGGGCGCGGCTTCGAGAGGTTTCGCACAGTCCGGGCGCCACTTCGGCGATCTACAACCGCGACGAGGTTCGCTTGCGTCGCGGCCGGTGAGTCGTCATGCTGGCAGTCTCATCACGGAGGTATCGACCCGATGTCATGTCATGCGATCTGCCGCGTCTCTGCGTCGCTTCTTCTGGTTGTCGCGTCCGGTGCCGTTCATGCGGCTCCCCCCGTCGCGTCCCGCGCGAGCGTGGCGTACGAAGCCGTGGCACGGCCCATGTTCGTCGAGCGTCCCGGCGCCCTCGAGTTCTCGGGCGAGTTGATCGTGAGGCCGAAGCAGGATCTGGCCTCAGGCCGGTCCAACGCGGCGCGGGCCCGGCTGCAGGGGCTGATCGAGGACCACTATCTCGAAGTTGACGAGTACACCATCCGCGTGCCGGCGAACTACGGGGGCAAGGGGGAGGCGGAGAACCGCTTTGCCGCCGAGTTGCTCGCGACCGGCGATTACGAGTACGTGCATCCCAACTGGATCTGCTATCCGGTGGCGACGCCGAATGACCCGTTGTTTGCGTCGCAGTGGCACCACCAGATCATCGAGTCCCAGGCGGCGTGGAACCTGCTGGTGGGCGCGCCGTCCGTGGTCGTGGCGGTGACGGACACTGGAGCGCTGCTCACGCACGTGGACCTGACGAATCGCGTGCCGGGATTCAATGCGGTGGACGACCTCGCGGAGACCGCGGGCGGCCTGATCGATGACGTGAACGGGCATGGCACGCACGTGGCGGGGTGCGCCGCCTCTGCGGCGAACAATGGCATCGGCGTCAGCGGCACGGGCTGGGGGCTCTCGGTCATGATGGTTCGCGTGAGCAATGCCTCGGGCGGCGGCGCGTTTCTTGACGATCTCACGCAGGGCGCGCGCTGGGCGATCGAGAACGGCGCCGTGTCGGTGAGCACGAGTTACACGGGGGTTCAGGACGCCAGTGTTCAGACCACCGGCGCGTACATCCGATCGCTCGGCGGCATGTATCTGTATGCCGCGGACAACTTCAACCAGAACCACTCGTCATGGGACCATCCGGACGTTCTCGTTGTGGGCGCGAGCGACGAGGTGGACGCAAAGGCGGGCTTCTCGTCGTATGGCCGAGGCGTGGACCTGTTCTGTCCCGGCGTGAACATCCTGAGCACGACGCGTGACGGGGCCTACGGCTTCGCGAGCGGCACGAGCATGGCGACGCCGGTCTGCAACGGTGTGGTCGGGATGATGTTCATGGCCAATCCTTCGTTGGCGCCCGATCACCTTGAGTACCTGCTTGAGAGAACCTGCGTGGACTGGGGCACGCCGGGCGAGGACGACACATACGGCTGGGGGCGCATCAACATGCGCCGCGCGGTCGAGGCCGCGCTCGCGAGCACCGGGCCGTCTGCGCCTCTCGTCGTGGGCGAGTCGGTGCACTGCAACGCGGGCGCGACGATCCTGATCGATGTGCTGGCCAACGACGTCGACCCGAACATGGACGCGATCTCCATTCAGGGGCTGGGCGGCTCCTCGGCGCTGGGCGGGCTGGTTTCCCTCTCCGTCGGGACAGGACCGAACGGCCGCAACCAGATCGCGTACACGGCGCCCGCGGGTGGCGGGCACGACACGTTCACGTACGAGGTCTCAGACGGCTCGCTCTCGTCGGTGGCGACCGTGAAGGTTGCAGTGAACGACCCATCGGGCCGGCGATTCCCGGAGAACCCGGCGACGACCGTGGGCGGCCTGACGGGTCGGTACTTCAGGTTGAACAGTCTGTCGATGCTCCCGAACTTCAAGTGGCTGCCGCCGTATGCGCCCTCGAATCCCGCGAACCTGAACTTCGCTTCGACCGGGGGCAACTTCGACACGAGCGGCAGGGCCGACGATGTCGGGGCCTCTTACGCCGGCTTCGTGCAGGTACCGACGGACGGAACCTACACGTTCTCGACAAACTCGGACGACGGCTCCCGCCTGTACATCGGCGATCGCCTGGTTGTCAACAACGACTACCTGCACGGCATGGTGACAGTGTCGAACACGATCGATCTGAAGGCGGGCAAGCACCGGATTCGCGTGGACTTCTTCGAGCGTGGCGGTGGCGCCGGGCTGATCGTCTCAGTCGCGGGACCGGGCGTGCCGAACCAGCCGATCCCAGCGTCGATGCTGAGCACGCTCTGCCTGGCGGACCTGACGGGCGAGGGCGATGTCGACATCATCGATTTCCTCGAGTTCATGGACGCCTTCGCTGCGTGCGACGGCTCGGAAGCGCCGTGCTACTCCAACGACATCAACGTTGATGTGAACGGTGACGGCCGGATCGACATCCTGGATTTCCTCGACTTCATCGGAGCGCTCGGCGACGGGTGCTGAATCGGATCGAGGGAGCGATGCTCCTCGGCGTTGCGAGGCCGTTTCGGTTGGAGCTTGTGTTGCGGAAGGAGTGGTTCGTGTCCAAAGACCCCTTGACGAAGCGCATCGTTTCTGGTGCGGGCATCGTGGCTTTCGCGGTGCTCGGGATGGCGGGTCACGCGATCGCGTCCGG
The DNA here is from genome assembly GCA_026647565.1 of Phycisphaerales bacterium. Classification (GTDB taxonomy): domain Bacteria; phylum Planctomycetota; class Phycisphaerae; order Phycisphaerales; family UBA1924; genus JAHBWV01. Next base: position 2,786 of record JAPKGU010000098.1, on the reverse strand, counting down.
CCCTGCGGGTTCGATGGGCATTCCGCCCGCGGCTTCGATCGAGTTCTCCGATCTTCGGGGCGTGGCGCTCGACGATCTTCCGATGGGTGCGGTCGTCCAGGTTGCCGGCGCGCGGCTCGGCTCCGCGCTCAGGGGCGTGCCGGAGCGGGAGGTGACGCTGTCACTCGAGCGATTCACGGTGCTCAATCCCGGCGCGACGGTCGTGGCGGAGAGCAACGGCATCACGCAACCCATCGATGTTTCGGGCGTCGTGCTTCTCGAAGGCTCCGTTGACGGAGAGGCCGGAAGCAGGGCGTTCATCGGCATCTCCGAGGCGGGCGTCCATGGGTTCGTCCACGCCGCCGAGGGAACATACTCGATCTCAACCGGACCGAGCGATCCCGCGAATCCCGGGGAGATCTGGATCGGCCTTGCGGCGGATGTTCCGGTTGATGGTCCGCCGGCGCCGTTCTGCGGGTTCCATCCGATGGACCGGCGACTCACGCCCGCGGGCGCGTGGATCGCGCCGCCGAGGTCCGGTTCGGGTGGGGGCACGACGCGGACCGGGCCGTGCCGCAGCGTGGACATCGCGATCGACACCGACTGGGAGTACACCAGTCGTCTGTTCGGCGGCAACGCCGGCGTTTCGGCTCAGTACGCGATCGTGCTGCTCGGCGCGGTTGGACAGATCTACAAGAGCGAGCTGAACGTGCGTCTCACGACGAACTTCGTTCGGACCTGGTCTTCGAACAGCGATCCGTACCATGTCGGCGGGAATCTTCTGGACGAGTTCTCCGGCCACTGGGGGGCGAGCATGGGCGCGGTTCCGCGTGAACTTGCGCACCTTCTGTCTGGAGACTACGGCGGGGGCGTGGCCTATCTCTCGGCGGTTTGCGAGGCATGGGGTTATGGGTTGTCGGGCGTGAGCGGGTGGTTCCCTTCTCCACTGGTCAACCGCCACGACGGAAACTGGGATCTGATGGTGGTGGCGCACGAACTCGGCCACAACTTCGGAACCGGGCACACACACGACTCCTACGAGCCGGTGATCGACGGGTGCGGCAACGGCGACTGCTCGGCGGCGCTGGGGGGCACGATCATGTCCTACTGCCACACATGCGCGGGCGGGATGACCAATATTGATCTGGTCTTTGGGCCGCGCGTGCGCGAACGCATCCTCGCGTACCTCGACACGCGCACGTGCGTGCTCTCCTCGGGAGGGAGTTACGTGGCGGTACCGGACACGGCCACGACGACATCCGGCGGCACGGTTGATGTGCACGTTCTGAACAATGATTCGGATCAGTCATGCCTTGCGCCGAACATTGTTTCTTTCAGCTCCGTCTCGGCGAACGGCGGCACCGTGACCATGATCACGCCCTCCCCGGGGCCGACGCAGCCGCTGGTCCGGAGGTACCTCAGGTACACCGCGCCCGCGACATTCGGTGGGACCGATACGTTCACGTACTCGATCACGGGCGGTGCGATCGGAACGGTGACTGTCAACGTGCTGCCGCTTCGTCCTGCGGACACCCCGTCGAGCGTCGAGCCCGGGGTGTTTGTCGAGTACTTCGTTGTGCCCTTCCGGTACAACCTGCCAGACTTCGGGATGCTTGCGCCTTACGCCTCGGACGTTCTTGCCACGCCTCACTTCTCGGTGGGAGACGGCGAGGTGCTCCCGGGCACCGGTCGGAGAAACGAGGTCGGCATCGTGTACAACGGTTACATCAGTATTCCGGCCTCGGGCTTCTACACGCTGAGCACTGCTTCGGACGACGGCTCAAAGCTCTGGATTGGCGACACGCTCGTGGTCGACAACAACGGGCGGCACACTGTGAGGACGGTCTCCGGTCAGATCGGACTCGCGGCGGGCCTTCATCGAATCCGGATCGAGTACTTTGAAGCGAGCGGTCCGGCGTCGTTGTCGGTGCGATACGCCACGGCGACACTGGCCGATCAGGCGATCCCTGCCTCGGGGTGGTTCCATTCGCCCGCTTGTGCAGCAGACGTGAATGGGGATACCGAGCCCGACATCCTCGACTTCCTCGACTTCCTCGACTCGTTCGGCGCATGCGATGGCATGCCAGCACCTTGCGCCGGATCATCCGGCGTTGACGCCGACTTCAACGCGGACACCACCGTGGATGTCCTGGACTTCCTCGACTTCCTGGATGCCTTCGGCTCGGGTTGCTGAGCGTGACGGGCCGTCGCACTGACGGGGCAGCGTGATCGACCTACCATCCCAATCCGCCCGAAGAGGTTGCGGCGTGCGCACCTGGGCAGGAGCCGGAGGGAGTGTCGATGCGTCTGCCGGGCCGTCCAGAGCCGCAGCCGACCAAGCACCCGCGCAAGGTGCGCGGCGGCGTTCGCATCGCCCGCGAGCGATCGCTTGATGCCTGGGCATCGCAGCGATGGCTGCGTGTCATGGAGCAGAACGCAGATCCGGAAGCGCAGCTCGAAGGACTCGAGTACGCCCGCCTGGGCCAGACACGTCGTTTCGACCTCGGACCCGGATTGGTCGATGCCCTGATCCAGGGTCGCATGCCACGTGCATACCAGACACGTCTCGTGCTCACGCCGTTCACGCCTGGCGAGATCGACTCGCTGATGGCTGCGATGGCGGACGCCGCCGTGTATGCCGCGAAACTGCTGTCTCGGGAGCTGCCTCCAAACATCGAGGACGTGTTCGCGCCGCTCGGACTTCGCTTGTTTCCGGCCACGGCAGGTGACATTCGGGTGGAGTGCACGTGCATGGTACAATTCGGGGTTCAGTCTCAGGGTTTCCCGACTGAAGGTGCAGTGCCGCT
>JAPKGU010000097.1 GCA_026647565.1 Phycisphaerales bacterium | reverse complement strand
GGCCCATGATCTTGATGGGGATCACCGGGAGGACGCAGGGTGTGAGATTGAGAACGAATCCGCCGAGAGCGGCGAGCGCGAGCAGAGCCGCCAGACCGACGATGCCGGTGGTGTCGACGCTGAAGGTCCTGCCAAAGACGTTGAAATCGGCGGTTCCGGCTGGCGCGTTCCTGATGGAAGCCGCGAACTCCTCGGCCCGCCCGAAGATCCCGGCGTCGAACGAGCCGAACGCCTCGGGCGCGGCCGGCGTCGCTCCGTCGACGACGACGCCGGCTGCTCCACCGGCCTCCGCTGCGATCGGGATGACGATCCGTTCGGTTCGAAGCTCGGGCGCAATGCAGACGCGATCGTCGCATGCCTGCCAGCCGTACTCGATGTCGAGCACGACGCTCCCGCTTGCATCGGGACTGACCATGATGGGGACATAGATGGGCGCTCGCCCCTCGAAGACTTCATAGGGCTCGGGCTTGCCGCTGCCCGTGAGGTCGACCATGACCGTGTGGACCTCGGGCCATTGCACGGGCCCGACCATCGCGCCCTCGACGACGGTGACCGTGAGCGTGGTCGGCGTCGCGGAGAAGGACTCCTTGATCATGGCGGGCGTGAGGCGCGGCTGGTTGGTGTGCAGATGCCAGCCCGGCGCCAGATCGAACTCGACGGCGATGGCGAGCTGGTCGCCCGGTCGGGCCGGAGACTTTGAGACCACCGATCGCACGGAGACCGGCCCGGTATCCGCGTCCGGCATCCCCGCCGTCTCGAACGGCTGCGCGAGGGAAGAAGGGGGCGAGAGCAGGAGACAGAGCGACGCGATGATCGCGGCCAGGCCCAATCGCCAGCCCCCCAGGGGGAGGGTCGGGCCGGTCGGGTTCGTCATCAATGCTCGTGGCATCTGGTCCTTTCGTGCTTCCTCGTGCGCCCGGCTCTCTCTGCGCCGGATCGGTCGGAGTTTGGTACCGCCTTGCGGTTGGATTGTTCCGCCGTCGATCCGGTCACGCCCAGAACGGGGCTGTCTCCTTGATATTTGGCCCGGACGATGGCCGCGGATCGATGCCCGATCAGAGGACGGGGGCTTGGGCACGTCCTGCGCGACGGGCCGTGGCCCCGGACTCTCAAGCCGCGCGGGGCATTGACCCGATCCTCTCGGTGCGTCTCCCACGCATCGGTGGGTCGTCGGTTTGTTTGCGCGCGAGGGCTTCGAGCGTTCATGGCAGAGGTACTTGATCAATCCCAGGTCGAAGCGTTGCTCGCGGCCGTGGACACGGGCGACGTTCAGGAGGAGGCCTCCTCCGACCTTATCTTCAGCCGGACGCGTCGCGCTGATGATCCCGTGGAGATTCGAGCGTACGACTTCAAGCGTCCGGAGCGTGTGTCGAAGGACCAGATGCTGGCGCTGCAGACGCTGCACGAGGCCTTCGCGCGGAACTTCGGCGCCTCGCTTTCCGGATTCTTGCGGACGATCGTCGAGGTGAAGGTCGCCACGTGCGAGCAGATGACCTACGCAGAGTTCATCTCCGGGCTGGCCAACCCGACGTCCTTCAATCTGATCACGGCGGACACGCTGGAGGGCACGATCTGCCTGGAGATCTCGCCGCTGATCATTTACCCGATCATCGACCGGCTCCTGGGCGGCTCGTCGCAGGACCTGTTCATCCCTCAGCGTCCGATGACGCTGATCGAGGCGCGTCTGATCTCGAACGTGACTTCGCGGGGGCTGGCGGCGCTGTCCGAGGCGTGGTCGACGGTCAAGACGCTGCAGTTCAGCGTGTCTGCGACGGAATCGAACCCGCAGCTGGTCCAGATTGTGCCGCCGAACGAGGTCGTGGTGGTGATCGGCTTCGAGCTGAAGCTGGCGAACCGCGCCGGGACGATGAACCTGTGCATTCCGTACAACGTGATCGAGCCGGTGATGGACAAGCTGAGCGCGCAATCGTGGTTCAGCACGTCGCGTACGCAGCGCACCCGGGGGCACGAGCAGCAGATCGGCACGACGCTTCATCGGGCGACGCTCGAGATCTCGGGGTGTCTGGCGCGAACGACGATCTCCCTTGCGGACCTCCTGGGGATGAGCATCGGGGACGTGATCCTGACGGAGAAGCCGGCGTCCAGCGAGGTCGTTGTCCACGTGGAGGGAGAGGCCAAGTTCCTCGCCATGCTCGGCCGGCACCGGGACAAGCTCGCGCTGCGCGTGACGCGACCCGTCGCGCCCTCCGATCGGATCTGAAACTCCGGGCTTTCAAAGGTCACCGGCGCGGCCCCCTGCCGGGGTACGGCTGGCTCTTTGGGGTCGGGTGCTGGCTCGGCGGGCGGTGCCCGGTCCGGATCCCGGATCCGGGGTCGTGGTTCCCAGCATTGACCCCCCCTCCCCGGTGGCGCTAAACTATGGCGTCTGTTCGGATGTGCGAGGAGGCCTTTCTCCTCGGGAGCACGATGGCATGAAGCCGGTTCTTCGCCATGTTGTGTAATCCCTCGCTGCCGATGCGAGCGCGGGCCGCTTGGCTCTGCGGCGTGCCGGAACGCGACGCCTGACGGTTCTTCACATTCTGAAGGCCGGGCGCCCCGTTCGGCGCCCGGGTCCTCGGTTCACTCTCGCACCGGTGACGGGCACCGTCGTCGCGGGTTCGCGACGCGCCGGACCGGTCGCACGCGGTTCCTCGCCGCGGGCGGTCGGGCGTATCGATCGGACGAGGGCGGCGGCGACAACTCGAACATCTTGGACAACTCGAGCGACTCGACAACCCGGAGAACGGCATGAACACCCAGGAAATGATGCGGATTCTCGACTCCATCGCCCGCGATCGGAACATCGAGCGCGCGGTGCTGGTGCGCGACCTTGAGCAGGCGATGATCTCGGCGGCAAAGAAGTACTTCAACACGCTCGACGCCGAGGAGTTCTCGTGCGCGTTCGACACGATCTCGGGGACGATGGAGCTTCGGCGGCACGGCGAGCCGCTGCAGATGCCCCCGGAGGCGTTCGGTCGCATCGCGGCGCAGACGTTCAAGCAGGTGATGATCCAGCGATTCCGCGACGACGAGCGTGCGAGCATCATGGACGAGTTCTCGAAGCGCGTCGGCGAGATCGTCGTGGGCACGGCCCAGCGCTACGAGGGCGGCTCGCTGGTGGTGACGATCGACCGGGCGGAGGCGTTCATGCCCCGCTCGGAGCAGATTCCCGGCGAGCAGTTCGCGCCGAACGATCGCGTGCGGTGCCTGATCCTGGACGTCAAGGACGTCGGGAGCCAGGTGAAGATCGTCGTCTCCCGGGCGAACCCGGACCTCATCAAGAAGCTGTTCGAGGTCGAGGTCCCGGAGGTCGCCGAGCGGATCATCGAGATCAAGGCGATGGCCCGTGAACCGGGGCACCGCACCAAGATCGCCGTCGCGTCCGTCGACTCGAAGGTGGACGCCGTCGGGGCCTGCGTCGGCGTGCGCGGCTCGCGCATCAAGAACATCGTCGACGAGCTCAACGGTGAGAAGATCGACATCGTCCGCTGGAACGAGTCCTCACAGATCCTCATCGCCAACGCCCTGAAGCCCGCCGAGGTCGCAGAGACCTCGCTCTGCTTCGAGCTCGGACGCGCCACCGTCGTCGTCCGGGACGACCAGCTCTCGCTCGCCATCGGCAAGCGGGGGCAGAACGTCCGCCTCGCGGCACGCCTGACCGGCTGGGACATCGACATCCTCACTCCCGAGGAGTTCGAGAAGGGCCTGGACATCATGTCGACGACGCTGCTCTCCGTCGAGGGCACGGCGCAGTCCATGGTCGATCGGCTCGCGGCCCTTGGCATGGTCTCCGTCTTCGACATCGAAGAGGTCGGGGCGGACGTCCTGGTCGCCGAGCTGGAGATCGCCGAGGACCTCGCGCAGCGGATCGTGCAGGTCGCGGCCGTTCGCGCCAAGGAAGTGGCCGAGCAGCAGCAGAAGGACAAGGAAGAGGCCGAGAAGCGCAAGCGCGAGGACGAAGCCGCCACGCGTCGCCTGCTCATGGGAGACGGCGATGCGGGAGCGGGCGACGGCGTCGCGTCCGAGGGTTCGGCCGATGCCGAATCGCGTGCGGCGGACATCCTGGGCGGGAACGCCGCATCGACGACCTGATTCGACCGACCGATTGATCGCATCGTTCTGGACCGGTTCACCGCATTCGACTGGAGTTACGATTGGCCAAGCGCGTCCATGAAATCGCGAAGGAACTCGGGATCGACTCGAAGGCCATCGTCAAGAAGTGCCAGGCCGAGGGCATCCCTGAGGCGGTCATCAAGAACCACATGAGCACGGTCTCGGCGGGGCTGGAAGTCTCCATCCGCGAGTGGTTCACGGCCGGCGACAACTCCACGGCGATCGAGACCTCGGAGAAAGTCGAACTCGAGGCGGTCCGGATCAAGCCGAAGGCCAAGGCGAGAGCACGTTCGGTCTCGTCGGAGTCGGAGCCGGAGTCCGGCGGATCGTCGACGGTGGTGATCGAGGCGCCGCCCTCGCGATCGGAGGCGCCGACAGAAGCGGCGCCTGTGGCGGCGGTCTCTGCGCCGGCGCCCGCTCGCGTCGAACGGGAACCGGTCGTGATTGCTCCCGTCGCCTCTCCTTCGTCCACGCCCGGACCGGCGGCGCCCGAAGCAAAGAAGTCGGAGGCCTTGCCCAAGACCGAGCCCAGGACAGAGACCAAGGCCGAGCCCAAGCCGGAACACAAAGCCGAGCCGAAGGCCGACGATGGCGACGGCAACGCTCCGGCTCAGGCGCCCTCGTCGCGCCCGGCCACACCGGCGCCTCATGTTCCCCATCATCCGCCTCGGCCCGCGGCGCACCGGGTCCAACCCGCGCCGATGAACGTGCCGACGCGTCCGACGGTCGTCTCGCCTGCGGGGCCACGCCTCGAGGCGAAGTCTCCGGTGAGGCTCTCCGGTCCGAAGGTTGTGCGGGTCGAGGCGCCCGAGCACGTTGAAGCGCCGCGTCCGCGCGGTCCGCGCCCGCCGGGCGGCTCCGGGTCGTCCGGCTACGGCTCCGGTCCGCCACGCGAGGGCAGGGCTCCAACCCGGCCGGGCGAGACCACGGAAGGCGGAGATGATGATCGCGGTCGCTCGCCGCGCCGCAAGGGCGGAGCGCCGGCCGCGGGTCCGGCGAAGGGCCGCTCGGCGGCCGGTGTGCCGTCACGTCGGCGCGCGACAGCCGGTGAGGAATGGACCGGCCCGACCGACGCATGGACGGAGCAGGACCTGGCCGAGCGCGAGGCGCGGCTGGCCCGTGCCTCGGGCTTCATGAAGCAGCGTCGCCAGCAGCTCAAGAAGCAGGGCGTCGGCGATCGCGCGAGCACGGCCGCAGAGACCGGCGGCACGGTGAAGATCGCGGCTCCATTCACGATCAAGGACCTCTCGGCGACGACGGGCGTCAAGGCCGCGGACATCGTGAAGAAGCTCTTCCTCCAGGGCGTGATGGCGACGATCAACTCGGGAATCGACCCGGCCAAGGCCCAGGAGATCATGATCGACTTTGACATCGAGCTCGAGGTGACCGAGTCCAAGACCGGCGAGGAGGCGATCTCCGCCGAGTTCGAGAAGCGAGAGACCGTCGACCAGCGTGCTCGCGGCCCGGTTGTCACGATCCTCGGACACGTCGACCACGGCAAGACATCGCTCCTGGACCGCATCCGCAACGCGAACGTCGCCGCGGGCGAGGCGGGAGGGATCACGCAGAGGACGAGCGCGTTCCGGGTTCCGCTGACGGTGGGCGGCGAGCAGAAGGAGATCGTGTTCTTCGATACGCCGGGCCACCAGGCGTTCACGGAGATGAGGGCTCGCGGCGCGAACATCACGGACATCGTGGTTCTGGTGGTTTCGCCGGCGGACGGGGGCGTGATGCCTCAGACGATCGAGTCGATCAACCACGCGAAGGCCGCGAAGGTGCCGATCGTGGTCGCACTGAACAAGATCGATCGTCCGGAGGCCACGGATGGGGCGATCCAGAAGACGCTCGGCCAGCTCGCCGAGCACGGCCTGAACCCGATCGAATGGGGCGGCCAGACTGAGGTGGTGCGCACGTCGGCGCTCACCGGGCAGGGCATCGAACAGCTGCTCGAGATTCTCGACCTGCAGGCGCAGGTGCTCGAGCTCAAGGCCGGCTTCGGCGGTTCCGCATCCGGAAACGTGATCGAGGGTCGGATGGAAGAGGGCCGCGGCCCCGTTGCCAACATCCTGGTGCGGGACGGGCTTCTCAAGGTCGGAGACTTCATCGTCGCCGGGCGCGGGTACGGACGCGTGCGCGACATCACGGACGATCGCGGGGCCAAGCTCCGCGAGGCGCATCCGCCGACGCCGGTGCAGATCTCCGGCCTCGACGAGGTTCCGGACGCGGGCGACCGGTTCTTCGTGGTGGACTCGCTCCGGAAGGCGCAGGACGCCGCGGAGCAGCGCCGGCACGCCGAGCGCGAGGCGCAGCTCGCGCAGCCGAAGGTCACGCTCGATTCGCTCTTCACGCAGATCGCCGACAAGGACATCAAGGAGATCCTGGTCGTCCTCAAGGCGGCGGAGCAGGGCACCCTGGACGTGCTCAAGAACGAGATCGAGAAGATCACCCACGCGGAGGTGAAGGCAAGGGTGCTGCACGCGGCGATCGGCGGCATCACCGAGTCGGACGTGATCCTCGCGGAGGCGTCACGCGCCATCATCATCGGCTTCAACGTGATCGCGTCGGGCAAGGCACGGTCGGTGGCCGAGTCCAAGGGCGTGGAGATCCGCAACTACCAGGTGATCTACCACATCACGGACGACCTGAAGAAGGCCGCGGAGGGCCTCCTCACGCCGGAGCTCCGGCAGGAAGTCCTGGGCCACGCGGAGGTCCGCCAGGTCTTCAAGATCACCAAGGTCGGCTCGGTGGCCGGTTGCTACGTCACGGACGGCACGGTGCAGCGCGACGCACTCATCCGCGTCACGAGGAACGGCGTGGTGGTCGAGAACGATCGCAAGCTCGCCCAGCTCAAGCGCGTCAAGGACGATGCCAAGGAGGTTCGCGCCGGCATGGAGTGCGGCATGAAGATCGACGGGTACGACGACATCAAGGAGGGCGACATCCTCGAGTGCTACAAGAACGTGGAGGTCAAGCGCACCCTCTGATCGTTGCGCGGTCCCGGCCTGCTCCGAGCGTCTCCCATGGTGATCGGCCTGCTCCAGTTCGACCTGATCGTTCACGGCGCAGAGTCCATCAAGGACAAGCGGCGTGTGGTCAGCTCGCTCAAGGACCGCCTGCACCGAGAGCACATGGTCTCGCTGGCCGAGGTCGGTGATCCGGATCTCCTGAACCACGCCAGGATGGCCCTGGTGACGGTCGCGAGGGACGGCAAACGCATCGGCGAGGTGCTCGACCACGTGACCGAGAAACTCCGCTCTCTTCGCGACGGCGAGGTCGCAACAATCAACCGGACCGTCCTGCAGTCTGCGTCGCTTCCCGGCGAACCCTCCGAAACGCTCGACCCAGATCCCGACGGGACCATCGCCTCCGAGATGATGCGACGCGCTCTCGAGTCCTGATCAGAACCTGCAAGCATGTCACGGCGCACCGAACAGATCGGATCACTTCTCCGGACCGCGGTCCAGGAGGTCATCGCGCGCGGATTCCAGGACCCGCGCATCCGAGGCCTGATCACCATCACCGATCTGACGGTCTCGCCGGACCTCAAGGCCGCCACCATCATGATCTCAGTGCTGCCGGAGGATCGGCAGGACCTGACATTGCACGGGCTTCGTGCCGCGGCGGCACACATCCGCCACGAGGTCTCCGAGCGTCTGGACCTGCGCGTGACGCCTCACCTGCACTTCAAGCTCGACGCCTCGCTCAAGAAGCAGGCCGGGGTCTTTGAGGCGTTGTCTCGTGTCGCCGAGGAGCGGGAGGCCAAGTCCTCCCACCGGGAGACTCCGTCGGCCATCGACGATCCAACAGGCGAAGTCCCGAGGGAGGGATCCGCTCCGTGAGCACGGAAGCGCCCAAGCGGCTCCAGAATCTGCTCAAGCGCCTGCCCGCGTCCGCCCCGCCGGCACCCCCGGCGTTGACGCACACGAACGATCCTCTGATCGCCGAGCTTGTCCGATCGTTCTTCCTGTGGGAGCGCGGCTCGCGGAGCGGCGAGCAGGCCCTCGCGGAGGCCCACTCGCAGCTCGCCGACTACAACGAGCTTCGGGTCTGCCTCGCCCACGAGTTCGATCGGATCACGCCTACCGACGATCCGCACGGCTCGTCGCGGTTCCTGCGCCTTCGATCCGTGCTCAACGACGTGTTCAGACGCGAGCACGAGGTCTCTCTGGCGCACCTGGTCTCGCTGCCCAAGCGAGACGCGCGGGCCTACCTGGATTCGCTCGAAGGCATGCACCCATTCGTTTGCGGTCGCGTGTGCCTGCTCGGACTCGGCGCCCACGCGATGCCCGTCGACTCGCGGCTCTGCGTCCGTCTCGCGGCGGAGCGGGCGCTCCCCGAGGAGCTCGATCCCTCGTCTCCCGCCTCGCACGCCGATGCTTCCTCATGGCTCGAGCACCACGTGCTCGCGGAGGACTCGAAGGACGCATACGCACGGCTCGAACAGTGGGCCGACGCGCAGCAGGAGGCATCTCCGGCGCGTCGCGCCCGGGCGGCCGCCGGCTCCGGCAAGTCCGGTGCGAAGCAGCAGGCACGATCCGGACGGCGCGGCTCCGCTGAGCCGACGCGGACGAGTCGGAAACGCTCCGCCGGCTGAAGGGCGACCGCAACGATTCGGCGCTCGTTCGCAACCCGGGGGCCTGGTTCCACATACCCTCTCGGTCGATGCGCAAATCCCCGCGATCTCGTGCCCTTCACATTGCCGCGCTTGCCGGATGGGCGGCCGCACTCGCCTCGTGCGCCGGCCCGTCGAAACAGGCGCCGGAGTCTCCCCGGACCGTGGCCCTCGAATCGCTCGCGCCCTCGATCCACGCGCTTGAGCGGCTCGCTGCGACCGAGTCTCGGGGCGCCGAGTCGAGAAGGATCTCCCCCCCCGCGGGCCTCGACGCCAAGCTGGTGGAGCCGATGGGCGAGGTCCCGGACGCCGCGCGCGTCCCGCTGGCCGAGCTGCTCCCCCGGTACGCGTCCGATCTGAAACGACCCGACGCCCCACCGGCTGAGAGCGCCGCGACGGCGGAGGACTCGGAACGAGCGCTTCGGCTGTATGCCAGAGCGAGGATCGCGTGGAACGATGGGAAGAACGCCGATGCGATCACGCTCCTCGATGAAGCCGAGAAGGCGGACAAGGGGCGAGCGGAGATCCCGCTCCTGCGCGGGGACATCCTCGCGGCAAGCGGACAGCGGATCGGCTCGCTCGCGGCGTACAAGCGCGTGATCGACCTCGGGCGCCTGGAGCCACGCGCGTGCCTGCTGCTCGGCATCGCCGCCTCCGAGCAGGGCGATCACGAGCAGGCATGCCGATGGCTCGCGGGTGCGATCGAGAACCAGTCGGCGGGCGGCGATCCGGCCCTTCCGGTCATCGCGCGGGCGGCGATCGGCTCCTCACTGCACGCCCTCGGGCGCCTGGTCGCGGGGAACGAGGCGCTGGAGTCCGCGGCCCGCTCGGCGCTCCAGTTCACGTCGACGACCAGCTATCGGGCCGACCTCCAGACGCTCGCGCGTCGACGGAGCGACCTGGCTCGCGACGCGGGGGACGCGTGGGCGCGGCTCGGCGATGCCGATCGCGCGCTCGATGCGTACGAGCTTGCGGCCCAGCATCCCTCCTTCGATCCCTCGGCCATCACCGAGCGGCGGGTGTATGTGCTGACGCGCTCGGGACGTGCCGCGGAGGCGGCGCTGATCCTGCTCGACGACGTTTCGAACGCCTCCCTGCGAGTGGACGACCGGCAGCTCGCCCTCTTCAGATATCTCTCGCAGAACACCGATCGCGAGCCGCTGATCGCTCGCGCGCTCTCGGAGTTGCCGGTGGCGGCGGCGGCACGTGCCGCGGCGCTCGGCCTGCCCGCGCCGAAGATGACCGCTGCGGTCGAGAGCCGGCTCGCGCGAGCGGCGTCGGCGATCGATCCGGGGTCGGCGACGCAGCTCCTGGCCGCCCACCTGGCGCGTCACCCCTCGGACGTGGAGTGCGCGCGAGCGTGGGTCGCAACGATTCCCGACGCGCAACTCGCGCAGACTGCTGTCGCATTCGTCGGGGCGAATCCGCTTGCTTCGGCCTCTGTCGGCACCGCTATCGCCTCTTCGGCTCGCTGGCGAATGGTCATGGACGCCCTGCAGGGAGGGTCGCGCGCCGAGCCGGGCGCGGCGCTGCTCGCCGGCGCGATGCTGCTCGAGCAAGGCGCGTTTGCCCGCGCCGCCGAGGCGATTCGGGTCCTGGGATCCGCGCCGGGTGAGGCCCCCGATTCGAGCAAGTCGCCCGGCCCCGCTGCGGCGATGCTCGCGGCACGATCCGGCGACTGGGACCACGCACAGGCGCTGCTCGGCACCGTGCCCGATCCGACCCAGCGGGCCCGTGTCCTCCTGACGCTCCAGCGGCCCGCGGAGGCCAAGCTCGCGCTCGAGTCCGCCCTCTCCGAGTCCGCGACGGCCTCTGACCTGCGGCTGGGCGCGGACATCGCGATCGCGCTGCGCGACGCCGAGGCCGGCGCGGCCCTGCTTCGACGGGCGATCGAAGCGGATCCCTTCGATGAATCGACGTATGAGCAGCTCTCGGGCCTGTATCGCGCGGGCGCGCCGCTGGCGAATCAGGACCGACTCTTCGAGGTGTATCGCGATCTGCGCATGGCGGTGCCGTCGAGCCGGCTGCTCCGGGCCATGAGCGCGCAGGACGCGGCGCAGCGCGGCCAGCTCGCGCTGGCCGAGCCGGAGGTGGTCTCGCTGCTCGAGCTCAGCCCCGACGATGAGCTGGCCTCCCGTCTGGCGGTCGCCGTCTGGCAGCGCCGTGCCGGCTCCGACCCGACAGCGCTGGCGCGGGCCGAATCGACGCTTCGATCGCTGCGCGACGCCCACCCGGCGTCGGCAACGCTCGCCGTGGCGCTCGCGACGATTGTCTCCGACGCGGGCCGGATCGGCGAGGCGGAGTCGATCCTCCGTGACCACTCCATGGCGTTTCCATCTCCCCTGATCGACGGGGCGTTCGAGGCGTTTCTGCGCGATCGCGCCGATCGAGGCGCCGAGGCGGACGCGATGGCGATCCTGCGCCTGGACCCTCGCCCGAGACCGATCGATGCCACCATCGAGCTGGCCCGCGCTCGCGCGCGAGCGGATGACCTCGCGGGCGCCGCCCAAGCGCTCGCGTCGGACCTTCCGGAGAACGCGACGCTCTCGCCGGGACAGGGAGCGATGATCCAGCTGATCCTGGCGGATGTCGGGCCGGCGGCGGCGGCGGCGCCGACCCCCGAGCGTGCGGACGCGGTGCTGCGGATCATCGACGTGGCTCTTGCGCGTTCGGTCGCCGTCACGCCCGGCGTCCACGAGCTTCGCATGGCGCTCCTGGCATCGAAGCCGGACACGGGCGTTGACCAGCTGATCAGCGCGTGCAGGGATGCATCGGATCCGTCCGGGCCGAACGCGACACGATCGTTCAAGCGTGTGATCGCGGCGCTCGCCCAGTCGGACCGGCCCGCCGAGGCGCTCCGGGTCGCGATCGCCGGGCTTGAGCACGCATCGGCTCCGGACGACGAGCTTGTCAGCGTGGGCGTGCGCCTGGTCGTGATCGCGGGGGACGCGTCCGACCTTGCCCGCGTGCTCGATCGCGTCACGACGCTCTCGACGGCCAGGGCGGTGCTCGAGCCGATCCACCCCGACGGACCGAACGCGCTGGACGCGCGGGCCACGCTGGAGCGCGCCAAGTCAGAGATCGCATTCATGATCGGCAACTACTTCGCCTCTTCCGACGACCGCCGTGATCGGGCCGACGACACGTACCGGCTGGCGCTGAGGTACGACCCGACCAACGCCATGGCCGCGAACAACCTGGGCTACACCCTGCTCGAGCGCGGGATCAACCCGGAAGAGGCCGAGGCGCTTCTCGAGTCCGCGTATCTGCACGCGCCGGATGACGCAAATGTTGCGGACTCGATCGGGTGGCTGCGCTATCAGCAGGGGCGGCTCCTCGACACCGTGTCGAGCGATGGCTCGATCGTGGAGGGCGCCGTCTCTCTGCTCCTCAAAGCTTTGACGATCGATCTCGACGGCGGCTCGCCCGTCTCGCTCGACCACTACGCGGACGCCCTGTGGGCCAGCGGCGAGAGGGAGGAGGCCGTGCTCCGCTGGGAAGAGGCCATCACGGAGCTGGAGCGTGAGACGGCGAACCTGGAGGCCGCAGGTCGCTCGAATCCGGAGCACGCGCCGCTTCTTGAGTCGCTGCGTGCGAAGATCGCGGCGGCGAGCGAGGGCCGGGAGCCGGCCATCGCCCCGATGCGATGGAAGCCGGTGACAGAGCGAACCGACCCCAAAGCCCCCTCGCGGGACGAGGGCGCGAACCCAGTCGGGAACGCATCCAATCTCCAGCCGCGCTAAGGTTGGACGCATGGCCGGCCACAACAAGTGGAGCAAGATCAAGCACAGGAAGGCCGTGGTGGACAAGCGCCGCGGCAAGGTCTGGACGAAGTGCGCCCGGGCGTTGATGTCCGCTGCGCGTCAGGGCGGCGCGGACCCATCTTCGAACGTGACGCTTCGGTACGCGATCGACGAGGCGCGGTACGCGAACATGCCGAAGGACACGATCGAGCGAGCGATCCAGAAGGGCGTCGGGGACATCGACGCCGAGAGCTGGGAGCCGGTGCGGTACGAGGGCTACGGCCCCGGCGGAGTGGCGGTGCTGGTCGACGCGTTGACGAACAACCGCGCGCGAACGGTCACCGATCTGCGACTGATCTTCGAGAAGCACGGGGGCAATCTCGGCAATGCCGGGTGTGTCGGCTACCTGTTCGAAACGCGGGGCCGGATTGCGGCGCTGCAGGGCGCACGCTCGGCCGACTCGATGTTCGAGATCGCGATCGAGTCGGGCGCGGACGATGTCCAGGCGCCGGAGGCAGACGACGACACGGAGCCGGCGGATCGCGTCTGGACGATTCTGACAAGGCCCGCGGAGTTCCAGGTGGTCAAGGACTCGCTGGAGAAGTCGGGCGTGGCGATCCTTGATGCGGGCCTGGCGATGATCCCCGGCACAACCGTGGAACCCGGCCTCGACGTGGCGACCACGCTCGTGCGTCTCATCGATGCGCTCGACGACAACGATGACGTGCAGAAGGTGCACCACAACGCGTTGATTCCCGATGAGGCGATGGCGGACTGATGGCAAGCACAGCGGAGGCAGGATCATGGCGACGACGTATCTCGTGACGGGCAGCAACCGCGGTCTGGGCCTGGAGTTCTCCCGCCAGTTGTCCGCTCGGGGCGACATCGTGATCGGCACCGTCCGTGACGTTGCGAAGGCGGGCGATGAGCCGGGCCACGCCCCGACGCTCGTGCCGCTGGAACTCTCCGATCCGGCCAGCATCGAGACGCTCCCGGCACGCGTGGGTGATCGAGCGATCGATGTGCTCATCAACAACGCCGGCGTCTCGAGCGACGCGAGAACGCTCGCGGACGTGAGCATGGGCGAGTTCCAGCGTGTCTTCGCCGTGAACAGCTTCGCACCGGTGCTTATCACGCGAGCGCTGCTGCCGAACCTCAAGCGCGGATCGAGGAAGCTCGTCGTGACTGTGTCGAGCCAGCTCGGCAGCATCACCAACAACAGCGGCGGCTCAACCTACGCGTACCGAGGAAGCAAGGCCGCCGTCAACATGCTCTCGGTCTCGATGCACAACGAGCTCAAGGGCGAGGGATTCGCGTGCGTTGTGGTTCACCCCGGCTGGGTGCAAACCGACATGGGCGGCCCGAACGCCCCTCTCAAGCCCGAAGAGAGCGTCTCGCATCTGATCCGACTCATCGATCGCCTCACGGCCTCCGACGGCGGCAAGTTCTTCAACTACGACGGCACGATCCTGCCATGGTGAGGAGCCGAGTCGACCCGGTCAGACACCGTTGGCGCCGTTCCCGTTCGATGGTTCACCGCCCTGATCCTCGCCGTAACGCTTGACGCCACCGGGAGGCGGCGGAAAGAGGCGCGTCTCAACCGCGCGGAGCATGACGAGCGTGAACAGCGACGCGACGGCGATCACGGTCGCGATCGCGTAAAGCCCAAGCCCGCAGGCGGCGCCGATCGATGCGACGCAGAACACGCACGCCGCGGATGTCAATCCGTATACCGTCGCTCGGTTGTGGATGATCGCGCCGGCGCCGATGAACCCGATACCGCCGATCAGCCCCTGGATCACGCGGCTGATCTCTGCCTGCCCCGTGGTGCTGACGGGGTCTCGCGCGAAGGTCTCGACTCCGAGGAGCATGAAGCCGGCGCTCCCGACGCTGATGAGGATCATGGTTCGCATTCCGGCGCGATGCCGGAACCACTCGCGTTCGATGCCGATCATCGCTCCCAGCCCGATTGCCGCCACAACCCGCGCCAAGACCTCAAGCAGTCGAGTTCGTGAACGACACAAGCCGCTTGTTCGTGGCGCTCCGCACCTCGAGCGTCGCCTCCGTGGCAAG
>JAPKGU010000096.1 GCA_026647565.1 Phycisphaerales bacterium | reverse complement strand
GAGCATCGGTATATGTGGATGGAAAGGAAGTTGGTACAACCCCTTTGAATATTAAGCTCATGAGCTGCTTGGAGCGGGAGGCAGGGGTTCGTCTGTGACGGGAAAATCGGGCTCTTGGTCGAGTTCGGCTTCGCCACCAAAGTCACCTTCGTTGTCAAAGGGAGAAGGCTTGATTCCTGCGAAGGGATCGGCTTTTTTGTCGAATGCGAAGTCTTCTTCTTCCATGACGGGTGGAAGCAACAGATCGTCGTCTTCGCGCTTGCTTTTGGCCGAAACAGCTTTGCCAAAGTCAGGCAACGGGCGCTTGACGGTGGGGCCTTCGGCTTCGCCGGGTGCTCCGAACACATTGAGGATATCATCGTCGGCATCTGCGATGCTTCCGAACATGGGAGCCGCGACTTCGCCAGGGGGATTCCCAAACACGCGGAGATACGAGCTTCCGATCTGAACGAGATCACCGTCTTCGATCTGGGCCTCGCCATCGATCTTTCGACCGTTATGGAGGGTCCCTTCGCTGCTCCATCCCAGATCGCTCAGCAGGATCTCGCCGTGCTCGTTGACTTTGAGCATGGCGTGGATGCGAGAAACTTGCGGGTCTTCCATACGCAGATGCGCTGCGGGGCCGCTCCCGATGATGATGTTTTCTTGGGAATATTTGTTGGTATCAACCACACTATCCCCATCCAATATCTGGATATAAACCGTTTTCTTTTCCATGTTTGTTCGTCAGCCTCGCGGGGGTCAATAAAGAGACAAAGAAGGTGTCGCGCTCTGGATAGACGCGGAGTGTTCGAGTCGATTCGAGAAGAGAGGAGAAGTGCAGAGTGGGTCAAGAGGAGCGATGATTAGAGAAGACGCGAGAACCGCCCGATCCGCGCGACGCCGTCGCCGGCCTGGACGAGAGGATCGTGCACGCCATCCAGCGTTGCCTGGCTCGCGATCCCGCGGACCGGCCGGCAACGGCTCGCGGCGTCTCCGCGCTCCTGCCGGGAGGCGATCCCCTCGCCGCCGCCCTGGCCGCAGGCGAAACGCCCTCACCCGAACTCGTCGCGCAAGCCGGCGAGAGGGGCGTCATGCGCCCACTCCACGGCGTGCTGGTCATCATCGGCGTGCTCGCGATGCTCGGTGCGGTCCTCACGCTCGCGCCCCGCGTCGGCTTGCAGGAAAGGGCCTATCTCGCCAGGAGCCCGGCCGTGCTGGCCAGCAGAGCCGAAGAGGTCTTCGCTCGCCTCGGCTACTCCTCCGCGCTGACGCACGCCGCATCTTCCCTCGACTATTACGAAGAACTCGTGCGAGAGATCGAGAAGAACGACCTCGGCAAGGACCGGTGGGATCGGCTCGCGAGGCCGCGCCCCGCGGCAATCGATTTCTGGTATCGCGCCAGTCCCGCCCCGCTCCGCCCGCAGAACGCCCACGGCAAGGTCACGCTCACCGACCCGGCCCCCATCGAACCCGGCATGATCTCCCTCCGTCTCTCCCCGGCAGGCCAGCTGCGCGAGTTGTACGTGCGCTATCGCGACGCCGAAGATGTCACCACGCCCGACGGCTGGCGCCCCCCTCCGGACGGCGCGGATCCGGACAGAACGTGGCGATTGCTCTTCGAGCTCGCGGACCTGCCCTACGACGAGTTCACGCCTGTCGCGCCCAATCGTGTGCCCCCCGTCTTCGCGGAAACGCGGGCCGCGTGGCAGGGCGCGTATCCGGAGAGCCCCGAAGTCGAGGTACGGGTCGAGGCCGCGATCTACAAGGGGCAGGCCGTCGCGTTCCGACTCATCGAGACCCGGTGGGCAAAGGCGAGCCAGGTCGGCGTCCCCGAAGAGCTGTTCCGAGGCGGCCCCGGACTCTGGGTCACCACCGGCATGACCGCCATGCTCGTCATCGCCTCGTTCCTGCTCGTGCCGGGGAACATCCGGGCCAGGCGCGTGGACTACTGGGGCGCTTTCAAGGTCGGCGCGGGAGGCACCATCATCTGGATGATCGGATGGTGGCTCCGTGCCGGTCACGTCTGGACGCTCCGAGGCGAGACCGAGCTGCTCGGGCGCATGGCCGGTCAGTCGCTCCTCGTCGGATCCGCGCTCGTCGTCTTCTACATGGCCATGGAGCCCTACGTCCGACGCGCGTGGCCACAGATGCTCATCACCTGGGAACGCCTGGTCTCAGGTCGCATCAGAGATCCCCTCGTCGGCAAGCACGCCGCCGTCGGCGTGCTTCTCGGCGTGACCTCCGCCGCTGCCTTCTACGCCACGCTGCACGTGCCGTCGCTGATCGGAAAGCCCCCGCCCCCTCCGTTCATGGACGCAAAGTACGGCATGGACGCGATCGCCGGCGCCCGCACCGCGCTCGGCGCCCTCCTCCACATGATGGTCGCCTCCGTCCGAGAGGGAATGGCCCTCGTCCTCGCCCTCGTCGTCATTCGACTGCTCGTCAAGAGCCAGTGGGTCGCCGGCTCGACCTTCGCCGTGCTGACCGCGCTGTTCTGGGCTTTGCTGTCCGGGGAGGTCATCCCGCAGGCGTGGCCCATCCTGCTTGCCATGGCGGCCATGCTCGCCATCGTCATCGTCCGATACGGGCTTCTCGCGGCCGTCGTCGCCGCGCTCGTCTACCACTTCCTCGTCGCGTTCCCGCTGACAAGGGACCCGACGGCCTGGTTCTTCGACGCGACGATCTTCGCCCACGCAGTCGTCGTCGCCTCCGCATCACTCGGCGTGCTCGTCGCCACGGGGATCATCCGAGGGCACTCCGACAGCGCTCCCCACGGACTCAGCCCCTCAAGGGCGTGAACGAACGCGCCCCGTTGCGGCTCAGCCCTTCCACACGTGCGACGTGGCCGTCAGCACGCGGTCCACCGCGTCCCTGTGCTTCTGGTATCCCGCCCGGCCCATGAGCCCGAACGTCGCGACCTTGCCCGTCTCCACCGCCGGCTGGTCGTACGCGTCGATGCCGAGCATCAGCCCCGCGTACGCCGTCACCATCTCCCAGAGGTAGATGAACTGCCCGACGTGATGAGCGTCGATCCTGGGGAAGGTGATCGTGAAGTTGGGGCGCTGGGACTCGACCAGCGCGTACTCCGTCGCGCGCTTCTCCGCGTTCAGGAGGGCTGTCATCGACTTTCCCTCGAGGTACGAGATCGCCTCGACGCCCAGGCCGGTCGGGATCGACACGTCCCCGTGAACGCCCGCGTTGTCCGACGCGAACGACTCGACCTCGATCAGCGCGAACGCCTTGTCGTTGGGACCCTCTCGGTAGAGCTGCACCTGCGAGTGCTGATCGGTGGTTCCAAGCGCCTTGATCGGCGTGAACCCCGCGTACACCGTGTTCCCGCCCGTGTCGAACTTCTTCCCCAGCGACTCCGCCCACAACTGCCGATACCAGTCCGCCAGCAGGTACAGGGCGTTCGCGTACGGCATCATCACGTGGTTGCTCTTGCCCTTGCGAGCCCCGAGCGTCACAAGAATCGTCGCCAGCAGCGCCGCGGGGTTCTGGTGCAGATCCGCACGCGAGCAGCATCCATCCATCGCCGCCGCGCCGTCAAGAAGACCGTTGATGTCGATACCGCACATCGCCGCGGAGAACAGCCCGACCGGCGACAGCACCGAGAATCGACCGCCGACGCCGTCCGGCACGGGCAGCGTCGTGAAGCCCTCCGCGTCGCAGATCTGGCGCATCGTCCCCTTGGCCGGATCGGTGATCGCCACGATGTTGCTCTTGTAGTCCGGACCGAGCGCCCGGCGGAGCATGTCCCGAACAACCATGAACTGGGCCGCCGTCTCCGCCGTCTCGCCCGACTTCGAGATCACGTTGAACAGCGTCCGCTTCAGACCGCCCGAATCCGAGGCCTCGCAGAAACGGAGCACCGATCCAAGATACGACGGGTCCACATTGTCCACCACGAACATCCGTGGCCCCGCGCGTCCCGTGCCCGGGAGAAGGTTGTGCGTTGCCGGGTTCAGCGCCGATTGCAGCGCGAGGTTCCCCAGCGCCGACCCGCCGATCCCCAGCACGACCATGTTGTCGAAACGCCCGCGGCACGCCCCGACGACCCTCGTGACCGCCTCCACATGTGCCAAACGCATCGGCTGCTCGTGCAGCAGGCGCCACCGCTCCCAACCCGTGCCCTTGGTCGACGCGAGCTTCCGCGACAGCGCCGCCGCCGCCGCGTGCAGTTCGGCGCCCGGCACAAGAAGGTCCGGCTCGATCCCGTGGTCGCCGACCCGGGTGGAAAGACAGTTGGAATAGTCAATGCGGAGCATGGGCGTAAGATAGCCGCTACGTCGCGGGCGTGCGCCCGTCCCCCACCCACTCGCGGGAGAATCATGCGGCTCTTCAGGGTCATCGTGCCTGTCGGGGACATCGACGCCGCCGCGGCGTTCTACGCGCGCGTGCTCGGAACCCCAGGCGCCCGCGTCTCGGGCGGCAGGCACTACTTCGACTGCGAGGGCGTCATCCTCGCGTGCTACGACCCCCTCGCGGACGGCGATGATCGACGGATCGGCCCCAACCCCGACCACATCTACCTGGCGACCGACGATCTGCCCGGCACCCGTCGGCTCCTGGTTGCGGAGCTCGGCGAACGCGCTGTCGGCCCGATCCAGGACCAGCCGTGGGGCGAGCGGTCCGTGTACACCTGCGATCCATGGAGCAATCGCCTGTGCTTCGTCGATCGGGCCACCATGTTCACAGGCAACACCGCCCCGGAGAGCGACGCCGGGCATTCGCGGTCCGCACCCGCCCCCCGCATCCGAGTCTGAGCGAGAGAGAGGTCTGGTTCAATGGTTCATCCGTGGCATGACGTGACCCCGAGCGTGGACGAGGGAGAACTCCCCTCCTGCTTCCGCGCCGTGATCGAGATCCCCAAGGGATCCAGCAACAAGTACGAGCTCGACAAGGCGACAGGGCTGCTCAAGCTCGATCGCGTGCTCTCGAGCGCGGTCTACTACCCCGCGAACTATGGATTCATCCCGCAGACGCTCGCCGAGGACGACGATCCGCTCGACGTGCTCGTCTACTCGACCGAGGAGATCCCTCCCATGTGCCTCTGCGAGGCCCGGGCCGTCGGAATGATGACGATGATCGATCACGGCCAGCCGGACCACAAGATCATCGCCGTCCTCTCGAGCGATCCCATCTACTCCGAGTTCGAGAAGGCAAGCGACTTCCCGAAGCACATCTTCAAGATGCTCAAACGCTTTTTCACGGACTACAAGCTCCTCGAGAACAAGGAAGTTGAAGTGGACGAGATCCTCCCCGCCGAGGCCGCGCAGGCCATCGTCGAGGACTCGCTCGCACGCTACTCAAAGGCCCGCCGCAAGGGCGCCATCAAGGGGCTGGTCTCGTAGACCCGCCGGAAAGGGCGTGTGCCTCCATGATCCGTGACCTCGATCGAACCCTCATCGACCGCGACGCCATCGCGTCGCGCGTGCGCGAACTCGGGCGACGCATCGCCGGCGACCTCGAGCGATCGCTCGCCGCAGAGGGCGCAAGCCCCGACGAGGCCGGACGCATCGCGATCATCTCGGTCATGACCGGCGCCCTGATCTTCACCGCCGACCTCGTCCGAGAGATGCCCCTCAAGCTCAGTCTCGAGCTCGTCACCGTCTCCAGCTACCCCGGCGCTTCCACCATGAGCAAGGGCGCCGCGATGCGCAGCGTCCTCCCCAAGGACCTCAAGGGCAAGCACGTTCTCATCGTCGACGACATCCTCGACTCGGGCCAGACGCTCGATCTGGTCAAACGCCTCGTCGCCGAGCAGGCCCCGGCCAGCGTCCGCATCTGCGTGCTCCTCCGCAAGCTCGTCCCCCGCGTGGTCGAGATCGCGGCGGACTATGTCGGCTTTGATATCCCCAACGAGTTCGTCGTCGGCTACGGGCTGGACTACGACAACTACTACCGCAACCACCCCGAGATCGCCGTGCTCCGCGCCCCTGCGGGTGGTGGAGCATGAACCCCCGGCTCCCGTGGGGCTCGGGGCTGTGGCGCACCGATCGCTTCATCCCGGGTGAAGAGCCCGCTCGCGAAGCACTCAGGCCGAGCGCGTGGTTCATCCTCCTCCACGCCCCACGCACACTCCTGGCACTCCTGCTCATCGGTGGCCTCGGCGCCGCTTGGGCAATCCGAGGCCCCGCCTCGCCCCATGCCGGGGTCATCGGCGCTCGGATCGCGGGCGCGTCCATCGCTCTTCTGCTTGCCATCGGACTCGTGCGCTGGCTCTCCCGGCTCTACGTTCTCACGGATCGGCGCGTCGTCGTTGTCGCCGGCGTCTTGTCCCAGTCCGCCGCGGACGTGCCGCGCCAACGCATCCAGCACGTCACCCTGCACCGCTCGTTGATCGAGCGCCTTCTCGGGCTGGGCACGATCGGCATCTGCACCGCCGGCACGGACGGACCCGCCGTGCGGATGCTCATGGTCGCACGCCCGGCCCGCGTCGTCGAGAGCATCCGCTCGCCTCGCGCCCCGTCGCACCAGGGGATCCCCGTTCTCGGGCTGGCGGGCGGCATCGGCTCCGGCAAGTCGCAGGTCGCTCGCCTCCTCACCACGCTCGGGTGCGTCGCCATCGATTCAGACGCCGAGGCGCGCGCCGCGCTCGATCGCCCCGACGTGCGCCGCAAGCTCGTCGAATGGTGGGGCGATCGCGTGCTCACCCCGGAGGGACAAGTCGACCGGTCCAAGATCGCAAGCATCATCTTCTCCGATCCCGCCGAACGATCCCGCCTCGAACACCTGGTGCATCCCATCGTCCGCGAGACCCGCGCCGGAGCCATCGCACGGGCGCGCGCTGCGGGCGCGATCGCCGCCGTGATCGATGCGCCCCTCCTCTTCGAAGCCGGCGTTGACAGCGAATGCGACGCCGTCATCTGGGTCGAGGCCTCTCGCCCCACACGACTCCAGCGCGTCCGTCTCCATCGCGCCTGGGACGAAGCCGAGCTCGACCGACGCGAACAGGCCCAGTGGCCGGTCGAGCGGAAGCGGGCCTTGTGCCGATATGAGATCCTGAACGATGTCGACGCCGACGCCGAACTCGCCGATCGGGTCGGCGCGACACTGAAGCAGGCGCTCGCTGATATCGCGGGCGTCCCTCGAACCGCCGGAAGGGCCTGACCGCTTCCCGGCGACCGCTCAATGTTCGGCGTGTCGGTCCCTCCGCCAGACCCCCTTCTCAGACGATCCCACATGGGGAATCCTCGCCGCAGCAAGACCGGATGGAACCCGGTGGCGATCGCCGCCGAAGGTTCCTATACTGTTCCCAAGGTGCGAGGGGGAGACTTGTCGTCCTCGTTTCGACCCGGCCCCGCGCCGGACGGACCTTCCCAGACCGCGTCATGGTCTGACGGGCTATCTCCGAAGGGTTGATACTCGGTTCGCGTGCGCGCCCCACTCGGGCCATCGCGACGCGGCTTGCCCAAGCCAGTCCATTTCTTTCTTACGCAGTCATCAGGCGCGCGATGCGCCCATGCGTTTCCGATCAAAGAGCGAGAGTTTCATGGCCAAGTCCACAAACGTGATCGACTCGGACACCTCAAAGTCCGGCAAGAGCAAGAAGCCAGCCAAGCAGGCCGACACCGGCGCGAAGGAGCACGCCGAGCCGCGATCCGCGGCCCCGGCCAAGGTCGCCGAATCGCGCGTCGAGTCCCGCTCGGAGGCCCGCCCCGAAGCGCGCCCCGAGCCACGCCCCGAGCCACGCCCGGAGCAGCGCCAAGAGTCGCGCCACGAAGGACGCCCCCACGAACAAGCCCGTTTCGATGGACAGCGGCCTGAAGCACCCAGATCCGAGGGACCGCGGACCGATGGACGCCCCGACCAGCGCTCCGACGGCCGCCAGCCCGGCAATCAACCGGCAAGTGGTGCAGGCAGCCAGGGCCAGTCCCAAGGCGGCCAATCCCAGGGAGGTCACTCTGGTCAGCCGTCAAGCCAAGGAGGAGGCCAGGGGGGAGGTCAGGGAGGAGGCCACCATCACCAGCAGCAGCCCTACGGCTCCGGACAGGGATACGGCTACGGATTCGACGGCGGACGCAATCGCCGCAAGCGGAAGAAGCGCAAGGGCGGCGGCATGTATGGCCCCGGCCCCGGGCAGGGCGGCCACGGCAACCACGGTGGCCACAGCAGCCACGGTTCCGGTCACGGGGGCCACCACTTCGACCATTCGCTCCCCAGCGATGAGGATCTCGAACGCGAGCTCATCGAACTCGAACGCTCACTCGCCAACGCCCGGCCCGAGGATCTCAAGGACGCGCTCTCGATCGGGCAGTTGCAGCGGATGGACCTGGACGACCTCTTCAAGGTCGCGACCAAGGAAGGCCTGACCGACTTCCACGCCACGCCGAAACAGGACCTCATCTTCAAGGTTCTCAAGGCCCGCGCCGCCAAGCAGGGCCTGATGTTCGGCGAGGGCACGCTCGAAGTCATGTCCGACGGTTTCGGCTTCCTCCGCTCCGCCGAACAGTCATACCTCCCCGGCCCCGACGACATCTACGTCAGCCCCTCGCAGATCCGGCGCTTCGGGCTTCGCCGAGGCATGGTCGTCCGCGGCGCGATCCGCCCCCCCAAGGAGAGCGAACGCTACTTCGCTCTCCTGCGCGTGGACAAGGTCAACGGACGCGAGCCCCAGAAGATCCACGCTCTCGTGAACTTCGAGGACCTGACGCCCCTCCATCCGGAAAAACGCTTCATCCTCGAGACCGCTCCGGACGAGATCGAGTGCCGCATCATCGACCTCGTGACACCCATCGGCTTCGGGCAGCGCATGCTGATCGTCGCCCCGCCTCGCACGGGCAAGACCGTTCTCCTCCAGAAGATCACCAAGGCGATCAGCACGAACAACCCCGACGTCAAGATCATCGTCCTGCTGGTCGATGAGCGCCCGGAGGAAGTCACCGACTTCCGCCGCCACGTCGCCCAGGGCGTCGAAGTCGTCGCCAGCACCTTCGACGAGCAGTCCTCGCGCCACGTCGCCGTTGCAGAGGTCGTCATCGAGAAGGCCAAGCGCATGGTCGAGTTCGGCGACGACGTCGTCATCCTCCTCGACTCGATCACGCGCCTCGCCCGTGCTTACAACTCCGAGCAGCCCCACTCCGGCAAGATCATGTCCGGCGGCCTGGACTCCAACGCCCTCCAGCGCCCCAAGAAGTTCTTCGGCGCCGCACGCGCCATCGAGCGGGGCGGCTCCCTCACCATCATCGGCACCGCGCTGGTCGACACCGGATCCAAGATGGACGAGGTCATCTTCGAGGAGTTCAAGGGCACCGGCAACGCCGAGCTCCACCTCGACCGAAAGCTCATGGACAAGCGCATCTACCCCTGCATCGACGTGCCCGCCTCCGGCACCCGGCGCGAGGAACTCCTCCTCGATCGCAAGGAACTTGAGCTTGTCCACCGCCTCCGCAAGGTCCTCGCCGATATGAACGTCGTCGAGGCCATGGAGCTCCTCAAGACCCGCCTCAAAAAGGTCAAGACCAACGCGGAGTTCCTCGTCACCATGGCCATGGGCTGACCCCCACCGCTCCGTGCGCCGAACAAACCCGCGCCGGATGCGATACGCTCAGGGGATCGAACCCCAGTCGGAGCGATCGGCGTGAGACTCACCAGACGCATGACAGTCGGGCTTCTCGCGGCCTCCGCAACGCCCTGGGCCTTGCTGCTGGCCGTCGGCGGCCTCTGGCTCTGCGCGATCGGCGCGAGCCGATGGCCGTCCATGGACGGGGCCTGCCGCGCAGGCGGCGTCGCGTCGCTCGCCGCGGGCCAGCTCGTCTTCGCCTGTCTCGTCGCCGACAGATTCTTTCCGGCCGCCGATCGACGCCTCGTAGCCTGGGTGGAGATCGCCACCTGCGCCGCACTCTTCGTGGCCGTCTGCCTCGTCGTTGTTCGCGTTTCAATGATGTGGATCGGAGGAGTTCCGTGACGAAGCTCGCATGGACGCGCGTGGCCGCCCCCCGTCTCGCCCCACTCATCGCACCCCTTGTCGCCGCGCTCGCAATCGCCTGCCCAGCCCCGGCTTCCGCCGGCGCCGACGGCACGCCGACCCCATCCCGCCTCGGCGCCGACGCGATCTGGCGCACCGTCGCGCTCGACCTCCGCCTGCGGGACGAGCCGCTCGAACGCGACTTTCGCATCGCCGGACACCTGCTTGATGCCGCGCAGAAGCTCGCACCCACCGACGCAACCCTCTCCCGCGAGCGCGTCGAGGCGTGGTTCCAGGCCGCCGACAACGAGCGAGTCATCAACGCGTGCCGCGACATCCTGCGCCTGGATCCCAAGGACACCGTCGCCCAGTTGCGGCTCATCACGGCCCAGGTCGGGCGCCAGCAGACCGCCGAGGATCGGCTCCAGACCTACGAGCGATTCCTCGGCGCCGCCGGCGAGCGCCTCGACCCCTCCGTCCGGAGCCGCGTCGCGCTGGACGCCGCGCTCATCCACAGAGAACGCGGAGACACCGAGCCGTTCCTCGATCGCCTCGCGCTCGCCGTCAGTCTCGATCCCACGAACAAGGAGGCCGCCGCGCTCGCCGAGACGCTCTACGCCTCCGAGCGGGACGGCCCGGCCGGACGCCTCGAGCTCCTCTCGAACCTCCTCTTCGCCGATCCCCTCGACGCCTCCGTCCACCAGTCCATGGCCATGCTGCTCGGCCAGGTGGGCGCGTACGAGCAGGCGGGACGCTTCTATCGCGCCGCCGTCGCGCTGATGTACGCCTCCCGCCTCACGCCGCCCACCCAGGTGGGCGTCGACCAGATCGTCCTCCGCTGGCACTCCGAGGGCCCGCAGGGCGCCGTCTCCGAACTCAACACCGCAATCCTCACACAACGCGACTTTGCCAAACGAACGATCGAGCAGCTCAACCGCCAGGGAATCCCATCGACGGGCGTCACGCCACCCGAGGACCTGCGCCTTCCGATCGCGCTCGAGCAGGTGCGACTCCTTGCCGCGGACGCATCGGGCGACCTCAAGACACGCTTCGAGTCCGCGCGAGACCTCGAACGCAGCGTCGAGAAGGTCCTCGCCACGCTCCAGGCACAGGGCTCCGCAGGCATGATCGGGCTGGACGCCGTGACCGAGGGCGCCGCTACCGCGATCGCCGAGATGCTCGTCGTCACGTCGATCACGAACGAGCAGTCCGACGGTCTCAAGGCCGCGATGGACCTCTTCCTCCAGCGAGACGACGTCGACATCATCTACCGCGAGCAGCTGATGCCCTGGGTCGACGTTCGAGACGGCAACTTCGAGGCCGCAGAGACCAAGTTCCTCGCACAGGACGCCTCCTCCCCCACCGCGATCCTCGGGCTTGCGCTCTGTCGCGCATCTCTGGGGCGCGAGGCCGAGGCCCGCGAACTCTACCAGCGCATCGCCACCACCAACCGAATGTCCGTCATGGGCGCGTGGGCTCGTTCAAAGCTCCTCGCCGGGGCTTCGTGGGGCGATGAGCCCACCGATGAAGCGAGGACCTGCACCTCCATCGCCAAGGGCGTGCCTCCGTGGGTCGACAGCATGGTCCGCGAGCCGAGATCATTCATCTCCCTCGACGCCAGCATCGTCGAGTCGAACGGCCGGCCCGCCATCAGGATCGTCATCCGAAACCTCTCCCCCCTCCCCCTGGCCGTCGGCCCGGACAAGCCGATCAACAGCCGCATCCTCATCAGCCCGATGATGGACGTCGGACTCGCCTCGTGGTCCGCACGCACGCTCCCCGAAGTCCTCGACACCGATCGTCGCCTCCGCCTGCTCCAGGGCGAGGCCGTCGAGGTCGACATCTGGCCCGCCCTCGGCTACACCGGCTGGCTCGCCGAGACACTCTGCACCAAGTCCGTCCGCACACGCTGGGGCGTGCTCCAGGGCTTCATCGCCGGGCAGACGCAAACCTATGAGCCGGGGCCCATGTGCCTCTCCACCCAGACCGACCAGATCCCCGTGCCACCCATCAGACCCGACGCGGATGCCGACAAGCTCGCCGAGTGGCTCGCCGGCGTCGGCGGAGCCGACGGAACCGACGAACGCGACATCAGAGACGCATCCGTCCGTCTCCGTGCCGCGGCTCTCCTCCCCTCCGAGCTTGGCGGGCTGAGCGCCGAAAGCGTCGCACGCCTCTCGGACGCGCTGGCAGGTCGCTACCCCACCCTCTCCACCGCAGGCCGCGTCCTGGTCGTCGCCCACGCACCCCACGCACGCCAGAACGCCGCCATGCAATCCCTCGATGCCGCAATCGAGCAGGAACGCGACCCCTTCGTCCTCGCGCTCGCCCTCGTCACCCGTTGCATCGATCCCGAAAGCTCCCTCCTACAGGCCGCCGCCCAGTCCTCCGACCCGATGCTCCGCGATCTCGCGGCTCAAATGTCGCTCCGACTCGAAGACGGCGACCCAGTCTACGGACGAGTCGGCCCCGGCCTTGAACCAATCGCCGGACCCGGCGCCGCCGTCTCCGCCGGTCTGGTCCCACGGACCGGACAGTGAGCGGCGGCCCCGCCCATCTCGACCGCGTCCCCACGAAGCGAACCCGCCTCGTCAGAACGATCCTCTCGTCCATCGCGGGCGCCGCTCTGCTCGCCGCCGCCATCGTGACCGCCTACGGGCAGGAACGCGTCCTGCTCGACGGCCTCCGCGCGCTGCGCGAGGCGCCGTGGTGGCTCGTCGCGCTCGTCATCGTGCTCCCGTGCCTCAACCTCTTCGTCGTCAGCGTCGCCTTCTGGATCCTCAACAACCGGCACGGCAAGGTCCGCCTGGACGAGATGCTCGCGCTGATCTCAAGCGCCTGGCTCCTCAACTTCCTCCCGCTCAGGCCCGGCATGTTCGGACGCATCGCCTACCACAAGAAATACAACGGCATCGGGATCAAGGCCTCCGCTCGCGTCCTCGGCGAAACCGTGATCCTCTCCGGCATCGCCATGGGCACCATGGCGATGCTCGCCATCCTTCTCATGCTCCTCGGAGTCCGCTCCGGCTGGCCCGCGTGGGCAGGCGTCTGCGTGCCGATCCTGGTCTCCCTCATCGTCTGGTGCGTCGGACCCGGCGGGACCTCTCGCGCCTACGCCGGCGCCCTCGCCATGAAGCAGGCCGACATGGTCCTCTGGGCGGTTCGATACTGGGTCGTCTTCGCCCTCATCGGACGCCCCCTCGGCGCGCTCGAGTCCATCGCCGTCGCCGCCGTCAGCCAGGTCGCGCTCCTGATCCCACTCGCCGGCAACGGACTCGGAATTCGCGAATGGGCCGTCGGCCTCCTTGCGATGGCGCTCCCCGCCTGGTACGCGACCGAAGCCGACACCGGACCAGGCACCGGACTCACCGCCGACCTCGTCAACCGTGCCGCCGAGATCCTCGTCGCCGTCCCGCTCGGGCTGCTCGGAATCGCCGCCATCACGCTCCTCGTGCGCAAGCGGTCGGCACCTGTTCGCACCCCGCAACCTCCCGCGGACGCTCAACCCCCCAGGGCCTCCAGCGGCCCGGAACACCCCTGAAACCCGACGTTCCCGCCTCCCATTCGTGTCGACCGCCGATCCGGCCGATGCTTCTACCCGTACCAGTCTCCAGGGAGCGCAGTGGACGCACGGGCGCACGCCACTCGCGCACAACACGCCGCTCCGGCGGGCGAGCACGATGCTCAGCAAAATCGAACAGGACCATCAACGCTTCCGTCAGATCGTGCGCGGCAAGATCCGCCGCGATCTCAAGAAGTTCCTCTCCCGAGGCGAGCTCATCGGACGCGAGGGCAAACGCTTCGTCTCCATCCCCGTCCACGACATCGACATCCCAACCTTCCGCTACGGCGACAACGCCTCCGGCGTCGGCATGGGCGAGGGCGAAGAGGGCGACACCGTCGGCAAGGGCAACCAGCCGGGCAAGGGCGGCGAGCAGGAAGGCAAGCACATCCTCGAGGTCGATGTCAGCATGGAGGAGCTCGCCGACATCCTCGCCGAAGAGCTCAAGCTCCCGCGCATCAAGCCCAGGGGCGAGCACCGCATCACCACCGTGCGGGACAAGTTCACCGGCATCCGCCCCACCGGACCCGCCAGTCTCCGCCACTTCAAACGCACCTATCGCGAGGCCCTCAAACGCCAGCTCTCGATGGGCACCTACAACCCCGACGACCCCGTCATCATCCCCATCAAGCGCGACCTGCGCTTCCGATCATGGAACGAGGTCCGAAAGCCCCAGTCCAACGCCGCCATCATCTACATGATGGATGTCTCCGGCTCCATGGGCGACGAACAGAAGGAACTCGTCCGCCTCGAAGCGTTCTGGATCGACACCTGGCTCCGACGCAACTACGAGGGCATCGAGAGCCGCTACATCGTCCACGACGTCCGCGCCGCCGAAGTGGACAAGAAGACCTTCTTCTCCGTCCGCGAGGACGGCGGCACCAAGATCTCCAGCGCCTACGCGTGCGCCCGCGCCCTCCTCGAAGAGCACTACGACCCCGCCGACTGGAACATCTACCTCTTCCACTTCTCCGACGGCGACAACTCCAGCGACACCGACAATCGCGACTGCGTCAAGATCCTCGACCAGCACCTCCTGCCCGTCTGCAACATGTTCGGATACTGCCAGGTCGCCTCCTCATACGGCTCCGGCTCCTTCATCAACGTCCTCCACGAGGCCTTCCCGAAGGGCGCCGACATGGGCGACGGGCCACGCCTCGTCACCAGCCGCGTCAACGCCAAGGACGACATCTACGAGTCGCTCCGCACCTTCTTCAAGCAGGGGCGATAGCCACCCCGTCACGTCCGATCGAGAATCCGATCCCCCGCGTCGACCGATGCCAGGATCAGGCCAAGCATCTCCCGTGGCCGCGCGGCGCCCAGGACCACGCCCCCGCGAGTCCACGCGCGTCACACACACCCGAGCACTCCACGCAGGGACTCACGTGATCCCATTCTTCACGGGCTATGCGGTGATCATCTGGTGGCTCGCCGCCAAGCATCGCCGCTCGTGGAAGGGCTTCGCATGGGTCGGCGCGGGCGCGCTCTTCATGCTCCTCGTCATCGTCGGACACATCGAACTCGGCATCATCACTAACGGACAGATCTACGTCCCCGTCCTCCAGCCAATCCTCTACGCCTACGGACTCACCGTCGTCGCCATGGGACTCTACATCGCCTGCCTCCC
>JAPKGU010000095.1 GCA_026647565.1 Phycisphaerales bacterium | reverse complement strand
TTGGAACCCGTCGGTGAGAGCGCGGTCGGAGGCGGCGAGGCAGGCATCGACCCCTTCGGGGCGGACCAGGACGACGGCGGAGCCACCAAAGCCGCCACCGGTCATGCGGCAGCCGATCACGCCGGGGACTGCGGCGCAGGCGTCGACGATGGCGTCGAGCTCGGGGCAGGAGACGCGGAAGTCGTCGCGAAGGGAGGCGTGCGACGCGGCCATGCAGCGTCCGGCTTCGTGCGCATCGCCTCGTGAGATCGCGCGGATGAAGGACTCGACGCGGGCGTTCTCGGTGACGACGTGGCGGGCGTAGCGGTGGAGTTCAACGCCGAGGGCTCCGGCACGGGATGCGACGAGTTCGGGGGTCGCGTCGCGGAGCCATTTCACGCCGAGGATCCTGGATGCTTCCTCGCATCCGTCGGCGCGGCGCTTGTACTCGCCGGAGACGAGAGCGTGTTTGACCGTCGAGTCGATGACGAGGACGGCGAGATCGCCGAGCGGCGCGAGGGAGATGGGCGTGGTGGTCTCGGATGCGCAGTCGATGAGGAGGGCGTGGCCTCTTACGCCACACGCCGAGACCAACTGGTCCATGATGCCGCAGGGCATTCCGGCGTAGCCGCGCTCGGCGGCGCGGGCGATGGAAGCCATCTCGGTCGGTAGGAGCTTGAAGCCGTTGATCGAGCAGATGAGGGCGCACAGGGAGAGTTCAAATGCCGCGCTGCTGGAGAGGCCCGCGCCCAGCGGGACATCCGAGGCGACGACGATCTCCATGGGGGGAAGGTCTTTACCCACACGATCGCGGAGGACGGCGAGGACGCCCGCCGCGTATGAAGACCAGCCCCTGCCGTGCCAGTCAGTGCCGGGGCCGAGGCGGTTGGCGTCGAGTGTGGCCATTTCATTCTGGTTGACCGACCAGATGCCCACGCGTCCCGCGGGCTTCCCGCTCGTGCGTCCGACGGCGGCGCACCCGGCATTGATTGCCATAGGGAGGACGAGCCCGCCCGAGTAATCCGTGTGCTCGCCGATCAGGTTCACGCGCCCCGGTGCGTGGGCGGCGTGGGTCGGGCCGGCACCGAAGTGATCGGCGAAGGCACGCCGGGCGTCGGCGATGATGGATGGGAGGTCCGACGATGGCATGGTTGGAAGAGTAGTTGAAGAGAGACAGTTTCGCGCTGGATTCCTACCCTCCGTCCGATGCCCACACGAAACTCAAGCGGATTCCTCGGATCGGGCGGCCCCTCGCGGGGGGCGCTCGTCGGCATGGTCCACGTGCAGGCGCTGCCCGGCACTCCGTTCGCTCGCCTGTCGCCGGACAAGATCGTGGCGCAAGCGGTGGCGGATGCGAGGGTGTACGTGAAGGCGGGGTTCGACGCGATCATGATCGAGAACATGCACGATCGGCCGTACGTGCATGGGGCCAAGCCGCCGGAGATCGTGGCGATGATGACGCGGGTGGCGTTGGCGGTGCGCGACGTTGCTCCGGACATGCCGCTGGGGATCCAGGTGCTGTCGGGTGGGAACAAGGATGCGATCGGGATCGCGATGGCGACGGGGGCGTCGTTCATCCGATGCGAGAACTTTGTCTTTGCGCACGTGGCGGACGAGGGTGTGCTCGAGCGTGCGGAGGCGGGTGATCTGCTGCGGTATCGGAGGTCGATCGGCGCCGAGCGTGTGCGCGTTTTCTGCGACATCAAAAAGAAGCACGCGTCGCACGCGATCACGGGGGACCTGACGATCGGCGAGGTGGCGCACGGGGCGGAGTTCTTTGGGGCCGACGGCCTTGTGGTGACGGGGATTGCGACGGGCGTGGCGACAGAGATCGAGGATGTGGCGGAGGCGCGTGCTGCGTGCTCGCTGCCGATCCTGGTCGGCTCGGGTGTGACTCCGGAGCAGGTGCCGGAACTCCTCGCGCACGCGGACGCGATGATCGTGGGGTCCTACGTGAAGCGGGGCGGGCGGTGGGAGAACGCGCCGGACGCGGGGCGGTGCCGCGGGCTGTTGAGGGCGCGGGATCGGGCGATTCGTTCGGCCCGATAACGACCCGATGCGACCATTGGGTTGCACGCGACTGCGAGGCGGACCGATGTTCGATCGCGAGCGTGGGTGCGGATCCGCGCGCGATGGAGGCGATCGATGTCGTCGAGTCGTTCAACGCCGAGCGCTATGGCGTCATTGACGTGGATCGCGTCGGTGGTGGTCACGGCGATGGTGGTGCTGACGGCGCCGGACTCTGGAGATGTGTCGCTCCAGCTGCATGAGCTTGGCCTGATCTTCGCGGGGTACGCGCTGGCGAGCCGTGCGATCGCGTGCGCGCTGCACGATTGGGGCACGCTCGTGCTGGCGGCGATCGGCGTTTCGTTCGGGCTGTGGTTCCCCTATCTGATCGATCACGGCGGGCCACGCCTCGTGCAGGCCGTGTCGCTCGTGATGGCGCTTGATGACGGCATGGCGGAGCGGGTGCGCATGCCCCTTGTTGTGGTCGCGGCGGGCGTGATCACCGGTGCGGGGACGTACCTTGTGACGCACAGCGGGCGCGTGTTCTTTGAGGTGCTGGTGCTGAGCGTGCTGGCGGGGGGCGCGATGCTGCTGCCTCTGGACCAGGAGTGGGTGGCCAGGGGCGCGGTGATCGGGTGGCACGCGGGAGTCTCGGGCAGCTTCGCGATGTGGGCGGTGAAGGCGGCGAAGCGAGCGAGCGGGGTCGGGTGCCCGTTCTGCGGGAATGACCTGCTGGGGCTGACGACACCCATCTGTCCGTCGTGTCACCACCGCCTGCCGACAGCGTGCAAGTTGCCGGCGGGGTATCGCCGGGCGGGCTGAGCGTCGGGCGGGTGAAGTGGCGGTGTCATTTCTTCCGGCGCGCCGCTTGATCGGGCCGATCTCTACACTTCTGTGAGAATGGCCCAGATGACGCTCCATGGCGGCAAGGACGAGCAGGCCTCCGGAATCGCCAGAGCGACGGGCGGTCACGCCGTCGTAAGGCCGGATTCGGTGCGGCTGTTTCTGGCGAGCCGTTCGCCCCGGCGTCGGGAGTTGCTGCAAGAGGCGGGTTACTCGTTTCGGTTCGACCACCCAGGCGTGGAAGATTCGGAGTTGTCGCCGGGCAGGGTTTCACCGGCGGCGTGGGTGGCATCGCTCGCGTACCTGAAGGCCAGGGCCGGCGCGGCCCGGGCGGCCGTGGGCGGCGGCATGGAGGATGTGGTCATCGGCGCGGACACTGCGTGCGTGATGGACGGGCGACTGATCGGCACGCCACGGGATGGGGCTGAGGCGCAGGCGATGATCCGCGGGTTCGAGGATCGCGAGCACGAGGTCGTGAGCGGCATCGCGCTGGTGTGTCCGCAGACGGGCCGTCGGAGACTCGGGGCGGAGGCTGCGAAGGTCTGGGTGGGCAGGATTGGCGAGGCGCGTATTGCGGAGTATGTCGCGTCGCGCGCGTGGGAGGGGAAGGCGGGGGCCTACAACCTGTCCGAGCGGATTGGGGCGGGGTGGCCGATCAGGTACGAGGGCGACGCATCGACGATCATGGGACTTCCGATGACGCTGCTCGGTTCGATGCTGCGCGAGTTTCTGGGGGAGACGCGATGATCGCGGCACTGGCGCAGGCGCAGCCGATCGCGCCCTCCTGGCTCGTCTTTCCGCTCGCGGGATTCACGCTGGTGGTGGTGCTCTGGCACCTTTCGGGGGTGATTCGTGGGGATGTCGAGCCGTCAAGACGCAGGATCAGGATGGCCAACGGCTTGATCATGCTGACGCTGGTGCCGCTGATCGCGTACGCGTTCGGGATCGCGACGACGGACTCGCCTCGGTGGTTCGCGATGTCGTGGCTCGGCGTGATGGGCCTGCTCGGCCTGATGATCGTGCTTGCGATCTTGGACTCAGCGAACACGGCGAAGCTGCACGCCGCGGAGCGGATCGAACTGCGGAGGCAGACGCGCGAGGCACTGCG
This sequence comes from Phycisphaerales bacterium, assembly GCA_026647565.1. Lineage (GTDB taxonomy): Bacteria > Planctomycetota > Phycisphaerae > Phycisphaerales > UBA1924 > JAHBWV01. The sequence goes on along the minus strand of JAPKGU010000095.1, from coordinate 11,453 downwards.
CGGCGCGGCGGCCTCGTTGCGCACGACGGACACCAAGGGATGAGCGGGCAGGGTGCGGGACCCGTGCCGTGGCTGCCCCGCGCGATCGCGGGCGCGGCGTCGCGGCTCTACGGATGGGAGGTCGGGCGGCGCAATCGCGCGTTCGACCGGGGCGAGGGCGTGACGACACTGGATGTGCCGGTGGTCTCGGTGGGGAACCTCAGCGTCGGGGGCACGGGCAAGACGCCGATGGTCGAGCACCTGGTGCGTGTGCTGCTCCGGGGCGGGAGGCGGCCGTGCATCGCGATGCGGGGGTATCGCTCGCGCGATGGCGTGAGCGATGAAGCGGAGGAGTATCGGGAGTCGCTGAAGGGTGTGCCCGTTGTCGCCCAGCCTGATCGGGTTGCGGGGATCAAGAGAGTCACGGAGTCACGAAGTCACGGAGTCAATCAGAAGGGGGACGAAGGACGGATTGACTGCGTCGTGCTTGACGATGGGTTCCAGCACCGGAGGATCGGGCGTCGGTTCGATCTGGTTCTGCTGGACGCGACGCGGCCGTTCACGGAGGATGCTTTGCTGCCGCTGGGGTGGCTGAGGGAGGGGCCGGCGTCGCTGGCGCGCGCGGGTGCGGTGGTGGTGACGCGAGCGGATCGTGTGGCGGATCGTGGGAAGGGGTTGATGGCAGAGGCGGGGCTGTGGGCGAAGAGGGCGAAGGAAGCGGGATTGATCGGGGCGTGCGCGTTCGAATGGGTCGGCATTGAGGTCACGGAGCCGGGGGGCGCGGCGAGGCGGGAGCCGGTCGAGTGGTTGAGGGGAAAGCGGGTCGCTGCGTGCTGCGCGATCGGCAATCCGGGGGCGTTCCTGGGGCAGGTGGGGGAAGCGGCGGGGGATGGTCTCGTGGAGTCGATGGTGCTGCGCGACCATGATCCTTACTTGGACGAGACTGTGGCGCGTGTGAGCGCGATGGTGCGCCGGAACGGGGCGGAGGGGCTCGTGACGACGCGGAAGGACTGGATGAAGATGCGGGCGCGGGCGTGGGCGTGCGAGGTGGTGAGGCCGGTGGCGGGCGTGAGGTGGATCGAGGGCGGGGATCGGGTCGAGTCTGCGGCGTTGGCGGCGCTCGGGTAAGCATCGCGTTGAGTCGCGGCGGGGGTTTCCGGGAGGGTTGAGAAGATGCGGTGTGTGTGCCGCGCCGGCCGGGACTTCGCTACAGTGGGAGTCCTATGGCACGACACTCTCTGGCGGATGGCTCGCTCGGGCTTGGATGGGGTTCCGGACTGATTCTGAGGATTGTGGCGACACTGCTTGCGGCGGTGGCGTCGATCGGAGCCCAGGCGGCGACGGTGGGATCGGATGGCGTGGCACCCGATGGAAGGCCTCGGGTCGAGTATCACGTGGACCTGACGCGTGCGCAGACCCAGACGATCGACGTGACGATGACGCTGCGAGGCGGGTCTGAGGTGTGGGGGCATGAGCTGGACGTCTCGATGCCGGTCTGGAGGCCGGGGCGGTACCAGATTCTCGATCTGGCGGGCGGGATCCAGTCGATCGGCGCGACGGACGGCGACGGCAAGACGCTCCACATGCGCAAGTACGACCGCGCGACGTGGCGTGTGGACGCGAAGGGCGCATCGGAGGTGCGCGTCTCGTACCGCCTGTACTGCAACTCGCTGGGGGACCGGACGCGGCACGTGGACGCGACGCACGCGTTTCTGTCGGGATCGGCGGTGTTCCTGTACAGCCCGAAGATGCGGCACATGCCGCTCCGGGTGACGCTGGAGATGCCGGATTCGTGGCGGATCGCGTGCGGGCTGGCATCGGACCCGGCGGATGCGCGATCGCTGCTGGCCCCGGACTACGACGTGCTGGTGGACTCGCCGATCGAGGCGGGACAGATCGAGGTGCACTCGTTCGAGAGCGACGGCAAGCCGCACGAGATCGCAATCTGGGCGCAGGGTGCGGGCGGCGTGACGTACGACGCGGAGCGGCTGAAGGACGACTTCAAGAAGATCGTGGATGAGTGCATCGCGATCTTCGGCGACACGCCGTACGACAGGTACGTGTTCCTGGTCCACATCGCGCCGGGGGCGGGCGGCGGGACGGAGCACCTGAACAGCACGATCATGCAGACGAATCCGGCGGTGTTCGACACGGGCAAGGCGTATCGCGGCTTCCTGGGGCTGACGGCGCACGAGTTCTTCCACACGTGGAACGTCAAGCAGCTCCGGCCGGACGGGCTGGTTCCGTACGACTACCAGCGGGAGAACTACACGGACCTTCTGTGGGTCGCGGAGGGGACGACGTCGTACTACGACGACCTGATCCCCGCGCGTGTCGGACTCATGAAGGAGAGTGATTATCTTGACACGCTGAACGGGCAGATCGGTACGTACCTCGACACGCCCGGATCGAGCGTGCAATCGCTGGAGATGTCGTCGTTCGACTCCTGGATCAAGTTCAACAAGCCCTCGCCGGACGCGCCGAACACCACGGTGAACTTCTACACCGTGGGCGCCGTGGCGAGCTTCGTGCTCGACATGGAGATCCGACGGCGCACCGACAACACACAGGATCTTGATGAGGTCATGCGGGAGATGTACCGGCGGTATCCGCTCTCGGGCGGGGGGTTTTCGAGCGCGGACATGATCGCGCTGATCGAGGAGCTGACCGGCCTGGAATGGCAGGGCTGGTTCGACGCGCACATCTTCGGCACGAAGCGGATGGACATCGAGGGGGCGCTGGCGGTCGTGGGGCTTGAACTGGTGGTCGAGCCGCCCAAGCCCGACAAGGAGGTTCCCAAGGTCGAGCGCGAGCGGACCCTGAGGCCGTACCTGGGCATCCGCGTCGCGGACGCCTCCGGCATGGCACGGGTCTCCAACGTGCTGACGGACGGGCCGGCGTTCGAGGCGGGGATCATTCCGGGGGATGAGATCATCGCGATCAATGGCGTGCGCGTGCGGGCGGCGGACTTCGATGCGAGGGTCGATCTGCTCGACGTGGGATCCGAGGCGAGGGTCTCGCTGCTGCGGCGCGACGAACTGATGGAGTTCCGACTGATGCCCGCGGAGCGTCCCGTCGGTTCGCGGAAGGTGAAGAAACTGAAGGAGCCGACCGAGTCACAGACGACCGCGTTCCGATCCTGGCTGAAGAAGCCGGACGAGGCCAGTCCGGCTTCGGCGGGCGATGAAGAGAAGAAGCCGACGGCGGAGAATCCCTGAAGCGAGTTGCCGGTGGAGCGACGCATGAGGCAGGTCTCACGCATCACGAACGCGAGATTGCGGGGGCGCGAGGGGCTGTTCGACCTGGCGATCGATGGGGGTGTGATTGCGGGCGTGACGGCGGCAGCGCCGGATGGGCCGAAGCCCGGACGCCGGGCGGATGGGGATATCGCGGGCGAGATGATCGATGCCGCAGGAGGCATGGTGGCGCCCTCGTTCGTCGACCCGCACCTGCACCTGGATCTTGCGTACTCGCTGGATCTGGTTCCTGAGAACGTGTCGGGGACGCTGGTTGAGGCGATCGGGCTCTGGTCCGAGGCGAAACGGACGATCTCTCGCGAGAATGTCCGGGAGCGGGCGATTCGGGCGATCAAGGCCGAGGTGGGGCACGGGACGGGGTACATACGCACGCATGTCGATGTCGCGACCAACGCGGGGCTGCGGCTCGTGGAGGGTGTTCTGGCGGCGCGTGAGGCCACAATGCACCTGTGCGAGATCGAGGTGGTCGTGTTCCCGCAGGACGGGATCGTGCGTGACCCTGGGGCGCGGGAGCAGATGGTGAGCGCGATGAGGATGGGGTGCGATGTCGTGGGCGGGATCGCGCACAACGAGCGGACCGCGTCCGACAGCCGCCGGCATTGCGAGTCCTTGTTCGAGATCGCGAGGGAGTTCGACGCGCCGATCGACTGCCACATCGACGAGACGGACGCGCCGGAGTCCCGCTGCGTCGAGGAGCTTGCGTCGTTGACGCTCGCGAACCCCGCATGGGCCGGGCGTGTGACGGGGTCGCACGTGTGCGCCCTGGCGTCCTACTCCGACGTTCATGCGGCGAAGGTGATTTCCATGATCGCGGACGCGGGGATGCACGTCGTGTGCAATCCGTGCGTGAACATGCACCTCCAGGGCCGATTCGATCGCTATCCGAAGCGGCGTGGACTGACCCGGGTGTCGGAGCTGAGGTCGCGGGGCGTGACCGTGGGGGCCGGGCAGGACTGCATCAGGGACCCGTTCTATCCGCTGGGGACGGGGCAGATGCTCGACGTGGCCCACATGCTCGTGCACGCGGACCATCTCTCGCGTCCAGAGGACATTGAGTATGCGTTCGACTGCGTCGGGGCCAACGCGGCGCGGATCATGGGGATCGCCGGCTACGGCGTCTCCGAGGGGTGCGGAGCTAACCTGGTCGTGTTGCCGGTCGTGAGCGGCGCCGAGGCGGTTCGGACCAGGCCCGTGCCGATCGCGGTGCTGCGCGAGGGGCGGCGGATCGAGCAGGCGGACCTGCGGCTGTAGGCGGGCGGCATGCTCGGGCAGACGAGGGGTGTGCGAGTGGTGCGGGTGAGCGTGGTGGGGGGGACGTGGTGGTGGGGGGCGGCGTGGGAGGCGTCACCAGGCGCCGAAGACGAAGGGCACCAGGAGCACGAGGGCGACGAGTTCGATCGCGAAGACGATGATGGCCGTGAGCGCCCTGCGACGGGAGCGTCGGAGCGTCCGTCCCTCCGGTGAGACGCGCTCAGAGTCGTTGAGTTGCGCCCATATCTCCCGCGACGTGAAGTACGCGGAGAGGGCGTAGACGATTCCGACCAGCGGCAGGATCCAGACCGCGAACCAGAGAAAGGCCATGAGCACGAGAAGGATCGGCCCGATGATGAGGGCGTACGCGATCCACGCCCACTTGAGGCAGTTCGATGCGCGGGCGCTCATCCCCGGCGGGAGTCGTGAGTGTGAGACCGCGATGCTCACCCCGCACTCGGGGCAAAGGTCATCGGGCGCGAGTCCGTGCAGGTCGTAGCCGCACTTGGCGCACCTTGAGATTGGCCCGGCGATCTCCATGGCGTTCGCTCGCTCGGGTGGCGAAAGGTCTGCTCACGATCGCCGCCGGCGATCAATCGGCATCGTTCGGCGACGCGGCGGCTTCGGTCGGCTGCGTGGCTTGGGTCGGATCCGAAGCCGGGGCGTCGGCCTGCTCGCGCATCGAGGCGAGCGCGGCCTTGAGTGAGACTCGCTCTTCGGACTCGGGTGTATCTTTGCCTGGTGTGATCTCGGCCGAGATGGCGCGCTGGCGCGAGGCGTGCGTGCGCTTGCGTCGGTCGGGCCTGGCCTCGACGGCGGTGTCGTCGGCCTGGGTGGCCGGCAGCTCGCCATGGGCGCCGACCTGGTCGAAGCGGACCTTGACGCGCGTGGAGACGCCGCGTTCCTGCATGGTGACGCCGTAGAGCTGGTCGGCGGCCTGCATCGTCTTCTTGTTGTGGGTGATGACGATGAAGCGAGAACGGTCGGTGAACTGGCGGATCATGGCGCAGTAGCGAGCGACGTTGCCCTCGTCGAGGGCGGCGTCGACTTCGTCCAGCACGCAGAAGCAGGAGGGCTTGGAGCGGAAGATGGACATGAGGAGCGCGACGGCGGTGAGGGTCTTCTCGCCTCCGGAGAGCTGGTCGATCGTGCGCGGCTCCTTGCCTGGCGGCTTGGCGACGATCTCGATGCCGCTCTCGAGCAGGTCGTACTCGTCGGTGACGACCTTCTCGCCGTTGATTTCCTTGATGAGGGGCATGAGCCGGACCTCGGCGCGTCCACCCCCGAAGAGTCGGCGGAACATGCCCTCCTGGCTGGAGAAGTTCTCCTGGATGGCCGTGAAGGCGGCGCCGAACTGGTCCTTGCTGACCTGATTGAGCCGCTCAATCAGCTCGCCGAGCCGGCGCGAGGCGTTGTCGAGATCGGCGACCTGCCTGACGAGGTTTTCGTTCTGGCCCTCGAGCAGCGTCTCTTCTTCGATCGAGTCGAGGTTGACGTTGCCGAGCTTCCGGATCTCGCCGCGGAGAACCTCGATCTGCGAGATGGCGTCTGCCTGGTCGATGCGCTGCACGTCGCCGCCGGACATGAGCTCGCGGTACTCGGGGTACTCGCGGCCGAGATCGATGGAGAGGTCCTCCTGGGTGCGTTCCTCGAGCGTCTCGCGCTTGACCTCGAGTTCGCGGCGCGAGATCTCGAGCGAGTTCCAGTCGCGCTCGAAAAGGGAGAGCTGCTGGCGCGCGACGCCGAGGTTGCCGGCGTGCTCCTGCACGACCCGGTCCGAAGCGGCGATCGCGTCGTTGGCGGCGTCGGTCTGGTTGCGGAGTGCAACGGCGGCTGCGGCTGCGTCCTGGATCTGGGCATCGGCCTCGCCGATGGCCCGCTCGTGATCTGCGATGCGGGCACGCGTCTGCTCGAGGTGCTGGAGGAGGCTGCGGTGCTGGCGCTCGGCCTCGTCCTTGGCGAGCGAGAGACGGCTGACCTCGCGCCGACCGGAGCCGAGCTGCTCGCCCAGGCGACCGGCATCGACCTTCGCGGAGGTGACCTGCTCGGCGGCGGCATCGGCCGCGAGGCGGATGCGTGCGGCCTCGCGCTCGGCCTGATCGGCGGCGGCGGATTCTTCGGTGTGGAGGCGAGTGAGGCCCTCGGCGCGGGAAGTGAGATCGTCCATCTCCTTGCGGGAGCGGTCTTCGCGTGAGCGGGCCTGGCTGATCTCGTCGTCGAGAACGCGGCGCTCGCGGGCGAGCCGGTCGGCGTCCGATGCCATGCGTTCGAGCTTGGCGCGATCGCCGACGAGGAGGCGGGACTCGGAGGCGTGTGCGGCGGCGAGCTCGTTGCGACGGTCGGCGTTGGCGGCGACCTCGCCATCGAGGTCACGCAGGAGCGAGCGTTCGCAATCAAGCTCCGACGCGACGTCGGCGACCTGGACTTCGAGGGATGCAAGCTCGGTCTGACGCTGGATAAGCCCGCCGGCGACGGCGGCAACGGGGCCGGCGGTCAGACGCCCGTCCTGCTCGATCAGCGTGCCGTCGGGAGTGACGAAGCGGAGGTTTCGAACGCCTGCCAGCGGGCCGGAGCCGAGGAGCATCGCGGCATCGATGGACGAGACGAGATACGTGGAAGCCAGGAGGCGGTCGAGGAGAGCGTCGAGCCCGGGCACTTCGCGCGAGGGGCGGACGGCGTCGCGGAGGCGCGAGACACGCGGCTCGAGCGTCGCGATGTCGGGCGACGGGGCTTCGTGCGACACCGGGAGGGACGTGAGAGGAACGAACGTGACCCGGCCACGGAGGGAGGCGACCTCTTCGGCGCTGGGCGACGCGTCGATCGACGGGATGACCAGGCCCTGCAGCAGCGATCCGAGGGATGCCTCGACGGCGGCGGCGTGTGCGGCATCGGTCGAGAGGAGGTCGGCGAGGGGCGCGATGACGGAAGTGAACGCGGACGCGGCGTCGCGCCGGTCGAGCACGTCCTTGACCGCGTCGGCGAAGCCCTCGCGCGAGTCCACCATTTCCTGGAGCGTGGCGCGGCGGCCGTCGAGCCGCAGGAAGCGCTGCTCGAGTTCGGATACGCGCGAGGCGAGGTTGCGCCGGTCGGCGGAGAGGGCCTGGGCCTGGGCGTCGTGGTGCTTGAGGTCCGCTTCGATCGCGCCGACGCGGGCGGCGCGGGAATCGGCGGCGCGGGAGAGGTCCTGAGCGGCCGCCGCGACGGACGCGCGTTCGGCGTCGATCGCGGCGGCCTTTGTGCTGGCGCGCTGGAGCTGCTCGGCGAGGCCGTCGAGGCGCTTGGCCTCGGCCTGAGCGTGCGCGAGGAGGGTTGAACGCTCACGGTCGATGTTGGCGGCGCTGGCACGCTTCTGGGCGGCCGAACGCTGGAGGTCGCCGAGTTCCTCAAGAATGGAGGCGCGGCTCTCGGCGGCGCGGCTGAGGGTGCGTTCGGCTTCGGCGAGTCGTTCGGCGAGCGCGGCGACGGCCTCCGACTGCTCCGCGAGCGAGCGGGCGAGCGTCTCCAGCCCCTGGTCGACCTCGACGATGCGCTGCGCGTCGGTGTCGGCCTGGCGGCGGGCGTCGTCCAACGCGCGGGCGGTCATCTGGCGGCGCTGGAGGGCGGAGTTGTGCGCGTGCTCTGTCGCGAGCAGTTGCTCCTGCAACTGCTTGTGGGCGTTCATCGCCTCGTGGCGGGCGATCTCGGCCTCCTGCTTGGCGACCTCGGCCTGGTGGACGGATTCCATCGCGGCCTGACGCTGCACGTCGAGATCGGTGAGGCGGGAGGTCAGCCCGTCGAGGCGCTGGCGCAGGTCGTCGTACACGTCGAAGGCGACGGCCAGGCGGAGGGCGTTGAACTCCGCGTCGAGCGACTTGAAGCGGCGGGCCTTGGTGGCCTGGCCACGCACGAGGCGGAGCCGGCGCTCCGTGGAGTCGAGCTGCTCGCGGGTCAGCGCGAGGTTGGCCTGGGCGCGGTCGAGCTTGCGCTGCGCCTCGACCCGGCGCTGCTTGTACTTGGCGATGCCCGCGGCTTCCTCGAAGATCGTGCGTCGCTCCTGCGGGGAGGCGAGGAGCATTGCGTCGACCTTGCCCTGCTCGATGATCGAGTAGGCGTCGGCGCCGACGCCGGTGTCGAGGAAGAGGTCGCGGATGTCGCGGAGCCGGGCGCGGCGCCCGTTGATGACGTACTCGGAGCCGCCGTCGCGATAGAGCCGGCGCTCGACCTCGACAGTGTCGGCGTCGATGGGGAGGATGCGGCGGCGCTGGGTGACGGGGGTTGTCTGGACGTGTTCGGCGTCGTCGTCTTCGTCGGAGGCGTGGCCGATCTCAAGCTCGACGAGGGCGGCGTCGGGATTGACGACGGGGTTCTCGAAGGTGAGGGAGACGCTGGCGAGGCCCGAGGGCTTGCGTCCGACGGAGCCGGCGAAGATGACGTCGAGCATCTCCTTGCCGCGGAGGGACTTGCTGGAGCGTTCGCCCAGGACCCACTTGACGGCGTCGACGACGTTGGACTTGCCGCACCCGTTGGGACCGACGATGCCGGTGATGGGCTGCTCGAAGGTGAACTCGGTTTTGTCCGCGAAGGACTTGAAACCGGAAACAGTGAGTTTGACAAGCCGCATCGGGCCGCAACCTCCGTGTCGCTGGCGCGGATCGGTCGGCCGCTCGGGTGCGTCCCGATTGGCGATGGCGGCCCGGGTTCCACCCGGCGACCCGCCCGACCCGTGCCGCGCCCGGGCAAAGCCCGGAACATGACAGAATCGGTCAGAGGATACCAAATGATGCAAGGATGTCGAGTCCGTCGTCCTGCGGGAGCGAGGGATTCCGAGAATGCCCCGAGGTCACTTTGGTTTGGTCTCCGGGGCGGGCGGAGCGATGGGGACGGGCTTGGGCGGGGCGACGGGCTCGGTCTTGGGGGTCAATGCCCTCGGCTCGCCGGAGGCCTCGAAGAAGACGGTCTCGAGAGCGTCAGAAGCGGTTTCGGGGCGTTCTTCGACGAGTGCCTGGCGATTGGCGTCCAGGAGCATGGCCATGAGTTTGTCACGCTCGGTCGCGAAAGATGCCTGGATAGCGCCCGCGGCCTGGAGGCCGTGGAGCGCGCCGACGACCTCCGAATAGGACAGGTTGAGCCCCGGCCGGGGATCGCCCGGCGTCGGCTTCCGGCCGAAGAACTCGACGAGGTCGCCGACTTCGGCGGGTGCGTCGGCCTGAACGGAGCGGCCGGTCCTCGCGTCGCGGTAGTAGACCCTTGGCGCCTGCCCGTCGCTCTCTGAGAGGAGCATGAGTCGCTCGGACCAGATCGAGGCGATGGTGTCGTCGGCGACCTTGGGATCGTCGCCGAAGATCACGACGCGCGGCGCCCGCTGCTGGGTGATGTAGATGAGGGCCGAGCCGCCGGGCACGCGGTCGATCACGAACTTCTCGCCGACGACTCTGCGGTCAATGCCCTGGATCGAGGTTCCGAAGAGGACCTGCTGGACCGAGGGCTTGGTCTCCTCCTTTTCCATGACGACGGCAGTCGATCGGTCGCGTCCGCTTGACCTTGTCTGGAGGATCGACTCGGCGCGAGCGGCGAGGGTCTCGTACGCCGCGACCCGAACGGTCAGTTCCGGGTCGGCGAGGAAGTCGCGGATCGCCAGATCCAGGGTCGGGCCCGCGTCGACGGTCTTGAGCAGGTTGAGGGCCTCGACGCGCTGCGCGGTCCGGGACGACTTAGCGATGTTCAGGAGGTGCTCGGCGGCTCGTGCGTCGCCGAGCGACGCGCCGACGGTGAGCGACGCCATGCGGGGGACGAGTTCCGGGTCCTCGTACAGCTCGCGGACGAACGGGAGCGAGCGTTCGCCGATCGCACGCAGGCACCACATCATGTCCGTCGCCATCTGCGGCTCGTTCTTCATGACGCGCGTGTAGGACCGGGCGTATGCGTCAAGGTTCGTCTGGTCGATCGGGAGGTGGAGGAGGAGCTGAAGGAAGTCCGAGGATCGCTGGGTGTAGTTGCTCGGGACCGAGATCGCGATCGAGCCGGCCGATCGCCCCCGCGCGGTCTGGCCGTGCGAGCCGGCGGGAAAGCGGGAGTTGATCGCGGAGACGATCGATCTTGCGCGGGCCGCGGACTCGTTGTCGAGGGCGAGTTCGAGTTTGAGCGGGCTGTCCATCAGGCCGCCGTTGAGCACACGCCCGACGGCCTGTCCCGGCCCGGTGATGGAGACCCCCGGATCGACGAAAGCGTTGACGAAGATGTCGCCCCGTGCCGCGGCGAGCCGAACGGTCTGGTACCCGCCGAAGTTGGTCGGCTCGCCGAGGCGCAGGTCGGTGGTCCAGAGTGTGCCCCCTTCCAGCGAGGTGGCGTTGAGTGCCCGGACGTAGACGTCGAAGGTGGCGCCCTCGGGCGCTCCGGGCGGGATCGCGGCAAAGACGGTGACGACGGCGGTGTTCGGATCGCGGAGCAGTTCTCTGGGCGAGACGCCCCCGATGATCGAGCCGTCGGTGGTGTTGCCGCCCTTGGAGATGCCTCGGAGGCCGAGTTCTCGCTCCATGGTTGCCGAGACGGAGGCGTCGAGGGCCATGCCGCCCGTGCCGTTGAGACCGACGACGAAGCCGAGGCCGGAGACGAGGACGGGCTGGATGCCGTTGACGGAGCATTCCGAGCCGATGGTGCCGCGAAGGGCCGTGGGGACGTCCCGAACGACTGGCGCGACCGTGCGTGCCTTGGGCTTGGGCTTTGGCTCGGAGGCCGAGCAAGCGCCCAGAAGAGGGAGGGACGCGAGCAGGGCGAGCACGGGCACGGACGAGCGGATCGGCATGCGGGCCTCCGGCGGCGGGAATGAGTGGGCGGACGTCCACTGGTTGTAGCGTCGCCTGGTGAGCGTCGAACTTTACGGGCGTCGGATCGATTCGTTCCGGGGGTGCGGTGCGACAGGTATCGACCCCAGAGGCGTTTGCGCGTGGAAGCGGGGTGTACGTGCGGAGACCAAGCGACACGCTATCC
>JAPKGU010000094.1 GCA_026647565.1 Phycisphaerales bacterium | reverse complement strand
CGGGTCGGCTGACGGAGGATGAGTACACGGTGATGCGTTCGCACACGGTGCACGGCCACGATCGGCTGTTGCGGATGGGCGAGGAGGATCCGATCGTGCTGGATCTGGTCCGGCACCATCACGAGCGGCTCGATGGGAGCGGGTATCCGGATGCGTTGATGGGGGAGGAGATCCCGATCGGGGCGAGGTATTTTTCGGTTGTGGACACGTTCGATGCGCTGACGTCGGTGCGTCCTTACCGGGCGGACGTCGGGGCCGGGGCGGCGGCGCGGGCGATCGAGGAGCTGGAGCGGCACGCAGGGACGTGGTACGAGCCGGAGGCGGTGCGTGCGTTTGCGGATCTGCACCACACGGGGGCGCTGGACTGGATCCAGGAGTACGCGAACGACCGTTGCGAGTTGCCGGCGTTCGACGGGACGACGGTGGCGATCGGCGGGCGTCCGGGGTGAGAGTGCCGGTGGGGGTTCCCAAGCTGATTGATGGACTTCATTGTGGGATCGGGCCGAGTGGCGGCCGGGCAAGGTTCAACCTCGGCCGTCCGAGGCGGTAACACTTCGGTCACCACCGGCCTGACAACCTCGGGATCGGCCCGGCGCAGCGTGGCGTCGGGTCCATTCCGTTTCCTCGTGAGAGCACTCCATGACCAGCAGAGTTCTTGTTGCCGTTGCCGCCCTGACGCTCGCGGCGCTTCCCGTATCGGTTGCCCTTGGTTCCGGCGGGAGCTCGGGCGTGTTGACTTCCATGAAGGAGGTTCCGTTGATTCCGCGGGATGTGCTGTTCGGGAATCCGGACAAGGCGGGCCCGCAGATCAGTCCGGGCGGGAAGTACATCTCGTGGCTGGCGGATGTGAACGGGGTGATGAACGTGTTCGTGGCGCCGACGGGCGACCTGTCGAAGGCGAAGCCGGTGACGAGCGACTCGACGCGCAACATCCGTCAGTATTTCTGGGCGTACAACGACACGCACGTGCTGTACGTGCAGGATGTCGGGGGTGACGAGAACTGGAAGATCCACGCGGTGGACGTCGTGACGGGTCAGACGAAGGACTTGACGCCGTTCGACACGATCGCGGGTCCGGACGGGAAGCCGATCATGCTTCCCTCTGGGAATCCGCTGCGTCCGACGGCGCGGGTGGTGGGGATGAGCGAGAAGTTCCCCAACGAGTTGCTGGTCGGGTTGAACAACCGGAACCCGCAGTTCCACGACGTGTACAGGTGCGACATCCTGACGGGTGAGTTGACGCTGCTGGCGCAGAACGACCAGTGGTCGGGGTACGTCGCGGACGACGATTTCAACCTGCGCTTTGCGCAGAAGATGACGGCGGACGGCGGGAACGAGATCTACGCGTTCGGAAAGGACGGCACGGAGACGCTGTTCCAGACGATCGGTCGGGACGACGCGTTGACGACGGGGCTTGGCGGGTTCGACAAGACGGGTCGGAAGGTGTACATGCAGGACAGCCGCGAGCGGAACACGGGCGCTCTGTACATCCTGGATCCGTCGACGGGCGAGCGTTCGCTGATCGCGGAGGATGCGAGAGCGGACGTTGGCGGGGTGATCGCGCACCCGACGGAGAAGACGGTGCAGGCGGTGGCGTTCACGTACGGGCGTACGGAGTGGAAGATCATCGATCCGTCGATCAAGACGGACCTTGATTACCTGAAGACGGTCGCGTCGGGCGAGATCACGATCAACGACCGGACGCAGGACGACACGAAGTGGATCGTGAGCTATCTGCAGGACACCGGCCCGGTTCGGTGCTACTTGTACGAGCGTGATCCTGCGAGCGGGAAGCCGGGGAAGGCGAGGTTCCTGTTCACGAATCGGAGCAAGCTGGAAGGGTTGGCGCTGTCGCCGATGCAGGACGTGGTGATCAAGAGCCGCGACGGGCTGAACCTGGTGTCGTACCTGACGATCCCCGCGGGGAGCGACGCGAACGCGGACGGGCGTCCGGACAAGCCGGTGCCGATGGTGCTGTTTGTGCACGGCGGCCCGTGGGCGCGCGACAACTGGGGGTTCAATCCGTACCACCAGTGGTTGAGCAACCGTGGGTACGCGGTGCTCTCGGTGAACTTCCGCGGTTCGACAGGGTTCGGCAAGGACTTCATCAACGCGGGGAACTTCGAGTGGGCGGGGAAGATGCACGACGACCTGATCGACGCGGTGAACTGGGCGGTTGCGGAGAAGATCGCTGACAAGGACAAGGTTGCGATCATGGGCGGCTCGTACGGCGGGTACGCGACGCTGGTGGGGCTGACGTTCACGCCGGATGTGTTTGCGTGCGGGGTTGACATCGTCGGACCTTCCAACATCGTGACGCTCTTGAACACGATCCCGCCGTACTGGGCGCCGATCGTGGCGATGTTCACGGAGCGTGTGGGTGACCATCGCACCGAGGAGGGGCGGAAGCTGCTGGAGTCGCGTTCGCCGATCAACTTCGTGGACAACATCAAGAAGCCGCTGCTGATCGGGCAGGGCGCGAACGACCCGCGGGTGAAGCAGTCGGAGTCGGACCAGATCGTCGAGGTGATGAAGAAGAAGAGCATTCCGGTGACCTACGTGCTCTTCCCGGACGAGGGGCACGGGTTTGCGAGGCCGGACAACAACATGGCGTTCAACGCCGTGACGGAGACGTTCCTTGCCCAGCATCTGGGCGGGCGCGCCCAGCCGATCGGTGATGACCTGAGCAAGTCCACGGCGCAGGTGAAGGCCGGCGCCGACGGGATCCCGGGCCTGTCCGGGGGCGGGAACTGATTCGAGGGTCGTCGCGGGCCTGGGCGCGGCGCAACTTGTGATCGGAATGAACACGCGGCACCGCCATCGGCGGTGCCGCTTTCGTTTCGTGCCTGCGGGAGGGCGTGGCGGGGCGATCAGGGTCGGGGGTGCGGCTGCTCGGTGCGTGGAGCGCCAACAACGCCTGCGAAGATGAAGGAGCCGGCCAGGACCTTGCAGGTTTCCTCGGCGGTCTGAGGGCGTCCGATGAGATCAAGGATCACCATGCCGGCGAAGAAGACGCCGGCGATGCCGAAGCGAAGGACGAGGCCCGGCGTCTGGAAGGCGTAGCTGCGCCACACCCAGAGCATGACGAGGAGCGCCGGTACGGCGTAGAGCATCACGAGGAAATCGTCGAGCTTGGTGGCGATGCCGTCGGGATCGAAGCCGAGCCATTCATTGATGACGACGTCGAGGGCCTCGTGCAGCTTGAACATGTCGTCGAGCGCCGCGAGCGCGAGCGAGACACTGAAGGTGGCCCACCCGAGGCGGATGGGGCGAGGAAGGGGGCCGGTGGCGCGCTTGAATGAGGCGAACGAGGAAAGGCCGAGCATCAGGACGGAGAGCAGCGTGCCGGGCTTTCCCTCGCCGAACATCTTGTTGGGATCGCCGCTGAAGATCAGGCCGATGGCGATGAAGACGGTGCAAAGGACGATGTTGAGCAGGACGATGCGCCATGCGCGTTCGCCTGCGATGCGCTTCGCGGCGGTAACGAGGCCATGGGCGTTGTCGCTTCGGTCGGCGACCGGATTCATCTGCGGAGACTATCGGTGAGCTCGGGGAGCGTCAAACCCGCTGTTCATCCGACGGGGCTGGTTGCGCGGCTCAGTTGCTGCCGGGACCGCGGGGCTGACCGCCGCGCTTGGACTGGGAGTTGGCGTGGATGGTGATCCACTGCTCGGCGCGTTCGGGGGCCTTCGGGAGGACGAGCCAGCCCCAGAAGCCCGGTGAGCCGTAGGCGCGGACGGTTGTGGGGGGCTGGAACTGCAAGGCGAAGGGGATGATCCCCTGCATTTCCTTGTGGTTTCCGAAGTAGTCCCAGGGCTTGCGGATGTCGGGGACGCGCGAGCTCTGGGCGCGCTGCGCGACGACGTCCACGGGGACCCACGTGAGGATGTCGTTCTTCTCGTCGTAGAGGGCGAACTCGGCCCAGGTGCGGAGGTCCTCGCTGCGTGAGCGTCGGACCTCGAGGAAGACGCGTTCCTGCTTGTCGGAGGCGACGTCGTATCCGACGACGAGTCGGGTCGGGATGCCCGCTTCGCGGAGGCAGGCGACGAGGAGGCAGGTCATGTCGAACTGCGAGCCGCGGCGGCGGATGGCGGTCTCCGGTGCGCCGATCGGGCTGATGCCCTGGATCTTGCCGGTGCGTGAGTATCCGAAGCCGGAGCCGGAGACCTGCACGAGGTCAGCGACCTTTGCGGTGATCCACTTTGCGGTGACGACGGGCGGCTGGCTCTGGGGCTTGCCGCCGGTCCACTCCTTGACGAGTTCTCGGATGGGTGTTGTGTCGAGGTCGGAGCCGTCGACCCACTGTGTGATGAACGCTTCGGGCTTGGTTGCGTCCATGGCTTCGGGGGGCCAGAAGCTCGGCCATGGGAGCTTGGATGCTTCGGCCTCGTTGAAGGTGAGGTTGTAGGAGGTGCCGCGCACGCGGACCTCGATGTGCATCTGATTGCCCTGGTACCCGCCCTGCTGGCCTTCGAGTGTCCACTTTGCGAGTCTGGTTCCGGAGGGGTATCCCTCGAGGGGGTCGAAGCGATCGACCTTGATGCGGTCCTGGAAGACGAGCACGCCGGAGAAGGGGTCCACGGGGTCGGGCACGAAGCCGGCGGTGGTGGGGGGCATGGGGAAGACGACGGTTGCCTGATCGAACTTCCAGAGGTCGGCGACGGGGTAGTTGCCCTGGGGCGTGACGAGGATGTCCTGGCTGGCGGCGACGTCGATGCGGATCGACATCTCCCAGTCTTCAGGTTCCTGTCGGGTGAGATAGGGGTTGGGGCGATTGGGATTGCTGGGCGCGGGTTGCGCGGCGGCGGGAGTGGCGGTGGGGGCGGGCGCGGGGGTCTGTGCGGGGTCGCGGGTGCGTCTGGACTGTGCGTGTGCGACGCCGGCCCACGCGCTCGTGATCGCCAGGAGCGCCGCCATCGCCAAGCCGCCTGAACCGTGCATCCGCATGGTCGTTCCTTTCGTGCTCGCCCCGCCGGCTGTGATCGTATTCCCGCCGCGGCACCGTCCCTTGGTCCGAGGGCTGACCGATGGCGCGGCGGCGGGCGGCGTCGTCATTCGGTTCCCTTCTTCCTTCTACCATTCGGCCCCAAGAGGAGTTCCCCCTATGTCGCCCCACGCAACGCATTCTCCCGCAGCATCTTCCCAAACATCCACCACGACGAGCGGCTTCCGCACGGAGAAGGACACGATGGGCGCGATGGAGGTGCCCGCGGACGTGCTGTACGGCGCCTCGACGCAGCGGGCGGTGCTGAACTTCCCGATGTCCGGGCGGCCGGTGCCGGAGCAGATCATCAAGGCGTATGCGATTCTGAAGGCGGCGTGCGCGACGGTGAACCGGTCGCTCGGGCGGCTTGATGCGGAGCGGACCAAGTCCATCATCGAGGCGTGCCACGAGATCAAGGACGGGCTGCCGGCTCTCGGCGGCATCGTCAAGCACTTCCCCGTTGACATCTTCCAGACCGGTTCGGGCACCTCCACGAACATGAACGCGAACGAGGTGATCGCGAACATCATCTGTCTGCGCAAGCACAAGCCGATCGGATCGTCGAAGGACGCGGCGTATCTCGCGGCCGGGGGCGTTCACCCCAACGACCACGTCAACATGGGGCAGTCGAGCAACGACACGTTCCCGACGGCG
Organism: Phycisphaerales bacterium; assembly: GCA_026647565.1. Classification (GTDB taxonomy): domain Bacteria; phylum Planctomycetota; class Phycisphaerae; order Phycisphaerales; family UBA1924; genus JAHBWV01. The sequence continues at coordinate 10,259 of JAPKGU010000094.1, read as the reverse complement.
ATGCACCTGGCGGCGGCGATCGAGATCGAGCACACGCTGCTGCCCGCGATCAAGACGATCGCGAGCGCGCTGGAGGAGAAGGCCGCGAAGTGGGACACGCTGGTGAAGATCGGGCGGACGCACCTGCAGGATGCGACGCCGATCCGCCTCGGTCAGGAGTTCAGCGGGTACTGCTCCCAGATGCGCCACGCCGAGGAGCGGCTGCATCGGGCGCTGCACGCGCTGTCGGAGCTGGCGATCGGCGGCACGGCGGTGGGGACGGGGATCAACACGCACGAGCAGTTCGGGTCCTTGGTGGCCGCGGAGCTGACGAGGCAGACGGGCGTGCACTTCCGCGAGGCGGCGAACCACTTCGAGGCGCAGCACGCGAAGGACGCGATTGTGGAGACGAGCGGGCACCTGCGGACGATCGCGGTGAGCATCAGCAAGATCGCGGGTGATATCCGGTTGCTGGGGATGGGGCCGCGGTGTGGGATCGGTGAGCTGAAGCTGCCGGCGGTGCAGCCGGGCTCATCGATCATGCCGGGGAAGGTGAACCCGGTGATCTGCGAGGCGGCGATCATGGCCTGCTGCCAGGTGATCGGCAACGACCACGCGGTGGCGATGGGAGGCCTGGGCGGCGTGGGGTCGATGCTGGACCTGAACGTGGCGATGCCGATGATGGCGGCGAACGTGCTGGATTCGATCCACCTGCTGGCGCGGACGTGTCATGTGATGACGGAGAATCTCCTGAACGGGCCGGGCGAGGGGCTTGTGCCGGATGTGGAGCGGTGCAAGGAGCTGATCGAGGGGTCGCTGGCGATGTGCACGTCGCTGGTGCCGGTGATCGGGTACGACAAGTCTGCCGCGCTCGCGAAGAACGCGTATGCGCAGGGGAAGACGGTGCGTCAGCTCGCGATGGAGACGGTGGTGGGTCAGCCGGCGAACCCTGGGACGGGGTCGGGCCCGGGCGGGACGCTGACAGCCGCGGATCTGGATAAGTATCTTGATCCGTGGTCGATGACACTGCCGGGGGGAGAGGGAAGTGCGGGGGGTTAAGTGTGGTGGCTGCACCGAGTTCCTATTGCGAACATACAGATTGTTCACATAATGTGTCTTGTGTACGTCTGACCTCGGAGGCCTGCTATGCAACTCAAGGCGCTACCAGCATGGATTGGGGTGCTCCGTCGGTCTCGGCTATCAATCGTGGGCGCGTCGCTGACGACGATCGCCTCGGTGAGCTCAGCGCTTTGTTCACTCGATTCCTTTGCTCAATGCCCCGGGCCCATCCTGGACGAGGCGTCTTTCGGCAGCCCTGCATCTCGCGGTTTCATCGACTCCACGACCCTCGATCCCGACGGCGTGGGTCCTGCGATGCGATCGCTCGTCCTACTTCAAGATCGCATCTTGTGGCTCTCACTCGGGAACACATGGCGAATGCTGGGAGGCGCTCCAGTAAGCAGCATCACTTCATGGGATCCCGACGGGCACGGGCCGCTTCCGGAGCGCCTCGTTGGAGGAGCGCTGCTCAACTACGGCTGGAACAACTGGGGCTCAGCGCTGTACGACCTTTCGACGAATGTGCCCACACACATCAGCAAACCGTTCGGAGAGATCATCGACCTGTCGGCATGGGATCCCACCGGCGGAGACGGCCCCCGATCAGAGTTGATCGCGCTCGCATACGAAGGCAATCTGCCCGACCGTGGACAGCGTTTCGTGTACCGAAAGGTCGGAACCACGTGGCAGAAGATGGGGTCGTCGCTGTACTTGACTGGCTTACGCGTGCTGGATGTTGATGGCCTCGGTCCGATGCCCGCGCAGCTGTATGCATTTGGCTCAGGCGTCTATCGATGGGATGGGGCTAACTGGCTGCTGCTCGGAGCGTCATTCGATGACGCCATCTACGACATGATCGTATGGGATCGCGATGGATCAGGGCCGATCGTGCCGTACATCGTGATCGCTGGGGACTTCACGCAAACCCTGTCAGGTCAACAGATAAAGCGCATCGCCAAGTGGAATGGCACGTCGTGGAGTTCGGTCAGCGCAGGGTCGAATCACCGAGTCACCGCGCTCGCGGTCGCTCGCCAACCCGAGAATCCAGGCGCTGAGTCGTTGCACGTCTTCGGTACCTTTAACACTATTGGAGGAGTTGCCGCGAATCGAGCTGCCGCCTTCGACGGTCTCGTATGGCGAGCTCTCGGCGACGGCCTGGGGTCGGCGCCGGAACGCTGCGTCGTGCGAGATCCGTATGGAGCTTTGGATGCGCAATCTCAGATCATCACCGAGAAAGGCGTATGGAACGGAACGCAGTGGTCCGACAGATACACATGGGATGAGAACCTCAATGCTTGGATCAACGGCTCCGCGGTGCCCGAGTTCAACTACCTGCAGAAACCCATGACACCTTGGGACCCTGACGGAAGCGGACCCGCGCATTCGGCCCTCGCCGTCATCGATCCGTTAGATCACAACCACGAGTTTGTTTGTCGTATCTTGCAATGGAATGGGCTAGAATGGATTCCGCTCCCCGTTCCAATGGGTGACATCACGTCGAGCTATATTGAGTTCGAAGAAATGGTGTCCCACGACGTCGATGGCGATGGACCAACTCCGCCGTGGCTCGTTTACTCCGGCCAGTTCGACATCACGGGTTCAACCGGCGCTTTGATGCGAAACATCGGCGCCTGGCAGGGCGACAAGTTCACAGCAATCGGCCATGGACTCATGCGTTCGGTGTACAGCGCAAGCAATGGGTGGGGAACTGTCCGAGCATTGCTCTCCCACGATCCGGACGCCGAAGGGCCGTCCACGCCCGTGCTGTACGCGGCGGGCGACTTTGATCGTTCCGCCGCTGCCACGAGCTTACCCGGAATCGCCGCCTGGTTCGACGGCGCATGGCACCCGCTCGACCAAGGAGTGTCGGGCTCAGTGGCCCGGCTTTTCACGTGGGACATTGATGGAGCAGGACCAGCAAACCCAGTCGTCATTGCCTCAGGGACATTCACACCCGTCGGATACGCACACATCGCTGACATTGCGTTGTGGAACGGAATGTCATGGCAACCGTTTCCAGGGCCTCATCCGACCGCTGGCTACAAAGTTATCGGCATGTGGGATCAGGACGGACCCGGCCCTATGCCAGCTCAACCGGTGGCTGGCAAGCTGGGATATGAATCCGCTCCACTCGAAGTGTGGGACGGAACCCATTGGAAGATCCACACCTTCACGCGCACGAGCATGTGGGGACTTCGCACTGGAAGCCAATGGGATCCCGACGGCTCAGGCCCGAAAACGCCGACTTTCGTGGTGTCTGGCTACTCCGGGTCAGAGCTCGTGCCCGTGGCGCCATATGAACAGAAAGTACAACCCTTGGTCGGATACTGGTACTACGACGAGTATTGGGATGATTGGGAGGACGCGTCGAATCTAGTCGCACTCACAACGATTGATGTGGATGGCGAGGGCCCTGTCCCGCCAGTGCTTGTCTGCCGCGGAAGCATCGAAGAGTATCGGTACGCGAATGGCGCCATCCATCGCGGGAAGGCTCTCGCTCGATTCATGGACGGCCCTCCGCAGTTCCTGCGCCAGCCATCAAGACTGCCCTCAAACTCCGACACTCGTACCGTAGGCCTCGAGGTCGTGGCAATCGGATCCGGGAACTACACGTACCGCTGGTCTCGTGATGGAGTACCGTTGAATCCCGGACCAACGACAGATGGATCAGTCATCAGCAGCGTCGATACACCGGTACTCATTATCTCCGGGGCGACCATCGCCGACAATGGCATGTACACATGCATGATCACCAACGCATGTGGCTCAACCCTTTCAGATCCTTTTGCTCTCGCCGTAACGTTCGACGACATTTGCATTGCTGACTACAACAATGACACAATCGTTGACATCCTCGACCTGCTCGATTTCATCTCCGATCTTAGCGACTGTGAGTCGATGCCATCGCCTTGCGGCACCTTCGGCTCGCCGGACATCACCGGCGATACCATGATCGATATCCTCGATTTCCTGGAGTTCATGGACGCTTTCGCGAGCGGCTGTTGAGCCACCATCGCTGTTGTGTGCGACGACTCCCCGCGCAGCGGCATCCTTAGCTGGAGCGGGGCGGACGCCCCCGACTCAAACGCGAGAACCAGGCGAGGTCATCGCCCCCTCGCCCGCACCACCCAAAAATCCTCACATGTCCCCGAAACCAAAGAAGCCCAAGCCGCGCGAGTCCGTTGACATCATGGCGGTCTTCCGCGACAGGCGTGCGATCGAGGCCGCCGTCGCCCGTGCCACACGCGCCGCCTCCGAATCCCACACCCCGCGTCGCTGTCCGACCTGCGGCACGGTCCAGCCCACGCGCGTCGTTCTGCCGCCCCTGCGCGGCTCGGATGGCAGTGGGAGGGGTGGGAAGGGCCGCTGTTGAACCCAGGGCTCAAGCCCGGGGCTGTGCTCTGGCGGCCGAGTCGGCCTCCGGAGCAAGCGCCGGCGAGCGCATTGCACGAGTTCGGCCCTCCCCCGCGGCGGGAAATGGCGGCACCCGGCGACAGCTTCGAGCCGTTCAGGCCGTGAGGGGATCGGGGCACGAGGGGCGAGCGGCGGAGCGGCTTAACGCCTGCGCCTCGTCACCATGCCCACACCGATCAACATTCCCATCGCCGTCCCCGGCGCGGGCGGAACAAGATAGAAGTCGACCGGGATCGACTCGATCGAGACGGTGTGGAAGCCGCCCGTGCTGTCCGTGAGCGACGCGACGCTCATCGCGCCGGAGGCACTGGTGTAGACGCTCAGCGCGCCACCGGGGGCGGTGAAGTTGGTGATTGTCGGCTGGACCGTGGCGTTGATGACGGTTGAGACATCGTGGTAGGTGAAGGAGCCGAGGAAGTTGCCGGTGTAGCTGCCGCCCATGTTGGGGGGCGCCTGCCCGCCCGCGAAGCCGGTGAGCGACACGCCGGTCGTTCCGTCACTCGCGCCGAGCGGGAAGCCGGTTTCGTAGACGTCGCCGGTGAAGTAGCCCTTGTCGTACCCGCCGATGTCGAAGCGGAACTCCGCGATGGAGAGACTCGACCCGACCTGGGAGAAGTCGGCGTAGATGTCCCAGGTCATGGAGCCGCCGAAGTACATCGCCGAGCCGCGCGGGACGAGGAAGATGTGGAGGTTTCCTGCGGCGGACGAGCTGAGGGCCGCGGCGCCGATCATGGCCATGGCACAGCCAGCCCGTACCGAACCGAATCCCCCAATGTTCCATCGTTGCATGACCCAAACATACTCGATCGCGTCGCTCACGCAACGCTGGCGTGAAGATTTCTCCGGCTCGTGGGCGACGGGCGGGGTCCGTACAATCCGCGGCACTTCCGCCCAACCCATTCTCTGGAATCCACACATGGCCAAGCAACAGAAGAAGGTCAAGAGGGTCGTTCGTGCGATCCCGAAGGAGAAGAAGGCCGGCCCCGGCGCGACGGACACGTCCAAGGCCGCGGAGACGCTCCTGAATCGCGGGCCGCGTGATCACGCGATGGACAAGGCGTTGAACCGCGGCATCGGTGGCCCCTCGGCCAAGGCGCCGCGTCGGGCGCATTGAGCGCGCGTGGTGGTCTCTCTCATCCTCTGGCGACACCCGGGAGCGAGTTCCTGCCCGGCAGAAGCTTCACAAGCGCGAGTCCCGCGACGAGCAGGCCGATCAGCGCGGCGCCGCGCCAGAAGGCGCGATCGACGACCTCGTTCGCGGGCGCCGTGATTCGGGCGATGCGCTGGTCAACGGCGCCGGACTGCACCAGATCGTTGGTAAGCTCCAGCACGCGCGTGAGCTGCTCCGCCGCGTGCGCGGTCTCGGTTGCGATGGCCTGAACGTCCTCGAACCGCAGACGCTCGTGGGTGCCGGCCTCATCCGGGTCAAAGCGGGCGACAACCCGATCCACCGCGTTGATGGTGCCTGCGAGTTCGGTCGCGAGGGCCTGGGTCGCGGCAACGGTGTCGCGCAGGTCGCGAGCCAGGCCGCCGGCATCCGCGGCCCGGACATCCAACTCGTCGAGGATCGTGTCCCGCTCCAGCGCGAGCCGCTCGAAGACCTGCTCCACTGTTGCGGCTCGCTCTTCATGGATCTGACGTGCGGCCTCCTCCAGGGACTTCTGCAGGACGGTTCCGAGCGAGCGCTCGGCCTGTGAGACGGTCTCGGCCCGTTCGGCGGCGACTCGGGCGAAGAAGGCGCTCTGCTGGGCCTCGAGTGTCTGCTCGATGGTGCCGGCGCGCTCGTTGAGCACGCTCGCCAGCGCGTTCAAGGATCCGACGAGCTCGAGCAGATCCTTTCCTTCGGGTTGCGCCGCCATGCGGTATGCCGTCAGCTCGGTCTGCTCGCCCAGGAGGTACGGGTATCGGCCGGCAAACCACAGGACGCGCTCCGCGAGCAGGCGTGCCTCGTCGATGGCGCCTGCCACCTCGCTCACCTCGCGCAGGAGGCCGCTCGCCTCTCGCCGAATCGCGGTGGAGCTGGTCCTGCGGGCATCGGCGAACTCTTCGAAACGAACGAGCGACACCACGATGCGATCCGGATTCTCGCTGATCCACGAGTCGATCAGCGAGCGGAGTGTCGCCAACTGCTCGTCGGACAGTGTCTGGCGGGCCGTCGACCAGAGATCGGACTCGGCACGCTTGAGCCGTTCGAGGGCGGGTGCCCCCGCCTCGCCGATGCCGCGCGGCATCCACTGGGCCTCGAACGACCAGGTCTGGAGTGACGCGAGCACCAGCAGATCGAGCATGTCGACGGGCGGATTCGCACCGGCGCCGATGTCGATGCTCGCACCGACGCCATTGCGAAGGAATGAGTGCGCCAGGGCGCGGCCTTCCGGGGAGAGATCCTCCCTCTTGGTGAGCACGTACACGGACTCGCCGAGCGCGGCGATGTACTCGTCGGCCATCGCCATCACGAGCGCCTGCGTCCTTTCGAAGGCGCCGGTCGCCTCGATACCGGGCGAGTTCGATGGTGGCTTGCTTCCTCCGGTGGCGCACGATGACGCGACGAACAGAAGCACGGCCAGGAGCGGAAGACCCTTTGCGGGGGCCAATCGATGGGATGTGCACATGGTGTGAGCCGGTCCTGTTGTGCGCCGACGCAAAGCGAACACCACCCCACGCCGCGATGGGAGCATTGTAATGCGGCGATGTCCGGGCGGAACGATCGGCGCCTCCGGGCGCGCAGCGATTCTGAGGCGCAACCCGCGTTCGGAGTCTGGACCATCTCTGCATTCAGGAGTTGCCCGAGTTCTCGTTGCTTGCCCACCAGCGTGCGGCGCGGATGGCGCACTCCACGATCGCCAGCAGGACCGCGGCGCCGGGGATGAACGAGAGGACGAGCCAGAGCAGGCGCGAACGGGCATTCTCAGACATGCGTTCGTGGATGGCGGCGATGGTGAGCAGGCCTGCGCCGCCGCCGATGATGACTCCGACGATGCTGAGCGTGAGCTCGATCCACGTGACACGCGGCCAGAGCGTCTCGGCGAGCAGAAGCCCTCCGACGGCGCAGATGCCGGCGGTGCCCATGACGAGGTAGGCGCCGAGTATGTTGAGCAGGCCTTCCTCGAACTGCGAGACGAACGCGAGCGTGAATCGCCTGGGCCTGCTCATCGGTCTGCCCCGTGTGCGTGCAATCCTGGAGCGTTGGTTTCTTCGGCGGGCTCATGCCGGGCGTGGGGGCCTGGCACCGTGGGGCGGCGAGGCGTGGGTGCGGCTCAGGCGTCGGCGGTGGCCTTGTCCCGTGCCTGGCGTTCGGCGCGTTTGCGCATGCTCTCGTCGAGGATGCGCTTTCGGAGCCGGACGACCTTCGGGGTGATCTCGACGAGCTCATCGTCCTCGATGTATTCGAGGCACTGCTCGAGGGACATCTTGCGCGGCGGCTTGAGGGTGATGGTGGCGTCCTTGCTGGCGGCGCGCATGTTGTCGAGGTGCTTGAGTCGGGTGATGTGGAAGGGGAGGTCGTTGTCGCGGTTGTGCTCGCCGATGATCTGTCCGGCGTATGCCTGCTCTCCGGGAGCGACGAAGAGGACGCCGCGCTCGGCGGCGAGGTTGACGGCGTAGGGGGTGACCTGTCCGCCCTCGGTGGCGATGATGACGCCGTTGATTCGGCGCATGACTTCGGTGGAGACGGGGACGAAGGAGTCGAAGCGGTGGTGCATGATCGCTTCGCCCTGTGAGGCGGTGAGGACGCGTCCGCGGAGTCCGATGAGGGCGCGGCTGGTCATCTTGAAGAGCATGTGTGTGGTGCTCTCGCCTCGCGGCTCCATCTTGACGAGTTCGCCTCGGCGGGCGCCGACGAGCTCCATGACGGAGCCGACGGCGGAGTTCGGCGCGTCGATGACGAGCGATTCCATGGGCTCGCAGACGACGCCGTCGATCTCCTTGAGGATGACCTCGGGCTTGCCGACGGAGAGCTCGTATCCCTCTCGGCGCATGGTCTCGAGGAGGATGCCCAGGTGGAGGAGCCCTCGTCCGGAGACGATGAACTCGTCGGAGGTTCTTCCGTTCTCGACGCGGAGGGCGACGTTGGTCTCAAGCTCTCGCATGAGGCGTTCGCGGATCTGGCGGCTGGTGACGAACTGGCCGTCCTGTCCGGCGAAGGGCGAGTCGTTGATGCGGAAGGTCATGGTCATGGTCGGTTCGTCGACCGTGACGGGGGGGAGGGCGCCGGGGTTGGCGGGATCGGCGATGGTGTCGCCAATATCAACGCCCTCGATGCCGATGACGGCGCAAAGGTCGCCGGCGCCGACTTCTTCGGCGTCCTTGCGTCCGAGGCCCTCGAAGCGGAGGAGCTTGCCGACCTTGGCGTTCTGGACTCTTCCGTCGCGCTTCATGACGGCGACCTGCTGCCCGACGCGGAGGGTGCCCGCGAACACGCGTCCGATGCCGATGCGTCCGACGTAGTCGGACCAGTCGAGCGTGGTGATGAGCATGCGGAGCGGGGCGGAGGGGTCGTCCTTGGGAACGGGGACGTGGTTGACGATCGCCTCGAACGCGGCGCGCATGTCGGTGGCGGGCTCGTCGAGGTCCGTGGTGGCCCAGCCGGCGCGTCCGGAGGCGTAGACACAGTGGAAGTCCAGGGCGTGGTCGTCGGCGCCGAGGTCAACGAGGAGATCAAAGACCTCGTCGAGCACGGCGTCGGGGCGGGCCTCGGCGCGGTCGCACTTGTTGATGACGACGACGGGTTTCAGCCCGGCCTCGAGGGCCTTTGCGAGCACAAACTTGGTCTGGGGCATTGGTCCGTCGAAGGCGTCGACGAGGAGGAGGCAGCCGTCGGCCATGCGGAGGACGCGCTCGACCTCGCCGCCGAAGTCGGCGTGGCCGGGGGTGTCGATGATGTTGATGCGATAGTCGATGCCGGAAAGACTGTGGTAGTTGACGGCGCAGTTCTTCGAGAGGATGGTGATGCCGCGCTCGCGTTCGAGCGGGTTCGAGTCCATGATGAGGTCGTGCTGTCCGCCGGCGAGTTTTTCGAGCTCCTCCTTGCGGAAGTTCCCGGACTGCATGAGGAGCTGATCGACCAGGGTGGTCTTGCCATGGTCGACGTGGGCGATGATGGCGACGTTTCGGATGTGGCTGGCGGCGGGGGGCATGTGCTTGAGGGTCCGATGGCCCACGATCGCCGGCGACGCGTCCCGCGCCGGTTGGATCGGTTCTGGTTGCAGGTGGGGGTCCGTGTCCGATGCCCCCGGGGATCGCTCGTGGGCCGACGGGGAAGCGTAGGCGGCCACAGGCGCGATAACCCCGATTCGGGAGGCGGCACGGCCCTCCCGGATTCCCCAGACCGCAGGCCCTGAACGCGGATGAGCGGCGGGATGGCCCCAAGGGTGGTCTTTGGGCGTCGGTGGTGCATGTTGAACCGCGTGGGCAACGGCCCCACACGCCCGGAGCGGGCGCGGAATCGACACGAGGCCCCGGCGATCGCCGCCGCGATGGATCTGGCCGGTCAGAAACTCAAGAGGTGAACCATGTCCGGTGCCCTTCGCGTCTGGGCCGCGGCTGTTGCCGCGCCCCTTGCCTGCTGCTCACTCGCACATGCGGATGTGATCTACTCGAACAACTTCGAGGTTTCGGCGCTGGGACCGGAGTGGTCGGCGAACTGGAAGCTTGAGTCGAACACGTCGTTCACGAAGTTCATGGGCCGGAAGACGAATGAGACGGTGCGTCTGACGCTTCCGAAGCCGCCGGGGCCGCGAACGGCTGGGAGCAGCAGCGGGGACGACGATGACGACAATGGCGGTGATGGCGGCGGCGGTGGCGGAGGT
>JAPKGU010000093.1 GCA_026647565.1 Phycisphaerales bacterium | reverse complement strand
CGGTCAACACTCACGGCGAGAAGGTCCCCGCAAAAGTGGACGTGACCCGCGTATGGCGGTTTCGTCGCCGTGCGGAATGAGGCCCCGGTGATGCAGGAGGAGGACAGGTTTGCCGCCCGCGACCTGGTTCGAGTTCAACCGCAGTGGGATGGCGAACTCGTTCGCCGGTGGACACTTGCCGATGGTTGGCAACTCCAGCTTCGCCGCAACGAGACAGTGGATTGGCTCAACGAGGGTCCGGCGCCCACTCAGGTCGAACTGGCCGCAACTCCCGCCCAGTGCCTCCACGATGATGCCACCGGATACACACCGTGTGCTCATTGCGGCCGACTGCTCAACCCAGCGCCCGCGAATCCGGGAAACCGACGAGGCGGGCGCGCACAGTCCGATCCATTCGGCCATGCGGCCTCTTGCCCCAGCCGAGGCCAACCCCCCCAGCGCGTGGCCATTGCGACATCCGGGCCAGCAGAGACCCTCCGACTCCTGGTTCCGCTGCCGGCGCCGCCAGACGGTGACACGGAATGGATTGAGAGCGTTCACGCCTGGGCACGGAGCCTGTGCGAGAGTCTGTTCGCGGGGCTTTGTCACGCGTTCATGATTGACGATGACGAGTTGTCCTTCGACGTTGAGGGGCCGTGGACTCGGGAGTCGGGCGGCGCCGAGGGGACCTTTGTTTCACTCACGTTCACGGATCCAACAGTCGGAGGCTCGGGCTATCTTGAGAGGATTGGCGGTGACCTCCACATCGTCGCTCAGCATGCGCTCGCCCACTTGCAGCACGACGGCTGCGAGACGGCGTGCTACCGCTGCCTCAAGGCCTACCGGAACCAGCGGTTCCACACCATACTTGAGTGGCCTCTCGCGGTGCCTGCGCTCGACGCCATCGCGGAGGCCGCGCCCACGTCTGCCCCTCCCGGCGCCACGGACGACCCGCGGCCGTGGCTCCAGGCGTATGCAGCCGGGGTCGGGTCTCCACTCGAGTTGAAGTTTCTGCGGCTCTTTGAAAGCTGCGGGCTCGCGTTGACGAAGCAGCATCCCGTCTCAGTCAGTGGCAGTGCGGGCCCGATCTCCATCGCTGACTTTGCCTGCCCGGCATCGCGCGTGGCGGTGTATGTGGATGGCGCCTCTGTGCATGTCGGGCACCGTGCCCGTCGGGACCGGTTCATTCGCTCGCGACTGTCGACAGCTTCGCCACCCTGGACCGTGGTGGAGTTGCGGGCGTCCGACCTGGCGCGACCGGAAGAGGTCATCGATCGGTTGCGAACGCTGTGCGGTACTCGGGGGTTGTGAGAGAGAGTCTTGTCGGTTTACTAGGATGCTCGCTCGCTGGCGTCCGGTCGGCGAGCACAGTGATGTTGAAACGTTGGAAATGAACGACAATGGGTGTGACACTCAAAGAACTTCGTGAGCAGGTCCAAGCCGACAAGCGGCTGGCGATCGAGGTCATCCAGAAGGCCGACCACGCGGTTGATCACTTTGATCACGCCGTCATGCTCCCGGACATCACCGGGCAGCCAGGAGCCGTCGCTCGCTTCAATCAGTTCAAACGTGATCAGCTTCGCGGCTTGCAGGCCGTGGGTCGCAGCCCCTTCTTTGCCCGCATCGATACCGGTCGCACTGACGGCTCCGGCACTGAGAGAGTCAAACTGCTGGTCAGCAAGGCACGCGATACTGGCGGTGATGTGTACGGCTCAGATTGGGAGGTCGTCAGCTGGACGAGCCCAATTACGGCCTTCGTGTTGGATCGACCTGTCGGAGACCGAGTCGAGTTCGTGCGCCGGTCCAAAGTCGTCTATTTCGTCGGCGCGTCCGCCAAGTACGAGGAGGTCGTCCCCAGAGTCCGCAACGCTGATCTTGTGTTCGCCTCCGGCAAGACCAGTGTGGTGGATGAAGATCAACTGCTTGAGAAGGTGGACGCCATCGTGGCGGCGCCGCCGGCGGAACCCGAGCCCGCTCAGTATGAGGCCAAGCCGACCTTTGGCCTCAGCGACATCATCGTGCTGGCAGACCAGCCGCAACGCGCGGCCATGATGCTGCCCTTCGAGCAGACCGTGGTCATCGAGGGTCCGCCCGGCAGCGGGAAAACCAGCATTGGCATCATGCGGATTGCCTGTCTCTACGATCAGCAGTGGGACGAGCTTGGGCTGGAGAAGGGCAAGGACGCTCCGTTCCACGACTACTCCAGCATGCAGGTCCTCGTCTTCAACGATGAGATGGTGGAATACCTGAAGGGTCTCGCGCAGTCGATCGGCGTGGAGAAGGTGTGGGTCGAGACAACGAAGGTCTTCTTTCAGAAGGTCTGCCGCGCCACCAGAATGCTGTCGGGAACAGAGCGGGTCGACAAGCCGACTGCGGCGGCGCTCAAGGGCCGCGGGGAGGTGCTCGGTGCCTACTTTGCCGCGTTCCGGGCGCACGCACAGGCTTATTGGTCCGATGGCCGCGGTGCACTTCGAGAGGCGTTGTTCAACCTTGGGCCCGACTTTCTCGTCCTGGCGGACGAACTCGAGCGATGGATCAGGCGCGTGGCGCAGGCGCGGTTTGTCGAGAATGCGTTGACGGGAAGCATCGCGCTCGCGGATGCGCTCACCGCGACGGTTAGCATCATTCGTGACGGGCAGTCGCCCACCCGTTTCTGTCTTGATTCGACAGGCGCCATGCCCGAACACACCGGGCCGGGGCTCAGTCGTTTGCGGGAGGAGCGGCTACGCGATGGCGTGAAGGCTGCCAGAAAACTCGTTGAAGCTGCCGTGCGCGCCGCGTGCGACCGCGTGCGCATCACGCAGCTGATGTTCGGCATGCCGGAGTACGTGGCACTTCTCGAAGCCGCACGCCAAGACGGCCTGCGACCCAAAGCGGTCGAGGCCGGTGATCGGTTGTGGCGGGCTCAATACTCCAAGGACAATCCATCCTACAGCGAGTTCGATCTGGCGGTGTCGGCCTGGCTCGGTAGCCGTGTCCTGCTTTCCTCCAGTGACCGAGAGACACCGTGGATAGGCGGCAAGCGAGAGCGCTTCACGCACCTTGTCGTTGACGAGGCCCAGGATCTCTCGCCTTGCCACATCGTCACGCTCGCGTCACAGCTCGCTCCCAAGGGCACGATGTCCCTCGTGGGAGATCTGCACCAAAACCTGAATCCGCTGGCGGGATTGCGCCGCTGGGAGGATGCGCGACTGCGGGACGTGGCCAAGAGCGTGTTCGGCATCAACTATCGCCAAACACGCGAACTTGGTGAGTTCCTGAAGGACCTCCACCGTGGTTTGTTCGGCGAAGTTCCCGGGTGGGCTGCATCGGACAAAACCACCGGGGCTCTACCGCGAGTGGGCACGATTCGATCCTTGAAAGACCTATCGAGGGCTGTGGCGGCGGAAGCGCGGCGGTGGCGTGATGAGATCCCGAATGCCACGGTCGCCGTGCTCTATGACGGCAAGATGGAGCCGAAACGCAGGCAATGGCTGCGCCGTCAGCTTGAGGAGGCCCTCAGCGACGAGTTGACGACCGTTGATGCCGTTAGTCCTGCATCGGGTGGGAGTCCGTTACGACGGACAGATCGAGTCGTGATCGCCTCGGTGAAGCAAACCAAGGGCCTCGAGTTCGACGCGGTGGTGTTCATCGAGACCAAGCCCAAGTGGTCTAAGCCCGCTATCGAAGTGGAAGTGCGGGCTAGAAACGGGCTGTACGTCGCCGCAAGCCGCGCACGCGCTGGCCTTTCGCTGTGCATGGTCAATCTGCCTTCCTGCGTTGAAGAGGTCATGGAGAACGGAAGATGTGAACGGGCAGAGTGGCCCGAGGATCTGTAGCGCCGTCATGTGAGCATCTGGTGATGCCGCCGGCCGCGGACTGCTGCCCCGATCGATCGGGCGAGAAGCTGGAGGTCGCCTCGTGGAACCGATCACGCTCGATGACCTATGGACGGCGCTCGGTGACGACGAGCGTCGGCGCGCAGCCGATGCCTTTTGGACGTCCCACGTAGATCCGAAGGCGGACAAGGAACGAGAGCGGGTGCAGACCAAGCTGGCCCGCGCCATGAACTTCCGACCACAGTTCGTCCAGCGAGCAAAGCCTCCCGACAAAGCCAAATGGTTGCTCGCACGGATTGGCTCGACCGATTTGCGTGAAGACCGGGAACTCCTGATTCGAGTCTGGCTCCTGACGCACCACCTGCCGGTAATCACCGCCTTCCTCGACGCGACCGCAGTCGTACACAACGCGGGCTTCATCGCGGACACTGCTGTTGCGCCCCGTCCCGAGATCATCCGCGCCGCCCTGAAGATGCTCGTGGCCAAGGGCCCATCGCTAGCCGTTGGCGTGTACCTTGGGTACCTCTGTGTCTACTCAATCGAGATCCTCAAAGATGTGCCCGGCGCTATCGCTGCCGAGGCCATCGATCTCAGAGACTTGCTCGGGCTTCGCCCGCCAGCAACCGTCCCCTCTGGCGAGCAGGCCTTGCCAGTCCCCGCGAGTCCGAAGGCCGCTCCTGCACCCAAGCGAATCGAAGCCGACGAATTCACCACGTTGGACAACCTACTGATTCGGCAGGTGGTCGCAACCGCGTTCCACGAAGATGGTGCGGCCACAGTCGACGAGTTAGAGGATCTCGTGGAGGAAGCCGTTGAACTGAATGCGAGCCGGCATCGCACCGTGTTTCACCGGGGCTTTCTTCACGCGATCCTTGATCGACCGCTCGTGTTGAACTTCCCGGGTGAGAACGAAGCGCGGCGTCTCTGGTACCTGACCGGAGCGTTGATGGGGCTCCTGCGCTCGGGGGATCCGAAGAGATTCCTCATCCTGCTTCGAGAGCAGCACAAAGTAGTCGGCACACTCATCGACCGCGGAGACCTGGCGTGCGGGTCATTGTTGCTTCCGCATGTCTACGAACCCCTACTGGAGGCAGGCGAGTTGGCCCAACTCTGCCGCTGGATGCGCCGGCACATCGGTCGCGAACCGCTAGCCATGCAGTGCCGCTTGCTGGCCGACCTGCAGGGGGATGGCGAAGACCTGTTCAAGAGTGGCAAGAGCTCGGAGGCGTCTCTCCTGTTCGATGCCGTACGTGATGTGCTCTCGTCGGACCTGTCGCTTCCGGACGAGTTTGCCGCCAGCATGGGGATCGCCAACACGCGCCGCCGGGCGCAGGTGTTTCAGTCCAGAGGCAACTTCTCAGAAGCAAAGAGGCTCTTTGAAGATGTGGCGAAGGCCGGGACTCCGGTGGATGCGGCCAGGGCGCTGGGTGATCGCGGGCTGATCGAAGCCGGGTTCAAGGCGCTGGAACCGGCGCTGCCGCGAGCCGATGCGGCGAGCAATGTTGAGCTGTGCACCGCATTATCCCGAGGGCGCGACTTCTTCGAAAAGGCCGTGGCGACAGACTCTGCGGCCGCGATCAAGGGGCATCTGTGCCTTGGGATTCTGGGCTTAGTCGGTATGCCTTCGGTGCCCGCGAAGGCGGCGACGCATTTTCGTCAGGCCTATGAATCGATGCTACGGCGAGAGCGTTCCTATGCGGGAACTGGCCTGATCGAGTGGTGCCGGTTCTGCTATGGAATCGCACTACTGGAGATGCTCGACGAATCAGCTGTGCCGATCGCCGACGACCTGCTCTGCCAGTCGATTGCCTCAGGCATCCGCTTCCCCCTTGTGCTGTGGGAACGTGGTGTCCGGGCGGCGAGCATGTTCGCGGATCACTCCCTTGCCGAACGAGTCTGTCGCCATTTGCTTGAAGCACGCGAGCGAGGAATACCCACACTGTTGGCCGACACGAAGCTCTACGAGCGGAGCCCCTCGCTTCGCCGCGTTTACTTCGAATGGTTGTGCGAAGGCCAGGCCAGCGTCGATCACCAGTGGGACGGGAGCAGGGGCGTCCTGGCAAGCTCGCTGCGAGCAGGCGAACCGGAGCTCGCGCAGCTCGCTCTTGATCAGCTTGAACGAATCGCCGTGATGCTGCAGAATCGCCGGGCTGAGTTTCGGGAGTTGCTCGATCAGCCCGCCGCGTATTCGCCCGCATGGGATCCCGAGGATGCAGAGACGGCGCGCGTCAGGATGCTCGAACTCGACGGCGATCTGGATGCGGCCGCACAGATCCTCGTGAAACGGTTCTACAGGTTTCGCCAGATCGGCACGCCGTTCTCGTCGGTACGGGCTCAGCAAGTGGTGGAACAGCTGCGCGAGTACCAGGTCGGGTCAGTGGACTGCGATCGGTTGGACCAGCTCCTGGATCAGGAGAATAGCGACCAACCCGGCGCCTCCCAGGCCAACGGCGCCGCCTCAGTTCAGCCCGTGAAGGTGCTCTACATTGGCGGCAATGAGACCCAGCAGCAGTACGAGGGCCCCATCCGGCAGGCATTCGCGCGGAGCATGCCCAACCTCACGCTGTCCTTCCTGTTCCCAGGTTGGACGTCGAACTGGCACACCTGGGTGGATGATGTCAAGCGGCGACTGCCCCATGTGCATGCGGTCGTGCTCAGCTCGATGGTCCGGACTCAGTTTGGGCGCCATGTCCGCGCGCTCTGTACCGAAGCAAAGCCGTGGTTTCCATGCACCGGGCGAGGTCGCCAGTCATTGATACGCAGCATCGAGCGCGCAGCGCAGTTCGTGGCAGCGCGTTAGAGCCCTTTCTACCGGCACCTGCAATATCAAGAGAGCAGGCGCGGCCCGCGGATAATCGGGGGCCACGTTCAGGTTCGGACCTGCACGAATTTCGCGAGGTTGATGCCCTTGTTCACCTCGACGCCGTATGACTCGCTCATCCCTGCCGCGAGGACGATCTCCTTCGGGGATGCCCCGCTTTCCCGAATCTCGTTCGCATACTTGATGCCGAACAAATGCACCATGACCACCGCGTCGCCTTGGGAGGCGCCTCGGTACATCTCCCGCAGCTTCTCTGACAACTCGTTGACGTTCATGGGGAGTTCCTATTCCGGGATGGCCTTGCGCCACTCGTCGATGAGTCGGTACGACTTCGACGACGGATCGAGCAGGATCGAAATCGTGTCGGTCATCGTGATCGGCTCCCACTTCTTCGCGTCGGTCACCCAGTCGGCCCAGTAGACCGTCTTTCGCTTGTCGATGCGACGGAAGTGCCGGAACCAGACTCCCAGCTCCGGCTCGGTTCGGGCGATGTAGTTGTAGTCGCCAGCCACGGTCACGAGCGCGAACTGATAGTGGTGGACGACGACCAAGACGAGATCGCCGACCTGCATTCTGGTGGCGAAATCGAAGAAGTCACGCTCGCCCGGCTTGACGCTGTCTGGATCCGCCTTGCGAAGGTCGCCCCAGTCGCCCGCGAAGTCCAAACCGATGAAGCCAGACGCCACGCTCTGCACGGCGTGTGCCATCGCGGTGGTAGATTCTGAAGGATGCAACTGCATTCGCCAATACTGCATGGAGCGGCTCCGAGAATGGAGGGAGTGCCGGAGGAACCGTAGGTTCCCCGGCTCCAGCGGCTCGGCCGCACGAGGTCATGGCCGGCGTCAGCGCGGTCGCGGTGGGATCTACGCCGCCACGCGGTAGTAGTGCTTCAGCACGCCGCCGAGTCGGGTGCGGCACCGGACCGTTCCTGGGTGGTCGGCCAATCGCAGCGGGGGAGGCCTGCCCACCGGCGTGCGGAACTCGATCGCCGAGTGGGGGCGCTCCTGGTTGTAATGCCGGATGAACTCGGCGGTCAGGTGATCGAGGTGCGCCGTGCCCATGACGATGAACTTGTCCAGGCACTCGTCCTGGATGGTCTGGATGAACCGCTCAACGTGGGCGTTGAGGTTCGGGGCGCAGTGCGGCAGGCGCACCGGCGTGATGTCGTGGGCCCGCAGGGCGTCATCGAACGCCCGGCCGAACTTGCTGTCGCTGTCGCGGGTGAGCACGCGGCACTCCGTGGCCTTGTTGCCGGCGGCAGCCTTCAACTCCGAAACCTGAGCCGCCACCCACGCGGCGTCGGGGTGCTCGGTGCTTTTGGTAGCGAACGCCCTGCGTGTGGCGACGTTCACGAACACCAGCATGTAGGCGTCCCGGAAGCCCCGCACGGTGAGGATCCGATGTTGGACGAAGTCGCACGCCCACAGGGTCTTCGCGTGGGACTTGATGAACTCGTCCCAGGTGGCTTCGCCGCGTTCCGGGCTGGTCGGCAGACCCGCATCCTTGAGGATGTTGACGACCGTGCTGCGGGAGACCTTCACGCCCAGCTTTTTGAGCTCGCCCAGGATGCGGGTGTAGCCCCAGCCAGTTTCCTTGGCTAGCTTCAGGACAAGCCGCCGGATCTGCTCGGGCGTCCGGGGCCGCCCCGGCTTGCGGCCTTTCTGCTTCTTGGGGCGGCGCTTGTCGGAGTCATGGATCCACCGCAGGATGGTCCGGGGGCTGACGATCGAAACCAGCGCCTTGATGGCGGCCCCGAGTGGCTTGGCCAGGCGGACCAGCCGCGCGCGCTCCTCGGGCGTGACCCGGACGGGCCCTTCGATCTTCGAACGGAGGACTTCGTTCTCGGCTTTCAGGTACTGGATCTGGCGGCGCAGGTCGGCTTGAGTGGACCCGGCCAGGACATCAAGCAGGCGGCGGAAGAGATTCGGCATCGCCCCAATCGTCGGGGCTCCGGGGTGGGGGCACGGGGATGGTGCCAAAACGTGCGACTTTGAGACTCAGCCGCGCCCACCCGGCGATTCTGGCCCGCCCGACACCCCGATCCGGTCTCAACCAATCGCCGGCATGAGACTCCTTGGCTTGGCCGCAGCCGGCGGGGCGGCGGCAGAAAATGGCCGTTGCCCATATCGTCCAGGCAAGACCGTGCGGAGGTCACCCCGCAACGCCACATGGCCCTCTGGAGTATTTGTACCCCGCTGGCAGCCCTGAAAACGCGGTTTCGACCCGTCCCCGTTAACGACCCGTGTCAATCGCACACCCATCGGGCCACCCCGAGAGTGGTCCGCCAACCCTCCGAAACGGTCTTGTACAGGGAGGGTGCGGGCGGTGGCCTCGCTCATGCCGCGGCTCAGCTCCCAGTGGAACAGGCCCACCGCGCCGGTGCAGAGCAGGAGTGAGACGAGGCCGGTGCGCATGAAGAGCTCGAACGTCAGCAGCGGGCGTTTGGGGTCGCGGGGTGGACGGGCCATGACGCCCGGCTCCTTGGCTTCGAAGATCAGGGGCATTCCAAGAAGGATGGCCGTGATCATGTTGATGTAGAGGGCGTGGATGGGGAGGATCGGCAGTGGCCAGCCGAGCATGATCGCGGCGAGGATGACGAATGCCTCGCCGCCGTTGGTCGGCAGGGTCCAGACGATGAACTTGGTCAGGTTGCTGAAGACGTTGCGGCCTTCTTCCACAGCCGCCTGGATGGTGGCGAAGTTGTCGTCGGCGAGGACCATGTCCGCGGCGTCCTTGGCGACCTCGGTGCCTGCGACGCCCATGGCGACGCCGATGTCGGCCTGGCGGAGCGCGGGGGCGTCGTTGACGCCGTCGCCGGTCATAGCGACGATGTGGCCGCGCGATTGCAGGCTCTTCACCAGGCGCAACTTCTGCTCGGGGGTCATGCGGGCGAACACTGCGGTTGTCTCGGCGTGAGCCGGCAGGTCGTCATCGGGAATGGCTGCCATGTCCGCGCCGGTAAGGACGCGGGGTGAGTCTGCCGTTGCCTGGTCGGCGTGCCGCTTGGCCCCGTCGATCCCGATCATTCCCGCGATGATCGCCGCCGTCAGCGCGTGATCGCCCGTGATCATCTTCACGCGCACGCCCGCGTGCTGGCACGCGGCGACGGCGTCGATGGCCTCGGGGCGCGGCGGGTCGAGCATGCCCTGCACACCGAGGAACGTAAGCCCGTGCTCGATCATCGAGTGCGACAAGTCGCGCGTGCCCGGTGCGGGCTCGGTGCGAGCGAAGGCCAAGACCCGCAGGCCGCGAGCCGCGAGGTCCGCGGCGGCGGCGTGGGCGGCGGTGAGGTCGATCGGGGCGACTTCCCCACGATGGTCCATCGCGGAGTCGCACAGACTGAGTATGCGTTCGACGGAGCCCTTGACATGGATCACGCGCGGGCTCGAGTCGCCGTCGTGCTCGGGGGCCTTGGCGTGGAGCGTGGCCATGAACTGCCGATCGGACTCGAAAGGGATGGCGTCCAGACGTGGGAAGCGGGGCGCGAGCGCATCCCGCGACAGATCGACGCCCGCGAGCTTTCGTGCCGCGACAACCAGCGCGGCCTCGGTCGGGTCGCCGTGGATCTCCCATTGACCGTCGCGTGCCACGAGGGCGGCGTCGTTGCACAGCGCGCCGCAGGCGAGCAGTTCCAGCAGCGCGGGATGCTCGTCCGCGCGAATGGGCGTTGTGTCGCCGACGGGGCGAGCCTCGCCCGTCGGGTCGTACCCGGCGCCGGTGAACTCGTACTCAATGCCGCCACACCACGCCGCACGCACGGTCATCTGGTTCTGCGTGAGCGTGCCGGTCTTGTCGGAGCAGATGACCGTGGTCGAGCCGAGGGCCTCGACGGCGGGCAGTTTGCGGATAATCGCCCTCTTGTTCGCCATGCGGGCGACGCCCACGGCGAGCATGATGGTGACTGCGGCGGGGAGGCCCTCGGGAATTGCGCCCACGGCGAGGGCCACCGCCGCCTTGAACATCTCGTGCGCCGGGTTCCCACGAGCGAGGCCGACAGCGAAAGTCAGAGCCGCGACCGCGAGAATCACCCACAGGAGCATGTGGCTGAAGGACGCGATCTTCCGCGTGAGAGGAGTCGCGATCTGTTCGGCGGAGGAGATCATCTCGCTGATGCGGCCGACCTCGGTGGCGTCGGCGGTGGCTACGACGATGCCCTCACCCGTTCCGCGCACCACCAGCGAGCCGGCGTATGCCATGCAGCGGCGATCGGCGAGCACGGTCGCCTCGGGGAGCGTCGCTGGATCCTTCGGCACCGCATTGCTCTCGCCGGTGAGCGTGGACTCGTCGATGCTCAGGTCTTTCACTGCGCCTTCGAGCAGTCGGAGGTCGGCGGGGACCTTGTCCCCCGCCTCCAGCAGCACCACATCGCCGAGGACGAGTTCTGCCGCGTCGATCCGCCGTCGCTCGCCTCCGCGTCGGACGGTCGCTTCGATCCTCATGGATCGTGCCAAGGCGTCAATCGCGGCAACGGCCTTCTGCTCCTGAACGAATCCGATGAGCGCGTTGGCGAGCACGACGCCCATGATCACGGCGCTGTCGGTGTACTCAGCCAACCACAGGGTGACGGCCCCGGCCACGAGCAAGATGTAGACCAGTGGCGCATGGAACTGCAGGAGCAGCCGCACCCACCACGGCCGACCACGCCGGGCGGAAATGGTGTTGGGCCCGTGCCGCGCTATCCGAGCCGCGGCCTCGGCGGCAGAAAGCCCGGCGCGCGAATCAGCAGCCACCTCGCGAGCGACTTGCTTGGCGGCGATAGCGTGCCAGGCGAGGGAAGGCAGTCCGTTCATCAGATCGAGGGTAGCGGAAGCGACCCCGGCGACAGATAGCGGATACTTCCGCGATGCGGCGGGAGTCACGGGCGAGGTACCTTTCGCTTTGGAGGCGCCGATGAACATACTGATCGCGTACGACGGTTCCGAGCATGCAGACGCCGCGCTGCACGACCTGACCTTGGCGGGGCTGCCCGCTCGTGCCAACGTGCTGGTGCTTTCGGTCTTGGACGCTTGGCTTCCCGAGGAGCACCAGCCGGGCGGCAAGGCCGACGACGCGTTGCCGGGTCTCAAGGAGATCCGCGCCGCGGTCGCGAGACGGGTCGATGCACAGCGAGAGATCGCTGAGAAGGGCGCGGCGCGGCTGAGAGGGACCTTCCCCGGATGGAAGGTGATTGTCGACGCTTGCGCGGACGCTCCCGCGGCCGCGATCATCCGCCGGGCCGAGGGCGATGGCGGCGGCGTCGACGGAACCGGACACCGGGCCGACTTGACGGTGGTTGGCTCGCGAGGACTCGGTGCAGTCAAACGGATGCTTCTGGGGAGTGTTGCCCAGAAAGTCATGCACGGCATGCGCGGCTCGCTCCGCATCTCACGTGGTCGGCTCTCGACTCCCGGTGCTGCCGGGGACGCTCCGCATCGCTCCCGTCCCCCTCGGATCGTCGTCGGTGTGGATGGCTCGGCCGACTCAGACGCTGCGGTTGAGGCCGTCGCAGCACGTGACTGGCCCGTCGGTACGCGCGTGCTCGTGGCGTGCTACGCACAGGGGATCGAAGGGCTTGAGCACAGCAACGCCGCCTCGCTCGCGGGGCTTGGTGCCGGCGGGATCTGGACGGGCGACGTTGCGGGTACCGGGGCTCCCGTTGATTCGTGGGCTGGACGGACGGCCGACAGGGCCGCGAACATGATCCGGGGCTGCTGTCCAGGCGTAAGCGTGTCCACTATTGTGCGTTTGACCGATCCGAGTTACGCGTTGGTGGAGGAGGCGGCGCACTGGGGCGAGCACGCGGCGGGCGCCGCGAGCATGCGGGAAGGCGCTGATTGCATCTTCGTGGGTGCGCGGGGTGTGCGAGGGCTTGAGCGATTCCTGCTCGGAAGCGTCTCGGCGGCGGTCGCGATGAACGCTCACTGCTCCGTAGAGATCGTGCAGCGCCGCTCGCCGCAGGGGACTCCTCGACCGTAATGTGCTCTCTGCGACCGCTGGAATCCTCGTGCATGACGTTCGTGTTGGCCATCCTGCCTCTCGCACTCCTCGTGGCGGCCATGACGTTGAGATGGCCCCGGCGGTGGCTCCCGCTGCCAGCACACATCGCGTTGCCGGGCGTTGCGGTGCTCGCATATGCGCTGCGGTTCCTCCGGCCGGATGACACCGCGTCCCCCCTGATCCACGCCGCCGTGGTGGACGGCGTGCTCTCCTCGCTCACGCCACTTGCGATCGTCTTCGGCGCGGTCCTGCTGTTCATGACGTTGGACAAGTCGGGCGCGATGGCCGTGCTGGCGACCCGGCTGCGGGAACTTACGCCCGACCCGATCGCGCAGCTCATGCTCGTCGGCTGGGCATTCTCCTTCCTAATCGAGGGGCTGAGCGGCTTCGGGACCCCGGCGGCGCTGGCTGCGCCGATACTGGTCGGCTTGGGATTCCCGGCGCTCCGCGTCGCGGCGATGTGCCTGATCATGAACAGCGTGCCCGTCTCCTTCGGGGCGGTGGGCACGCCCACTTGGTTCGGGCTCAGCGGCGTGGATCTGGCGACGGGCGAACTCGGCGAGATCGGCTGGCGGACGGCGCTCGTGCACGCCGCGGCGGCCCCGTTCATCGCCCTCCTCGCGCTGCGCGTGGTTGCGCCGTGGGCGCAGATCCGGCGGCGGCTCGGGTTCGTGCTGCTGGTGGTCGCGGCGAGCGTCGGGCCGTACGTGCTCGCGGCGCGGTTCAACGTCGAGTTCCCGTCGATCGTGGGCGGACTCGCAGGCTTGATTGGTGCCGCGGTACTCGTGAGGTGGCGAGTCGGGCTGGCTTCGGCGACCGAGCCATCTGCGATGCCCGCAGCAGCGGGCGCTGCCCCCACATCGCCACACGCTCGGGCACCCATGTCGCTCGCCCGTGCGATCACGCCTCTCGCGGCCACCGTCGTGCTACTGGCCGCCACGCGCGTCGACGCCTTTGGCCTCAAGGCGCTGCTCAACGCCGATGCCACCGCCGCGAGCGCGACCATTCCGGGCGTGGGTGAGGCGTGGGTCAGCTCCGCGCTGGTCGTCGGCCTCCGTGACATCTTCGGCACCGACGCCGACTGGCGGATGCCGCTGCTGTACGTGCCGTTCATCCTGCCGTTCGTGGTCGTGGCGCTGGCGGCGATCCCTGTGCTCAGGATGCCCCGCGCGGCCACGCGCTCGGCGTGGGCGGAGACCTTCACGCGGCTCACGCGCCCCGCCATCGCCCTCGCGGGCGCGCTGGTGCTGGCCAAGGTGATGACAGCTGGAGGCGAGCACTCGCCTGTCACGCGGATCGGCCTCGCGCTGGCCGATGCCACCGGCCGCTCGTGGCCCTTCTTCGCGCCGCTTCTCGGCGCGGTGGGCGCGTTCTTCTCCGGTTCCAACACGGTCTCGAACTTGACCTTCGCCCCGATCCAGGCCGCGATCGCGGGCACGCTCGGCCTCGACCGCGCCACGGCCCTCGCGCTGCAGTCCGCGGGCGGGGCGATGGGCAACATGGTGTGCATCCACAACATCGTGGCCGTGGCCGCGGTGCTGGGGTTGTCGGAGAAGACGCCCTCGGAGCACGGCCCCGACCAAGGAACCAGCGCGGTCGCGTCCATCCTGCGCCTGACGATCGTCCCGCTCGTGGTCTACGCCCTCATCGCGGCGGTGATGGCCGGGGTCTTCGCAGCAGTATTCGCCTGAGCCGAACCGACAGGCGACATGATGTTCGCTCACTTCATCAGCCGCGTTGAGACGCGATTGGACTCCGGCACACCTGCGGCCCCGCCGCGCTCGAAGCCGGTCGCGTTGTCGACGGTCGTCCGGGCGATCGCCTCGCACGCCTCGCGCGTGAAGAAGCCCTGGTGGGCGGTGATGAGCACGTTGGGGAAGGTCAGGAGCCGAACGAAAACATCGTCTTGGATCACCTCGGTGGAAAGGTCCTTGAAGAAGAGGTCGCCCTCCTCCTCGTAGACGTCGAGGCCGACCGAGCCCACGTGCCCACGCTTCAGGGCCGCGATGAGAGCCCGCGTGTCCACGACGGCCCCGCGGCTGGTGTTGATGAGCATCACGCCCGGTTTCATGGCGGCAAGTGCCGCGGCGTTGATGAGATGCTTGGTGGCCGGCGTGAGCGGGCAGTGGAGCGTGACCATGTCCGACGCCGCGTAGAGGTCGGCGAGCGGCGCATACCTGACGCCCATCGCCTCGCACGCGGGGTTCTTCAGAGGATCGAAGGCGAGCACGCGGCAGCCGAAGCCCCGGAGGATGGCGCAGACCGCCTCGCCGATCTTGCCGGTGCCGATGACGCCGGCGGTCTTGCCGTGCATGTCGAAGCCCATCAGGCCATCGAGCGCGAAGTTCTGCTCGCGGACGCGAGCGTAGGCGCGGTGGAACTTGCGATTGAGCGTCAGCATGAGCCCCACGGCGTGCTCGGCGACGGCGTAGGGGGAATAAGCCGGCACGCGGGCGACGGTGAGCCCCAATCGCTCGGCCTCGGCGAGATCGACGTGGTTGAAGCCCGCCGAGCGGAGCGCCAGCAACCGCGTGCCGCCGGCGTGGAGAAGTAAAACACGAAAGCATCTCGTACCTATTTATGCGTGCGCTCAATACCCGGTTTAACGGAGCACTCGATCTGGCCTTACAGTTTTTCCGCAACAGCTATCCGCGAAAGTTTTTTCATCAGCTCATCAGCAGCCAACTGGATATTGACAGACTGGACTACCTTACCCGTGATAGTTTTTTTACCGGGGTAATGGAAGGAACCATTGGTGTGGATCGAATTGTGGCCATGCTAAACGTGCATCAGGATCAGTTGGTGGTAGAGGAAAAAGGGATTTATAGTATTGAAAATTTCCTGCACGCCCGAAGGCTGATGTACTGGCAGGTTTACTTACACAAAACCGCTTTAAGTGGCGAACGCATGCTGGTTAATATTATCCGAAGAGCGCAATACCTGTTGCAGGCTGGCGACCAGTTGCCGGCCAGCGAAGCCCTTGCGCGACTGCTGCACAAGGACTCCACGGTCTTGCGCGGCGCCGCCTTCGCGAACGCCTCGGCCGCGTCGAACCGCTCCCGACGGAGCAGCTCGTCGGCGACGAGCCAGGGGTCGGGATCGTCGTTCGCGGCCGCGGCCGCGAGCGCGGCGGCGTCCATCGCGTCCCACGCACGGAGCACGGCGTCGGCCTCGTCGCCGAGCGACGCCGGGGCGGCGGGCCGCGCGACCGGCCCGGCGGACGGCGACGGGGCGTCCTGCGCGCCGGCGACTCCGGGTGCCGCGACGACGACCACGAGGAGCGCCACGCGGACGGGCCATCGCGAACGGAAGATCACGAACGGTGTGCCATCGGCGGAGCCCCGAGGCGGGGATTTCACCGCCGACCGGATCGACTCCAACCTGATCGGCAAGGGGAACCACGAGGCGCGGATGAACGGGTACCTGAGGGAGCTGGAGGCCGGGGCCGCGGCCGCTCCCGCGCGCCCCGCCCTCGTGATCGAACTCGCCTCAACC
>JAPKGU010000092.1 GCA_026647565.1 Phycisphaerales bacterium | reverse complement strand
GGGCGCCCTCGCCTCGGTGTCCGCCAGGCGCTGCTCCGCAAGCCGCAGCTGCACCTCGAGCGTCCGTGCCAACGCGAGCACCGTCTGCGCGTTCAATCGCTGCACCGCAACGTCACTCCGCGCGACCTCGTACGCCGTGCGGATGTCGCTGAACTCCTGCGGCCCCATCAGCGGCTGGGACGCCTCGGCCAGCTGCCTCGCACGCTCGAACCGGATCCGTGCGTTCTCCTCCTCCACAATCGCCCGGCGCACCAGCGGAACAGCGTCGGGGTCAAACGGAGCACCCTCGGGGGGCAGTTCCGAAAGCCCCAGTCGCGACAGCGCCTCGGTGAGCGCGCGCCGTCTCTCGTCCCGAGCGAGCGTGTAATCGACCGGGTCGATCCGGATCAGCACGTCGTCCGGGGCCACACGGTCGCCAAGGTCGACCGGCGCCTGCACGACGCGTCCGCTCACCTTTGAGGCAATCGTCGCCTCCTCGTCTCCGAACAGCGTGCCCGTCACGCGGACCGTGCGAGGCAGCATCGCCCGAACCGGAGTTGTCACGGACAGTTCCACGACCGCAGCTTCGGTCGGAGCGGCGGAAGACCCCGCCGCGTCCGGCTTGCGCTCGCACGAACCCAAGACCGCGAACGCGCAAACAACAGCGCGCACCCCGGCCATTCGACGGTTGATCCGATGACGGTCCAGACAAGGCCTCCCGCG
This sequence comes from Phycisphaerales bacterium, assembly GCA_026647565.1. Taxonomy (GTDB): domain Bacteria; phylum Planctomycetota; class Phycisphaerae; order Phycisphaerales; family UBA1924; genus JAHBWV01. Next base: position 15,450 of record JAPKGU010000092.1, on the reverse strand, counting down.
AATGAGCGTGCGTGGCGGATGTACACGCGTCGGCTTCGTCCGACGTGCGCACTTCGATGCGGCGTCGAAACGATTGTTTCAACACGCATCGCCCGACGAGGTGCCGCCCGACAGGGCGAACCGCGTCGGTTCTGGTGATGTTACGGGGGCTCTCACCCCTCCGGCTTCGCGTCGTCCCCCGCATCCGGTGTCGCGGGCTCGACGGGTGTCTCGGGCCCTGCCTCGGGCTGAGACTCGATGCGTGACGCCGGAGAACCCAGGTCATCGACGGGCAACTCGGGCGAGACGCCGCCCGTTCGCGTCGGCTCCGGCTCATCGCGGGGCACGATCGAAGGATCCGGCTCTCCCGGAGCCCAGTCGATCCGCGACGCACCGAGGAGCGTTCCGGTCGCGAACGCAAGGTCCACCTGCGCGATCTGGTAGTCCACCACCGCACGGATCTCGGCGACCTGCGCATCGGCCAGTCGCGCCGCGGCGTCCAGCACGTCCGTGCTCGTGCTCCCACCGACCGAGAACGACCTCTGCTCGGCCTCCAGCGCACGCTGATTCAGGATGACCGACTGGCGCGACGCCATGATCCGCTGCCACCCGGCGTTGATCGAGTCGACCGCGTCGAGCACCTCCTGCGTGATCGCGGCCTTCCTCGCCTCACGCGTCGCCAGGCGCTGCAGGCGCGTCAGCAGCGCCCGCCTCACGCGGCTCTTCGCGGCCTCGTTCCCGATGGGGACCTCCCCGCGCAGCCCCAGCTCCCAGTCCTCGAAGTTGTTCTCCCGGAGCACGCCCGTGCTCGAGTTGAAGCTGTCGCCAAGCCCGTTCACCCGGTACACGTAGTCAAGCGTCAGAAGGGGGAGCGCCTGGTTCCTCGCGAACTCGATCTGCGACAGGTCCGAGGCCAGCCGGAGCTCCAGCTCCAGCATCTCCATGCGCTGATCCATCGCCCGGTCGACCAGCCCGGAGCCGTCGAGCTCGTAGCGCACCGGATCCGGCGGAGAAGCGGCGACGAGCATCGTCGCGGAGTCCTGGCCGAGGCCCTCGGCGTTGATGATGCGCTTGAGGTCACGCTGCGCCTGAAGCACCGCGTTCTGTGCGTTGATGATGTCCTCCAGACGGCTCGCCAGACCAGACTGCGCCCGCACGATCTCGATGTCCGCCTGCCTCCCGACGTTCACCGCTCGCTGCGCCGCCTCGAGCTGCGTCTGCGCGAGCTCGAACTGCTGCTGGGCGACCTCGAGCGCCTGGCGCGAAGCAAACAGCCGCCAGTACGCCCGATCGACGCTCGCCAGCTGCCGGATCACCTCCAGCTTCGTCTGGGATTCCGAGACCTGTCGGTTGTACGACGCGACGCGCAGCGCGTTCGTGTTCGCGCGACGCCCCGCGCCGCGCAGAAGCTGCTGCGAGAGCCCGACCTGGAAGTCCGTCGTGTACGCCGGATTCAGCGTCGTGAAGTCGTTGTCGTTCTCGTTCCGCGTCATCGGAAGCCCGACCGTGACCGAGCCGCCCGTGCGCGTCGGGATCGTCACCTCCGGCTGGAACACGTCCAGCTTCTGCTGGCCGCTCGAGAGCTCCGAGGCCGTCGCCGAGTCGATATCGTTGTGGCGATAGGTCGCGCCCAGCACCGACTCCCACGCCGCTTCCTCCTCGCTCACCGCCGTCGCCGCGATCTCCGGGTCGATCAGCACGACCCGGAGGTCGAGGTTGCGCTCGAGCGCGCTGGCGCGGCATTCTTCCAGCGTGATCTCCGCCGTGGCCAACCCATCGAACCGCGATCTCACCCTCTTCGCACCCTCGGCCATCTCCGCGGGTGTCTTCGGCGGGTCCGCCGGCGCACCCATCGACTCGATGCCCGACGGCTCGATCGTGCGAAGGCGCTCGACAGGTGTGAGCTTCCCGTAGTCGCCCCCGTAGGTGTGGAACGGGCTCTGGCAGCCGCCGGCCACAAGCGCCAGCAGCGCGAGCGGAGCACCGACCGCGTGGAGACCACGGGAGGGAACGACGGCAGGACCACGTGACGGGTGGCTCATGGGGACCATTCTTGTGGTGAAACGGGTGCGGGGCGCGAGCCGAACCCGATCGGACCGGCTTCTCAGAAGAATCTCATGGTCATGGGATACCGGAAGTACTGCCCACGGTGTGCGGCCCTGGCACCGAGAATCGTTCCCACGACGCCGAGAACGAAGATCGCGACCGCGCCGAGCACCGCGCCAAGGCCGAGTGTGATGAGCCCGATCGGGATCAGCATCAGGCCGTACAGGAACAGGGACAACTGGAACTGCACGGCTTCCTTGCCATGGTCGTCGAGGAACGGCGACTCGTCCCGCTTGATCAGCCACATGACCAGAGCGCCGACGACCGGGATGCCGATCACAAAGACGAGCGCAGAAGTCAGGTGGTTGAACATCGCATACGTGCGCTCGTGCTCGCTCGCCCCCGTGTCGAAGTATCGATCCCCCGGATGCCCCGAACGCTGTCCCATGCCCGACGAACTCCCCCGGCTCTGGCCCCGGCGCTGGGCGCTCCACTGCTCGAACGGTGATGCGAACGCGCCGTCTGCGCCAGCACTCATGGTACGACCTCCGGCCCCCGTTCAGGGGCGTCGGTCTCCTTTCTCGGGATATGGCCCCTTCGGTTTCGAGCGGTCCGACGCCGCGCCCCGAAATGTTGAACACCGCCACGCGCAAAAACAAACGTCGCCGGACGTGAATCCGGCGACGCAAGGTGGTGTGGCCAGACAAGGTGTGAGTGGCGAATCTCGCCCGGCCACGCGAAAGTGGGCGTTCAGGTTGTCGGCCCAAACGGGCCTGTGGACCAGGTCAGGTCGCGGCTCCCTGTCCACCAGTCATGCGGCTGAAGACAAGCATGGAAACCGTGCCAAGAAGGCCGAAGATCAGCGTCCCCCCAAAGAGCCGGAGAACCACTTCCTTCGTGCTGATTCGCTTGCTCGACGTCCCCGCCACAATCGGCTCAAGACGCATCGCAGAGTCGGACACAGAGGCCGCAAGAGCCGACTCGATCCCGCCGACGAGGTTCACGCCCTGGCGCGAGCTCACGGACTCCTGGACCGCCACAACCGTCGCCGGCTGCGTCGCCGCCCGCGAAGCGTCGTTCAGAACCGTCATGTCCGTCGACATAATCGACTCGGCCGATCGTGAGATCGCAGAGACCGTTGAGGCCTCGACCGGCACGGAACGAACCGCAACCTCTCCAACCTCATCCTGCGCCACCGCCGACCCGCCCACAAGAGCGAGGGCCGCGATCACAACGGCGTAGACGAGCGTCAATCGAGCAATCATCTTCTCATCCCTCTGCATCAGCGCCTCTGAGGCCGCTGTTCCGCACAATATACGAACAAATACCTCTCGACTCGTTATCGGACTCACTCATCGCACAGTGCTCGCGCATGCGCGCACACTGCTGCAAGACAAACTTGCCCTGCACCGCCGAAAAGACCAGTAATCTGGTGGGGTTTTTCTGTTTATCAGGGCCGGATCAGGCCTTTCCGAGCCACCGCCGGCCACGGATGGCTATCAGTGGCCAAACAGATTCTTCTCGCCGAACATGCCCTGCTGCTCGAAGTAGCCGAGCGCCTCGGACACTGACCCGAAGATCTTGGTCGATGTCTCCGTGATGAAGGGCGAGGGGTTCTTCTTGGGCTTCCACACGACATAGACCTCCTTGCCGTGCTCGAACGCGTGCTGGAGCTCCCGCTCCACGCCCGAAGAAAGCCCCGGGATGTCCTTGCCGCCCGCGCCCGGGAGTTCCGGCACGTACGACACGATCATGTCCGACTGGTCGATCAGCTTGAAGTCCCGCATGTAGATCTGCCCGTCGATGTCGCCCGCGATGTCGAGCACCTCGCGCACGCGCACCCGAATCGGATCCTTCGAGGCCTTGCTCCCGCCGAACGAGTGCGGCTCAACGTCGAGGAACTCCTGTCCCGTCCGAGCCGCGGCGATCGCGCGATCCAGGAGCAGCTTCTCGTCCACATCCCCCGGATCGAACGTGATGAAGTGCTTGGCCAGCTCCGCCCGGAACGCGTCGATCTCCGCGAGCACATCGGGCATGTCCACGACGTGGCTCATCGGGAACGACGGGTACACCTTCCTCATCGACGGGCGGCAGACCAGGCGGAACGCCGTCCGGGTGGTGGGCTCGTGGCGCCCCCGGCTCAGGATGTAGAACCTCGATCCCGGGATCGCCTGGCTCATCAGCTCCGTCGCCAGGATCTCCTCCTCTCGCCACACCATGCAGTCCTTCAGCGTCGCGTCGATCACGTGGTCCGCGTGAAGCCGGTGGTGGACGACCTCGATGTTGTCCACGAGGCAGATGAACACGTCGGGATTCAGAAGTCGGATCTGATCGAAATCGAACGCGCTGAACAGCCCGTGCCGCCAGCGGAACGTCGCGTGCGTGTTCACGATCAGGTTCGGCAGGTCGCGGCTCGTCGAGATGATGTCCTTGAACGCGGCGCGACGGAGCGAGTGCAGACGCGACCAGGGCAGGTCGAGGATCCGCCCGGGCTTCACGTCGGGCGCCTCGGCGTACATCATGTCACCCACGTGGAAGTTGGCGATCGTCTCCCCCTGCTGGCCCGCGAACGCGCGGACCTGCTCGAGGAAGGCCTTCTTGTCAACGCCGATCTGACCGGTCACGATGACGCGCATGGTCGAACCTCGCAGGGGAAGGGGCGGCCCTCCCGGGCCAACAGTCTAGGGGCCGCGCCATCCGCGTCCGACGCGAGTTGTTGCTCCTCACTCCTTCTTCCCGGCCCCGGGAGCGCCGGCTCCGTGCCCGCTCTCGATCTGATCGACCAGTTGCGGGACGAACCGCTCGCTCAGCCCGGCCACGGTGCAGAAGAGCATCACCACCGCCCATTCCGTGGATCCGGTGCCGACCAGCCCGGTCGCGACGAGCTGGGCCTTGATCGCCAGGTACGCAAGCCCGCCCCCGACAATCCCCGCCGCGACGCGCGCGACGGACTCGAGACAATGGAGCGGGAATCCCGCCGCGGGATCGACCGCGAGCTTGCCCACGCGCGAGATCAGCGACAGACTCGCGCCGATGGCCCCGCACCCGAGCGCCACGATCATGGGAATGGCGCCGACCCAGGTCGGGCCGCCCGCCGGCATGACCGCGTACGCGACGCCCAGATAGACGATGCCCCCGAACACGCCGATAAGCCCGCACGCCAGCAGCCAGCCACGGGCGACCTCGGCGCTGCGCGCGTTGTAGTACTGCTCCGCCTCGTTGAGCGCGGCCTCGGCACCCTGGTACGAGTTGTCGCCCAGCGCCCGAGCGACGGACTCCGCGACCAGCGACCGAAAGGCCAGCGCGCGGTCCGGCGCGAGATGACCGATCGGACGCGATTCCAGGCTCGCGACGCGAGCGAGCACCTTGCCGAACTCGATGATCGTGCTCGGGTGATCGCTCAGCCACCAATAGGTGAAGAGGTCCTCGCCGAGATACACAACAAACGTCTCCGACCACATGATCAGCTGCTTGACACGCACGCCGGTCACGGGATCGATCTCGCCAACCTTGATGTCTTGCGGCTTTGACATGCCAGACCCTCAGCAGTGGGTGACGTGAGCTAGCCTCGCTCGGGAACCTCCGCATCCTCCTGCGAGCGATCCTCGGGCGATTCCTCCGCCTGATCGCTCTCGCGCATCCTCTCCGCCGTCACGCGGATCTTCGAGACCCTTGTCGGCTCCGCGTCCAGAATCTCGATCGCCATCTCCCCCACAGCCACGCGCTCTCCGCGAGACGGGATCCGTCCCAGCGCGACCGTCACGAAGCCCCCGACCGTGTCGTAGTCCTCAGACTCCGGGATCTCAACGCCGAGTTTCGCCAGCGCGTCGTTCGCGTCGTCGATGTACGTACGTGCGTCGATCTCCGCGGCGCCGGCGTCGTGGTCCAGCTTGATCGGCGTCGGACCGTCCATCCCAACCTCGTACTCGTCCTGGATCTCGCCAAAGACCTCCTCGACGATGTCCTCGATCGTGACAAGGCCCGCCGTGCCGCCGAACTCGTCCGCGACGATCGCGATGTGGACCTTCTTCGCCAGCAGCTCGCGCAGCAGCTCACGAACGGTCTTGGTCTCCGGCACGAAGATCGCCGGCCGGAGGATCTCGCGGAAGTTGAAGGCGTGCTGCGGCGGGTGCTCCCCCGCCAGCCAGCGCATCAGGTCCTTCACATAGAACACGCCCACGATGTGGTCGATCGAGTCCTCGTACACCGGGATGCGGCTGTGCCCGATCTCGCGCACCACGCGGATCAGGTCGCCGAGATTCGTCGTCAGGTCGATCGCCTCCATTTCCGTGCGGGGCGTCATGATCTGCTCGACAGTCGTGGAGCGGAACTCCACAACCGCCTCGATCATGTCGCGAGCCGCCTCGTCGATCTGACCCTCACGCTTCACCTCGTCCACCACCGAGAGCAGCTCTTCCTGGGCCGCCTCGGCCTCGGTCGCGTCGGTCTTGCCCGACAGCCGCCGCACGACCTCGTCCGTGAACGACGCGACCGCGCGAACCGGCCACATCACGGCGTAGATCCAGCGGATCGGGGCCGACCACGCCAGCACCGTCTGCTCCGGCACGTGGTTGGCGATGCTCTGAGGGATCACCGCGCCGAAAAGAAGGATCGCAAACCCCGAAGCGAGCACCGCCAGCAGCGGCTCCACAACCCCGGGCGCCGACACGCCCCGCGCCCCGATGATCCAGATCACCGTCGCCACCGCCACCACCAGATTGCACAGAATCCGAGGCAGAAGCATCGCGTTCGCGTGACCGTCAAGGTCCGAGAGAATCTGAGACACGCGCGCCGTCAGCGACGGGCGTTCCCGAGCCGCGGCGAACTCCTCGAGTCGCACCCGCGAGAGATCGCGCAGGCACAGGTACAGCGTCGAGAGGATGCTCCCGGAGCACGTCGCCACCAGCGCGATCCAGAGCCAACCGGATCCGCTCACAACGCACCCCCGTGCCCGTCCGGACGCCCGAAGACCTCGCCAAGCCCCACGGCCCGAAGGATCTCATCCTCGGCCCGGTGCATGCGATCGAACGCCTCGTCATCGTGATCATCATGACCCGTGCAGTGGAGCAGCGCGTGAACCAGATAAAGGGTCAGCTCCGCGACCGGCTCGTGCCCCCGCGCCGCCGCCTGACGCCTCGCCTCGTCCGTGCAGAGCACCACGTCCACATCCATCCGCCGGTCGCCGGGGTCCGGCACCTCGCGCAGATCGAACGTCAAAACGTCGGTCGTCCCGGGCACCCCCGTCGTCCGCTCGTGCAACGCCGACATCTCCGCGTCCCGCACGAGCCGCACTCGCACCTGCCCCCGCAGCCCGAGGTGCGCAAGCACCCTCTTCCCCCAGCCCGACAGCGACGCCGCCAACTCGCGATCCGCACCGTCCGATGCGACGATATCCAACGCCTCGCCCCCCAAAGGGGAACTTCGAGGTCGGTCGTCCGCGTCCATCATGACTGCACCCGCGTCCACGATTGTTCCTTACATCATCCGAACATGTTCGCCCGGCTGTTTCGGAGTGTAGTGCATCGCGCGCGGTCGGGCCACGATCACCAAACGAAACCGCTCGGCCGGAAACCCACCGGACAAACCAGGGCCACCGCGAGGCGCAGAAAGTGCCCAAATCAATGATTATCAGCACCTTACAGACATCTGCTCAGCGGATCGCCGCCCGGACCGATTCCACGATCGACGCCAGGGATGCGTCCGTCTGCTGGGCGCCCGAGTCCAGGTTCTTCACGGTCGCGCGGGTGTCCGACTCGACGATGATCGCCAGCCGCGCGCCGCACGCCGCCGCATCCTTCAGCAACTTCCCGATGTTCCCCGTCGCCTTATAAGAGTGCCGGGCGTGGAGCCCCGCCGATCGCAGCGACGCCACGACCCGAGCCACCTGCGCGCCCGCTTCCGGCGTGCCATTCGAGATCACGAAACAGTCCGGTCGGATGCCGGTGCGATCCAGCATCGCGGTGCCGGTCGGCATCAGCCCCCGATCCTCGAGGACGAGCGACAGCACGACATCCCCCATGCCGAAGCCGACGGCCGGAGTCGGAGGCCCGCCGAAGAGCTCGACCAGACCGTCGTACCGTCCGCCGCCGGCGATGGCCCGCTCCTTGCCCCCGGCTTCGTGGACTTCGAAGACCATGCCGGTGTAGTAAGCAAGCCCGCGAACGATCGAGAGATCGAAGTCGATCCAGTCCAAGACGCCCGCCGCCGTCAGCGCCCGCACCAGCGGCGCGACCGCCTCGGAGAAAAACGTCAGATCGAGGACCTCGTCCGTGGGCGCGCCCGGCGGGTTGTCGATCGTGACGCGGATCAGACCCTTCTGAAAGATCTCCGCTTGCTGCGTCGTGAAGCCGAACGCGGAGAGTTTCTGGGCGAACTCCTCGGGCTTCATCTTCCCCTTCGCATCCAGCAGCGTGAAGAGCTCGGTATGGCGCGAGGCCGGGATGCTCCTGCTCTCCAGCCACCGCGAGAGCGCGTGGCGGTGATTCACCTTCACGCGGATCGTGGACGCGTCCAGACCCATCTCACGCAGGAACCCGATGCAGCAGGAGATCACCTCCGCATCGGCCCGCGCACGCGCCTCCATCCTCGCGTCCTCGGACGCATCGTCCGGCACATCAAGACCAATGAAGTCCGCGTTCCATTGCAGGAACTCCCGCAGCCGACCCCGCTGCGGGCGCTCCGCGCGGAAGAACGGACCGGCCATGAACCACTTCGTCGGGCGGGGCAACTGGCGCGCCATCGCGGCGTACATCCGCGCCAGCGTCGGCGTGAACTCCGGACGAAGCGCGTAGTCGTCCTCGCCACCCGAGCGGCGGAACGAGAAGAGCTCCGAAACGATCCCCTCCCCCGATTTCACCGTGTACAGGCCCAGATGCTCGAACGTCGGACCGTCGATCTCCTCAAACCCGAATCGCACGGACGCGGATCGCCACGCCTCCATGATGAACCGCCTCTTCGCGGCGTCCGCCGGATAGAGGTCCCGGGTCCCCTTCGGAGCCTGGAACGAGACACGGGGCCTCGACGCACCGCCCGAGGAGGCCCCACGAGCGTGATCAGGTCCCTTTGCATCAGAATTGGAAGGGGTCGACATGGGGCGAAAGCGTAGCCGATGGCCCACGCCCCACCCAGAACCCCGCTGAGCCGGTCGCGGGAGCGCCAGGCGGAGACCCCAGGCGGCACCGAATCCGGATCAGAAAGCCGACAAGCGGCACCCGGCGAACCGCCGATTCCGTATACCTTGTCCGATTCCGGCCCTTCCCGAAACAGACACCCCGCCAAACGACATCTGAGAGACAGAGGCATCACGCGTGAGCCGATGGAGCCCCCAACCCGATTCTGACCGGGACGAGCAGGTCCAAGCTCCCCACTTGACCTGGATCATCTGGTTGGCGGCGATCACCGCGGCCGCCGTCGCGGGCTGGACCGTGCTCTCGTATCGCCCACTGCCTGACGAGATCGCTGCCAAACGCGACGAGTCCGATGGTGCGGCGCGTCGGGTCGCAACCGCGACCGGCGGCGGGGAAAGGAACATCCGGCGCCGGCTGTCCAACGGCGAGCCGCAGCGAGCGCTCGAGGACGCCGTGCTGTGGGCCCAGTCAGACCGGGAGAGCATCGAGGCCGTGTACTGGGCCAGCTACCTGCACGCGCGTCACGGCGAGGCCTCGGAGAGCCGGCGCCTGGCGCGGCGCGGCATGGAGATGGCGCGGGCCTGGATCGATCGCGACCCGACCGAGCCGCGCTGGTCGGCGTTCGAAGGATGGTTCCACCTCCTTCAGAGTGATCGGGCGGATGCGGCGTCGGCCCGGCTCAGCGCCCGGGACTCCTTCGATCGAGCGGCGTCGCTCCTGGCGTCGCGTTCCGGCACGATCCTCGACGCGAGCATCGAGTACGACATGGCCTGTTACCTCTCGATGGCCGGGAGACTCGACGATGCCGCCGAGCACCTTGCGCTCGCCGTCGAGCTCGGCTGGACCCGCACGAACTGGCTCCGCATCGACCCGGATCTCGATCCGCTCAGGGCCCACCCGTCGTACGCGTCGGTGATGGTCCGCCTGGAGGAGATTCGCGCCATCTCGGAGGCATCACACGTCGAGGCGCCCACCTTCTCCGATCTGCGGGCCGCCGAACGCGACGGCCGCGAGGGAGCGGCGCGACGCCCGATGACCGAGCGACTGTCTCAGTGACCGTCGCCCACGGTCTCTTGACCGGGAGCCGGCTCGCGTCCGTCCGCGCCACGTGGCGCCTTGGCGAGCCGATCGAGGATCACGGGAATCGCCGGAGGCACCCGAACCCCATCGGACATTCCCATCGCCCTTCTCACGGATTCGAGCGAATCAATCGACATCACCATGTCCCGGTGGTTCGCGCCCACCACGACCGTGTCCGCGATCGGCACGGCGCGGGCGGAGGACTCGGGCACCACGCCGTCCCCGACCTCGAGCGCCGCCCTCTGCAACGCATCGGCGATGGACTCGATCTCATCATCGCCCGCGATGCGCCGGACGACCCATGATTCCGTCAAGCGCGACACGTCGGGAAACTCCATCGGCGCGACGCGCGCGATCACCGCCGTCATCGCAACATCCGAGGGAGCCGGGCGCGACGCAAGGTCTCGCAGATACGCCGAGCCGGGCAGAAGGTCCTCGCCCGCCTCGCCGTTCCCGTCGCTCGACCAGTCGAGCAGCGCCTCGCGATCTTGCCGACCGGACGCGATCCAGCGCTCGACGCGGTCTCGAACCTCCGCGATCGCCCGCAGCCGTGCGAACGGGCTGCCCCCGAACGGTGTGCCGAGCGTGATGCACCGTTCAACCGCCGGCCACTGCGCCCTCGTGTCGGCAAGCCCGTCGCGCGTGAGCGCGTCGAGCGCGAGCAACCCCCCCATCGAGTGGCAGACAAGGTCCACGCGTTCACACCCCGCTTCGCCGAGAACGCCCATTGCCTCCGCCAGAGCATCCGCCGACACGGCCGCCGGCTGATCATTCGGATAGTCCAGACGCACGACGGCGTGTCCCTCCGCGTGCAGCGCCGGTATCAGGTCGTTCCAGATCGATCCCGGCTCGTCAAGGCCGTGGACCAGCAGCACAACCCGATGCGGCAGATCCGATTCGGCCGTCACCGCCGCTTCGCCGCCGCCCGCGTCCACCAGGTGCAGACCGTTCGGGCGCGCCGGGACTCCGCTCTTCGGCCCAATCGCGTCGTCCAGGATCGAGCCGATCGCGATCTCGGCCTCTTCCGCCGCCCGCAGCAGCCGCTCACGCCACTGCTCGAATCGATCGGGTGGTGCGCTCGGCGGAGCAACGCCCGCGCCCACCGACAAAGCGCAGAGGCCGATCACGCACGCCGCGCCGCAGATCGACTGGAAGTCCGGGTGGGCTCGTGCTCTCACGGTCATGGGCGGTCCTCGATCATCCGATCGAGGAGTTGGGATTCCGCCTTCTTGTATTGCTCGAACGCACCCCGAAGCTCTCCGACGAGTGCCTGAAACGTCTCGCGGCGGGTCTCGTCAGGGAGAGATCCGGCGTTCGAAAGGGTGTCGAGCGTCTCGCTCGCCGCCCGGAGATCGCTCACGGCGTCGGCGTACGCCCTCGCGGCGTCGTACACCAGCTGCTGCTCGATCTCCTTGTTGGAGGGACGGATCAGGATCCTCCACGGCTGCGCCCGCAGCTCGGCCATGAGCAGCTTCAACTGATCGGACGCCAGCCGCCCGTTCGCGAGCATCCGCCGGATGTTGGGCGTCTCCTGGCGCGCCAGCGTGTCAAGCGTGGTCACGGCCTCCCCGAGCGAGTCGATCGACTGCTTCGCCTTCGCGAACGCCTCGTCGAGGTCCGCCAGCGACTTCTCACGCACGTGCTTGGTCGTCGCGGCCACGTCGTCCACAATCTGATTCACCTTCGGCGCGTTGTCGTCGATGATCTGTCCGACGGTGCGGGCCGAGGCCTGCACGTCGCCGATCAGCAGGTCGGCCTTGTCCACCAGCGGACCGAACTTCTCGCTCGTCTCGCGGCTGTTGGCAAGGATCGAGTCGATCTGCTCGCGCCACACCGGAAGCCGCTCGCGCGTCGAAGCCGTCATCTCACGCACGTTCTCGATCGTCTCGCTCACCTTCTCCATGCCCGGCTTCACATGCGGGCCGATGTCGTCCACGATCGCCGTCGTCTTGTTGGTCAGCTCCTCGAACTTCGCGAACAGACCCGCGAAGCCCTCGGGAGGCAGTCCCGCCTGCGCCATCAGCGCCGAGGCCGTGCGCCCCGGGATCCACTCGTCGGCCTCGAGACGCGGGCTTGTCCCCTGGTAGGGTGCCGCGTCCGGCGTCCCCACCGAGGCGATGTTGATGCCAGACAACGCCCCGAGGATCGGACGCTCGATGTACACCAGCGCGTTCTCGTAGATCACGTCGCGAGAGCGAAGACGCGCGAACACCCGGACGCCGGTCGCGGCGCCGGACCCGTCCTCGGCGTACTGGAAGTCCACGCCCGTGACCATCCCGACCTTCTGCCCGCCGATCGAGACCGCCGATCCCGGCTCGATGCCGGGCGCTCCCTGCTTCAGCGGGAATCGGAACTCGTATCGCGTCGTGCGCGCAAACTCGACGTCGGTCAGCATGAAACTGATGATCACCGCGAGCAGCACCGACCCGAGAAGGAAGGTGCCGGCAAGGACGTTGTTGATCGCTTTCTTGCGTGCCATCGTTCCCTCGGTCGTCGAGTCCGCGGGGTTGTTCGCCCCTGCGCACAGACTATCGTGCCCTGGTCGTGCTGTCCGAGCCGAAGAGGGCCGTCGCCAACCCCTGCCCGTCCTTCCGATTCGTGAACGGCCCTTCCGCCTCGCCACGGAGGAACTGCCGGATCAACTGCTCGTCGGTCGTCAGATCACCCGCGCGATCCTTCGGCATGTCCCGGAGCCGCTCGTACCACTCACGCGACTCCACCTTCAGAATCCGCCCCTTGTCGAGCATCGCCATCCGGTCCGCGATCGTGAACGCAGAATCCATCTCGTGCGTCACCACGATCGAAGTCACCCCGAGGTGCCGGCTCATGTTCATGATCAGCTGATCGATCTGCGCGCTCGTCACGGGGTCCAGCCCCGCCGACGGCTCGTCATAGAAAAGGATCCGAGGATCCAGCGCGAGCGCCCGAGCCAGCCCCGCTCGTTTCTTCATCCCGCCCGACAGCATGCCGGGAAGCTTCTCAGCCGCCTCACGCAGACCCACCAGTTCCAGCTTGATCTTCACCTGGATGTCGATGATCTCAGGATCCAGGTCCGTGTGCTCCTCCAGGGGCAACGCCACGTTCTCCGCCACGGTCATTGAGTTGAACAGCGCCCCGGACTGGAACAGGATCCCGAACTTCTTCCTCGCCTCGTTCATCTCGCGCTCGTCGAGCGAGGTGAGGTTCTGCCCGAACATCCATATCTCGCCCTCCTCAGGGCGAAGAGAGCCGATCATCAGCCGCAGGCACGTCGATTTGCCCGAGCCCGACCCGCCCATGATCACCATCGTCTCACCCGGATAGATGTCCAGGTTGAAGTTGTGCAGCACCACCTGCTCGCCGAAGCGCTTGGTGACGTTGCGGCACGAGATGATGGGGGTCCGATCGGCCACGGGGTCAACTATACGGATTCACGCCCCGCCGTGCGAGAACGACGCGCCCGACGCACCCCGATCACCGCCGGCGCACGGCCGCGCGTCACTCGCCCCCCGGCTTGTCCTCTCCGGCCGCATCCGCGGGCGCCGCATCCGGCTTCGCGCCCTCGCCTTCCGGTGCGACAGGATCACCGGGCGCGGGCGACGGCGGGAGTCTCGTTCCGAACGGAACAAGCACGATCTCGGCGCCGGTCGGCGTCATGACCACGATGTTCTCGATCGGGATCGTCGTGCCGCCTCCCTGACCGTCACGGGGCATGCCGATCCACACCATCGCCCAGCCGTTCTCGAACTCGAGCGGGATCGGCATGTGGTTGTCGTACGACTGGATCTGGCCCGCCGCGCCGCCTCCACTCTGGCCGATCGCTCCGAAGAAGCTGCGATACTCGTCGAAGAGCTGGCTCATCGAACCGGCACCACCCTTGTAAGCACCCATCTCCGCGGCCAGCGCCGACCTGAACGCCTCCACGTCCTCGGGCGCGATCCTCGTCTGCGTGCTGCTTGCCAGGGCGCCCTTGACACCCTCGTAGTCTCCGCTCTGTGCCGACACGATGATCGCGCCCGCCGCAGGGCCGATCTGCGTCCTGGCCATGTTGAGCACGAACACGCTACCCCCAAGACACGTGCCCCACACGACCGTCATCAGGATGCCGAGGATGATCCCCGTCACCGCAAGACCCGTCCCCGAAACCCGGCCACGCGAGGCCTTGATTCCGAAGAGCGCAAACACACCCAGGATCATCCCGATCAGGCCGAACACCGGCACACAGACAATGCCCAGCACGAGCGACAGCACCGCCATCACGCTCGTGCGCTCGGGCATCACCGTCTCTGGAAGGTCGTAGGGATTGGCAAACGGGTTCTGGCTCATGCCAAGAGACTATCTCTCGGAGAGCCGGGAAGCGAGTTTCATGCCCCGATCCGGTGGACAGATCCTTACGTCGCCGCCATCGAACGCCGCAGCACCCCCGCGGCCTCCGCGACCACGCCCGCCGCGTCCTTGAGTTCGGCCTCCGTCGTGTCGCGGCAGAGAGAGAATCGCACCGTGCCGTGCGCCACAAGGGGCGGAACACCCATCGCCAGGAGCACCGGGGACGCGTCCAGCGAACCCGATGCACACGCCGACCCGGCCGAAGCGCAAACCCCGCGCTCCGAAAGGAGCAGCAGCATCGCCTCGGCTTCCAGAGCGGGGAACCCGATCGACGACGTGTTCCACAATCTGTGGCCCGGATCTCGCGGCCTGTTGATCACCGCATCGGGAACGCGATCGAGCACAGCTCGCTCAAAGGCGTCCCGCATCGCGCCGAGCATCGCCCGCCGCGACGGATCCGCGAGAAACTCCGTGGCCTCGCGCGCCGCCACGCCGGCGCCCACGATCCCCGGCACGTTCTCCGTGCCACCCCGCCTGCCCAGCTCCTGCGACCCGAAGATGATCGGACGAAGGCGCGTGCCCGGTCGAGACCACAGAACGCCCACGCCCTTCGGGCCGTGGAACTTGTGTGGGGAGAACGTCAGCACGTCCACGGTGGTCCAGGGCGCCGGCGCGCCCGACTGCGCAGGCGCCGTGCCCACGTTCGTCGGCATCTTCCCGACCCACTGCGTCCCGTCGCAGTGCATCACCGCGCCCGCGCCCCGGGCGATCGCGCCGATCTCCTCGATCGGCTGCACCACGCCCGTCTCGTTGTTCGACCACTGCACGCTCACGACCGCCACACGCTCGTCGATGATCCGGCGCGCCGCGTCGAGATCGACCCGCCCGTCCGGGTCCAGGGGCAGCATCACCC
>JAPKGU010000091.1 GCA_026647565.1 Phycisphaerales bacterium | reverse complement strand
GGATTCGTCATCGAGCGCTCGATCGGCGAGGGCGGCATGGGCCTGGTCTACCTCGCCGAGCAGGAGAAGCCCCGCCGCACCGTCGCCCTTAAGGTCGTCAAGGCCGGACGCATGTCCGCCGCGATGCTCCGCCGCTTCGAGCACGAGGCCGAGATCCTCGGACGCCTCCAGCACCCCGGCATCGCGCAGATCTACCAGGTGGGAACCTTCGAAGAGCCCGACCCGAGCCACGCCAGCACGGACGGCGCCATCCCCGGAAGCCCCGTCCCCTTCTACGCGATGGAGTTCGTCGAGGGCAAGCCGCTCGACGTCGCCTGCAAGGAGATGACCCGCCGCCGCAAGCTCGAGCTCTTCGTCCAGGTCTGCGACGCCGTGCAGCACGCCCACCAGAAGGGCGTGATCCACCGCGACCTCAAGCCCTCGAACATCATGGTCACGCCGAGCGGCGCTCCCAAGGTCCTCGACTTCGGCGTGGCGCGGCTGGCCAACCCCGAAGAGAGCGAGATGACGTACCACACGTCCGCCGGCCAGCTCGTCGGCACCCTCCCCTACATGTCGCCCGAGCAGGTCGCGGGCGACCCCAACGACCTCGACACCCGAAGCGACGTCTACGCACTCGGCGTCATCCTCTACGAAATGCTCAGCGGCCGGCTCCCGCACGACTTCTCCACGCCCTCGCTCGTCGAGGCGGTCAAGACCATCACCGAGGCCCGGATCAGGCCCCTCTCCACACTCGACGGATCGATCGACCCCGACCTCGTCACCATCGTCGGAAAGGCCCTCGAGAAGGAACGCGAACGCCGCTACGACTCCGCCGCGGAACTCGGCGCCGACATCGAACGCCACCTGCGCCACGAGCCGATCCAGGCCCGCCGCCCGACCCGCGCCTACCTCGCACGCAAGTTCGTCGCACGCAACAAGCCCCTGGTCGCGCTCGCGTGCGCCGGCGCGATCGCCCTCGCCGCCGGCGTCGCCGGCACCGTCTGGCAGGCGATCCGCGCCACCCAGGGCCAGCGACTCGCCGAAGAACGAAGGACCGACGCCGAGCGCGCCAGATACGAGGCCCAGGCCGCGCTCGCCGAGTCGCAGGCCGTCACCGAGTTCCTCACCGGAATGCTCTCCTCCGCCGACCCCGAGACCGCACGCGGCCAAGAGATCACCGTCCGCGAGCTGCTCGACCGCACCGCCGCCACCATCCCCGCCCTCGCCGATCGGCCCCGCGTCGAGATGGCCGTGCGCACAACCCTCGGAAACACCTACCGCACACTCGGCCTCTTCCGCGAGGCACGCCCACACCTCGAAGCCGCACACGACATCGCCGCCAGAATCCTGGGGCCGGACAGCCCCCAGTCGCTCACCCTCCAACGCAGTCTCGCCCTCACCACCAGCGATCTCAACGATCCCACCGGCGCCGAACCCAGGATCCGCCAGGTCGTCGCCGCGCTCGAGGCCGCCGGACCCGATCGCGCGCCCGAGCTCGCGCTCGCCATGGGCGACCTCGGTCGAATCCTCATCGAGTGCGGCAGGGTCGAAGAGGCCGAGCAGACCCTCACACGCTCCATCGAACTCACCAACGCCGCCTTCGGGCCTCGCAACGCCGAACTCCTCACCCAGCTCGACCACATGGGCGCCCTCCTCACCGACCTCGGCCGATTCGCCGAGGCCGAGACCGTCCTCCGCCGCGCCCTCGAGGGCCGGCGAGACCTCTTCGGCCCCGACAGCCCCTACGTCGCCTACACGCTCACCACCCTCGCCAACGCCGTCCAGAAACAGGGACGCCACGACGAGACGATCGACCTCCTCACCGAATCGCTCCGTATCCGACGCATCTGCCTCGCGCCCGAGCACCCGTCGCTCCTGATCAATCTCGCCAATCTCTCCACCGCGCTCATCGGCGCCGGACGCATCGATGAGGGCGTCCCGCTCCTCCGCGAGACCATCGAGAAGCAGCGCAGGGTCCTCGGCGACGAGAGCAGCAAGGTCCTCGTCTCGATGGGCACCCTCGCCTACGCCATGGAAGAGAAGGGAAACCTCGACGAGGCCGAGTCCATCTACCGCCACATCGTCGAGATCAGCCGCCGCCTCCCACCCGCCCGAGAGGCCGAGACCGTCAGCAACTTCAACAACCTCGCGATGCTCCTCTGGACCCGAAACAACCTCCAGGAAGCCGAGGCCGTCTTCGCCGAGGCCGTCCAACGCGCCCAGGCCGCACTCCCGCCCGACCACTACATGACCGCCATCTTCCGCAACAACTACGGCGACCTCCTCGTCCAGCTCGCCAGGCTCGACCAGGCCGAACCCCACCTCCTCCAGAGCCACGCCGTCATCGAGAAGTTCTTCGGACCCGAGCACCCGCGAACCCAGAAATCCAGAGCGCGGCTGGAACGGCTCGAGAAAGCACGCTCAGCCGCAGGCACCGGCGCAGGGTGACAGACGGCCGCACAACTGCAAGGCGCCCCATCACATGTTCGCGTGCGGCAGCCCTCGGCGCGGCGTACACACACGACGATTGAAACGCACCAATGCAACCGAACGGCACGACCGGCGCGGGCCGCCCGCTCCCAGTGTGCTGATGCGTTGATGCGCTCGCGCCTCATGACCCACACCAGGCCGCGTGCATCAACGCCCCGCGACATGTGCTGCTTCGCCGCTCTCAGTGCCCCCACGCCCCCGCCGGGATCTCCTGCCACGTGCCGTCCGGCTGCCTCCACTTGAGCGACAGCGCCGCCCCGCCGGTGGCGTTGAACCACTCCAGCGTGACGCGATGGAAGCCGGCCTCGAGCGGCGCGCTCCCCCGCACCTCACGAGCCGCGTGCGCCCCGTCGTTGTCGATGACGAGGTTGTCGTCGATGAACAGACGCGAGCCGTCATCCGACGTCAGCGAGAAATGCACCATCCCCGTCGTCGGAACGGCGACCACGCCGCTGTACCGCCGCGCCACCCGCTCGCGGGGCGGGTTCTCAGCCGGCAGCGAGGCAGTGGGGAAGATCCCCTCCGACTCCGGCGAAGCCGACGCGAAATCCCCACACACGCGGAACTCGCCCGCAAACGTCTGCACCTTCAGCCCGGGATCCGGCGCCCGCACGAACACCGTCGCGCCCCACGGCTCCACTCGCGTGAAGGTCCGCCTGGTCACCTCGGTGACGCGCCGGTCGTCCACGAACAACGCCGCTCCGATCGTCGCATCGTGCGCGACCTCGATCGGCCCGCCGTACGCCGAGGACGTCGCTGTCGGCTCCGACCCGTCCCACGTGTACCGGATCGACGCGCCCGGAACCCGAGCGAGCGTCTCGGACGAGAGCGTCACCCTCGCCGATCCCACAAACCGCTCGCTGTCCGACTCGATGCTCACCGGGTGGTAGACGATCGGCTCACCGTCAAAGACGACCTTGATGACCGTCGCGTCCCCATCCGGCGTGAACGCGCCCTCGGGCGGCAGCGAGACCTCAAGCCCGCCCGGCGTGAGCTCACCCGAAACCCCCTTCGTCCCGTGCCCGAGGATCGACACCGTCCGCGGCTTCGAACCCAGCCCGTCAACCAACAGACGCCCGCTCTCCGGCCACTCGAACACGTGCAGATACAGCGTCGTGCCCCCCGCCGTCCGACGAATCGTGCAACGCCCCCACGGCGTCGACGGCAGAACGCTCGCCCCCGTCCCGTGGATCGACTCCCCGTTGATCCCCATCCAGCGCCCGATGTACGCAAGCCGATCCGCCTCCGTCTCGCGGATCGTCCCCTCCGCCGTCGGGCCGACATTCAGCAGGAAGTTGCCGCCCTTGCTCGCCACGTCGATCAGCGTGCGCACCAGCTCCCGCCCCGACTTGGCCGTCCGATCCGCCCGGTTGTACCCCCAGTGCGTGTGGATCGTCATGCACGTCTCCCAGTCCACGCCCGGCAGACCCTGCGCCGGCACCTCCTGCTCCGGCGTCCCGAAGTCGCCCACTGCATCGTCACTCTGGCTGAACCCCGCCATTCCGCCACGATGCACGTCCACCCGGTTGTTCACGATCACGTCCGGCTGCAGCCCGCGGCAAAGCTCGTACAACGCCACGCCCCGCTCGTGCGTCCACGTCGACTCCCACTCCCCGTCGAACCACATCACGCCGATGTCCCCGTAGTTCGTCAGAAGCTCCGTCACCTGCGCGTGCAGATACGCATTGAAACGCTCATAGTCCGCATCACCCACCGGACGATCCGTCTCCCACGTCCGCCGCGGCAGATAGTCCGGGTGGTGCCAGTCCATGATCGAGTGGTACCAGCAGATCCTCAGCCCGTGCCGCCGACACGCCTCGGCCATCTCCCTCATGATGTCCCGCTTGAACGGCGTCGCCATCACGTCAAAGTCCGAAACCCTCGAGTCAAACAGCGCAAACCCGTCGTGATGCTTCGTCGTGATCACGATGTACTTCATCCCCGCGTTCTTCGCCGCCAGCACGATCGCGTCCGCGTCGAACCCGACCGGATCGAACCGGTCCGCAAACGTGTCGTAGGTCTCCAGCGGAATCTGGGCCGTCGTCCGGATCCACTCGCCGTACGTCTCCACCCCGTTCCACTCACCTGCGGGTATCGCGTACAGCCCCCAGTGAATGAACAGACCGAACCGCGCCTCCCGCCACCACTCCATCCTCGGGTCCGGACGCAACGCCGGATCGTTCCTGAGCGACGCCCCGCCACGCCCCCCTCGCCCGCCCCCGGAACAGCCGGTGCAGGACAACGCAACGCAACCCAAAACGGCGGCAACAAGCATCAGCGAACGCATCATGGGCGTCTCCAGAGAATGTGGCCCCAGTGTACCGACCACGCAGCCCCAGCACCCGACACGCCCCGCCCCCGCACCACGCCTCCTTTGAACATCTTCGCCCCTCGATTGCTCCGCCCGCGGGGCGCACGACTCTTGCCGGTTGCGCCGGCGTCTGGTCAGTGCGCCGATGCCGCCCCGAGAACGCCCAGCGATCACCGACACCCAAAAGGGAGCCCCGGGCGCAAGCCCGGGGTGCTGCGTCCACGCGCGTGCATGCACCTCCGAGTCGCGCACGAGCACGAAGTGCGAAGAGCGACTGAAGATCTCGATCTTGTCTTCGGGGGTTGCAGGGGGCTCGCCCCCTGCGCCGCGTCTGTTCTCTCCCTGTCCGAATGCGCCACAAGGACTCAGATCAGATGCGGCTTGAGCCGTTGTGCCACCAGCATGAGGCCGCACACAGCGATCACCATCCCGCCGCAGAACATCCCCGCGTGCACCGCACCGGGAAAGATCGGCTTCCCGTTGGATGCCTGCGCATAGATGCCCACCAGCGAGACAAAGGCGCACGTGAACATTGCGAATCGGAGCGCGTTCCGCACGTTCAACGGATTCCGCTCCGGATCATGCCGCACCCTCGTCCGCGCATGCACCTCGAGCAGCGCATCCACACGACCATTCTTCAACATCGTGAACGGCGGCCCAGACCCTCCCTCGATCCTCAGTTCGTCCCCGCGCCGCACCTCTCGCACATCCGCCCACGCGACACGCCGAGTCCGCCCCGTCACCATCCGCATCGAAAACCCCGTCGCATCCGCGCGCACCCACACCGGCGATCGGCACAACTCCCGCCAGTCGCGTCCCGGCAACGCGACGACACCCGCACCGATGACACCCACAATCACCCATCCAACCACACCCCACGACGACCCCAGGCCGGACCCGGTGCCCGAGACCGCGCTCGCCATCGCCGCCGCGCACACCAGCGGCACAATAACCTCCATCCCAAGCACACCCGCCATCAACCACCACGCACCGCGCTGATCCACCGCGGCCCTCAACTCGCCGCGCCGCGCACCACGCCGGAGCAGCCGCTCGAACACGCCCGCTTCCTCGAACTCATGCGTCCTTGCCGATCGCCAATCAAGCGTGAACACGATTCGCTCCCCCGTACCTCGCCTCACCCACCGCCGTTCCGCATCCCGCCACTCGTACCCACGCGCCCCGCGCCACAACTCCACCCACGGCGCGATCGTCACGCCGCCCGCCTCCTCCGGCTTCTCTGGCACGAGCCCCGCCAACGTGACCCGCGCCGGAACGAGCGTGACGTCGCGGTCCTTTTGCGCGCGCATCATCCGTTCCAGACTCCCGAGAACCCACAGCACACCGAATGCAAACGGCATCACCAGCGAACCCATCGCAAATCCCGCCACTCCCGCGCCAATCGTCCAGGCAAGCGACCCCGCACGCTCGCCATGCGCGAGCACCGCCAACAGAACACCCACAACGAGTCCCACACACAGGCAAGCGATCACCGTTCGCCTTCGCCACCGCCTCTCAAACGCCCGCCGCTCCTCGGCCATCGCCTCGAGCGTCTCCGCACTCGGCCCCTCGCGCGACTCCGCCCGCTCGCCCTCCTCTCCTTCACTCTCCGGCTGCATTTCCTCCTCTTCCCGTTCCGCTTCTTCCGCATCCATCGCGGCAAGCCGCGGCACCCAGATCGTCTGATTGATCCACTCCAGCCCACGCGCGCTGATGCTCAGCTTCACCTCGCGCCCCTCGCTCGTCACGATCTTGTTGGGCCGCGCTCCAAACACGCTCGCGTCTGCGATCTCCTCCCACGAGAAATGTTCCGTCCGCCCCGGGCTCCACCCCGCGCGAATCCCACTCGCATCGATCCGTGACCACCTCGCCACGCGTCCGCGCAGCACGTCCCGCCGCGGCCACATCAGCATGATCACAACGCCCGGCCAGCACACGCACACGATTCCCATGATGACGACGAGCCCCACACTCGCGGCATCGCTCGACCCGAGCAGCGGCGCAACCTGCGCATGAAACCACCACACCGCGAGCGCGACAGCGACGGCCATCGCCACACACCAGATCCCAACCTCCAGCCACCACGCGCCGCGGTGATCCCGCACCACCACCAGCGATTCGTCACGCGCCGCACGCTTCAGCGCACGCATCCAGACGAGCCGCGGCAGCACCCGTCGCTTAGCCCACGTTCCCTTCCGCCCCTTTCCCCGCGCCGCTGGGGTGACGACCTCGAACACCCCGCGCCCGCCCAGCTCCCGCCGCCACACCACACGCCCGCGCTCATCCATCCACACAAACCGCACCCGCATCGGAGCGGATGGCTCGTCAACCGGCTCAAGCTCGGCCCACGGCACAACGCCAATCCCCACGACGTCAGACCCGTCGCTCTCCAGCGGCACCAACCCCCGAAGTGTCATTCGTGCTCGCACCCAGCACACCTCCTGCAACATACATCGCCCAACCCACATGCTACCCGATGAAGCGGGTCCACCCGCATCACGCATGGCGGTATCCAACGTACCGACGCGCTCTCTCCCGAAGTACACTCCCCCGCCATGCACCCCGCTCACCACGAGCCCGGCCACGCGGCACGCGCCTTCGCCACTGCCTACCTCATCATCGAAGCCGCAGGCATCATCGCCTTCTGGGTCGCCCTCGCGTTCATCCCATCGCTCCGGCCACACTTCGTCATCTCCGGCGCACCCGACGCCGCGTTCCTCTCTCTCGTTCTCGCCGATGCCGTGCTGCTTCCTCTCGCCGCGATCGCGTGCGCCCTCGTGATCCGCGCCTCGCGCCCGCTCGCATCCTCCCTCCTCTGGCTCCACGCAGGCGCCGCCATTTACGCGGCGCTCGTCGCCTTCGGCCTCTTCCTCTTCGACCGCCGTCTCTGGCTCGGCGCGGGGCTCATGCTCCCGCTGCTGTACTTTCCCGCCGCGATCGCGGTCGCCTTCACACCATCACGCGCGCCGCGTGCTACACGACCCCGCCTCCACCCCGCGCTCCGCACACTCCTCCAGGTCGTGATCTTCTGGACCTTCTTCCTCGGCGTCGTCCCCGCCGCCCTCACCCTCCTCGAACGCGCGATCGGAATGGCCCCGATTTCCCCCGGACCTCTCGCACGCACCTCAGTAGCCATCGCGATCGCACTGCCCGCGTGCGCACTCGGCATCTGGAGCGCCGCCGCGATGTCCCTCAAAGGCCGCGGCACACCCCTCCCCACCGATCCGCCTCCCACCCTCGTCACCTGCGGCCCTTACGCCCACATCCGCAACCCGATGGCCGTCGCCGGACTCGGTCAAGCCCTTGCCGTCGCGATCTTCCTGAACTCACCGCTCACGCTCGCCTACATCGCGCTCGGCTGCCTCATCTGGCAGACAGCCATCCGCCCGCGCGAGGAACAGGAACTGCGCGCCCGCTTCGGCGCGGCCTACGACCACTACCGCAGCGCTGTCCGCTGCTGGCTCCCGCGCGTGTCGCCCTACCGCGCATCCAACCAACATATGTGAACCCGCGCATCCCTTCCTTGAAACGCCTCCGAGTCGCGCACGAGCACGAAGCGCGAGGAGCGACTGAAGGTCTCTGCACTCCTCTCGGGGGTTGCAAGGGGCACCGCCCCCTGCGCCGCGCCTTCAAGATCGCTCACGCTCGGGCCGCTTGCTCCGCGATCTCCGCAACCTCTGCGCTCTCTTTACTCCCTCACTCCGTCACTCTGTCACTCCGTCACTCCCCCTTCACTTCCTCCTCACCTCCACCTTCCCATCCTTCGCATCCTTGATCGCGTACCCCATCGCCGCGAGCTCATCGCGCAGCCGGTCGCTCGCCGCGAAGTCCTTCCGCGCCCGCGCATCGCGCCGCTCGCGCAGCTTTGCCTCCACCTCCGGGCTTGGCTCCACACCGATGAAGAGGCCGATATCCCGTACGGACTCAGAAGATTGACGGCTAGTGAAAATCACGCCGAGCACGGAGTCCAACAGACGCAGGCAAGCGAGTTCGCGGCGATAGCCATTCTGCGACGGATCGTGCGCTACACGCCACTCTTCACCCAAGTCTGATTCCCAATTCGACGGATGCTCGAAGTACTTGCGCTCGACATTTGAGACATCCATTGATTGCTTCGAGTCAAGTTCCGCAATGACTCTCGCAGTATTCAGGTCCGTGCACAAAGCGCGTATCGCATGCCCGAGGCCTTCAGCGGTTAGGTAGAACGTAAACCCGGGGTCATCGTCCGCATGTTCTACGCATTGCTTGGTCAGAAATGCCGCATAGGCGCGCCATCGCTCGATTCGGGCTGCCGAATCCTTCAACCCCTGCTCCGTGAAGTTCGCGTTGCTCCGGTAGTGCGTCTTGATCAGCTCCAGGCGCACCGCCGCCGGCTCATGCCCCTTCGCGAACAGGTCCCGCGCCGTGAAGAAGTTCCCCTTGCTCTTGCTCATCTTCTCACCCTCGACGAGCAAAAACCTCGGATGGAACCACATCTTCGCGTACGTCGCTCCCCGCGGCTGCGCATTGAACGCACAACAACTCTGCGCGATCTCGCACTCGTGATGCGGGAAGATGTTGTCCTCCCCCCCCGAGTGCAGATCGATGATCGGCTCCGCATCCGGCACCACCATGGTGCCGACATCCGCTCTCGCGTCCGTCCCCGCCACACTCATCACGCTGCACTCAATATGCCACCCCGGGTACCCCTCGCCCCACGGGCTTGCCCACTTCATGATGTGCGACGGGTCCTCCTTCCACAAAAGGAAGTCCGCCGGGTGACGCTTGCCGGACTGATTCTCCGCGCTCACGCGCCCGCCCGCCCCCTCGCGCAACTTGTCCAGCGTGTTCCCGCTCAGACTTCCATACGCCGGGAACGCCTGCACACTGAAGTACACCACGCGCCTTCCCACGTCCCCCACCACATACGCCGCCCCGCGCGCGATCAGCCGCTCGATCACCTTGATCATCCCGCCGACGTGCTCCGTCGCGCGAGGCATCAGCGTCGCATCCTGATCCGCCTCCATCACCAGCTTCAGCCCCAGCTTCCGCGCATCCTCCTTGAACCGCCCCTCGAAGTACCGCGCGATCTGCCGCGGGTCCTTCGGATCAACATCAACCCCCGCCGCGAGCTTCCCCGCCTTCTTCGCCTCCAGCAGCCGCCGCCCCGCGACCGCCATCCGATCCTCACCGTTCTCACCCCCATCCGCATCATCCGTCATGTGCCCGACATCCGTGATGTTCATCACGTGCACGACTTGTCTTGGTCCCCGGTGGCACCGCTCTTGGTGGCACCGCTCTTGGTGGCACCGCTCTTGGTGGCACCGCTCTCCAGAGCGGTGTCCGGGCTCCTCCGCCAGCACGCACATCGGGCTCTCGATGAACCGCCGCAGCACATCCGCCGCCAGAAACGACCGGAAGTTCCCGATGTGCGCATCGTCGTACACCGTCGGCCCGCAGGTGTAGAACGTCACCCGCTCCGGGTCCCGCGGCTCAAACGCCTCCACCCGCTTCGTCAACGTGTTGAACAGACGCAGAACATTCATCTCACCCACTGGCATTCTCCAGGATCACGCCTTCCACCGCGCGGCTCGCCCGATCCTAGCAGATGGCCCTCCTCCTCCCTCCCCCCAATGCCGAATGCCCAATGCCCTCCCCTCCGCCCCTCCACCCCCTCCCTCAGTTTGCCATCTGGCCCTTTGCTATTTGCCATTTCTTCTCCCTACCCTCCTCCCCCATGGCCATCCTCGTCAACAGCCAGACCCGCGTCATCTGTCAGGGCATCACCGGCGCCTTCGGCGCCGTCCACACCAAGGGATGCTTCAACTACGGCACCAAGATGGTCGGCGGCGTCACCCCCGGCAAGGGCGGCACCAAGGACCCCAACGGCCTCCCCATCTTCGACACCGTCGAACAGGCCGTGAAGGCCACCGGCGCCAACGCCACCATGATCTTCGTCCCGCCCGCCTTCGCAGGCGACGCGATCCTCGAAGCCGCGGCCGCCGACCTCCGCCTCATCTGTGCCATCACCGAGGGCGTCCCCGTCCAGGACATGATCAAGGTCCGCGCCGTCCTCGATGAGATGAACAACTATGGTGGCACCGCCCTCCAGAGCGGTGGCCAGGAAATCGTCCTCGTCGGCCCCAACTGCCCCGGCGTCATCACCCCCGGCCCCAAAACCGGCACCGGCGACAGCGGCAGCAACCCTTACACCAACGCCGGCTGCAAGATCGGCATCATGCCCGGCTACATCCACACCCACATCAGCCAGTCCAAGCTCGGAAAGTCCGTCGGCATCGTCTCCCGCTCCGGCACCCTCACCTACGAAGCCGTCTGGCAGACCAGCAACCTCGGCTTCGCCCAGTCAACCTGCGTCGGCATCGGCGGCGATCCCGTCCGAGGCCTCAACCACATCGACTGCATCAAGCTCTTCGAGCAGGACCCCGACACCCACGGCATCCTCATGATCGGCGAGATCGGCGGCACCGACGAGATCAAAGCCGCCGAGTACATCCGCCAGCACGTCAAGAAGCCCGTCGCCGCCTTCATCGCCGGCCGCACCGCACCCCCCGGCAAACGCATGGGCCACGCCGGCGCGATCATCGGCGGCAGCGACGACACGGCCGACGCCAAGATCAAGGCCCTCCAGGCCGCAGGCGTCTCCGTCGCCCTCTCACCTGCCGACATGGGCAAGGCCATGGCGCAGGCAATGAAGATGGGGTGAGCCGACGCTCCCTCCGAAGCGAACGCCTGCGCGCCATCCATCTCAGACAACAACAACGCCGCATCCGAACTGTGCCTTTGTCTGACGCCTTACGCCGCATGCCTCGAAAAGGGAGCCCCGTGCGCGAGCACGGGGTGGTTCGCCCGCTGCTTCCCGTGTCCACCGAATCACTTCCGGCGGCTCGTGCCTCACACATCGCGTCTCACACCTCGCGCCTTACACCTCACACATCGCGTCCCACACCTCGCGCCTCACACCTCGCGCCTCGCGCCCGTTGCCTCATGCCTTGTGCCTCATGCCTTGTGCCTCATGCCTTGTGCCTCATGCCTTGTGCCTTGT
Organism: Phycisphaerales bacterium; assembly: GCA_026647565.1. GTDB lineage: Bacteria > Planctomycetota > Phycisphaerae > Phycisphaerales > UBA1924 > JAHBWV01. The sequence continues at coordinate 4,460 of JAPKGU010000091.1, read as the reverse complement.
GCCTTGTGCCTTGTGCCTTGTGCCTTGTGCCTTGTGCCTTGTGCCTTGTGCCACGCAGATCGAAGCGGCCCAGCGGGCCGCACGTGTGTAGCCACGGCGTGGAGCGAGCCGCCTCCGTGGCTGGCGAAACCGTGGAAGTCCCCGCTTGGCGAATCCGGAGCCCTCCATTCGGCCAAAGTCTCGTGACAGCCGCGATACCCTTAGGGTGAAATGAACCCAGCGTTCGGTAGTGAAACTCCGATTGATGGGCACAGCGAGCTTCTGGACGAGCTCATTGGCAATCTCGTGCGCTGCTGGAATCCGAATGCCCTGAAGCATCTCTTGCCGGAGATGTTCTGCCGACCGGAGACTTTCGAGGATGAGGTAGCCGAACGTCTTCGGCGGCTTGAGGCCGCAATGGGACGCGAGCGGTACCGGCGCGAGGTTCACAGCCTTTTGCTGACTTATCGGGCGGTAGCCGAACGGCGAGTGGCTCAGAGGCTCAGGGAAGCGCTGGAGCGAGACTTTCTCGGTGTCACAGCAGAACTGATGCAGTCCATCTGCGGCGACTTGCCTATCCAAGTTGCGATTGATGAGCGAGGCCGATTCGTTCAAGAGTGGGCGGGCAATAAGCAGTTGGCAGCGATCGACCTTCAGCAGGCCAGCGCGGTTGCTTCAGTTCATGATCACACTCTAGTTACCGCTCGCGCGGGGAGCGGGAAGACTCGGACCATCGTGACGCGTGCCGCCTTTCTGGTTCAGCACTGCGGCGTCTCGCCATCACGCATTCTCCTCCTCGCGTTCAACAGGAAGGCCGCGGAGGAGATGAGGGAAAGGCTGGCGCGTCTCGGAGTTGCATGCCCACATGTCATGACATTTCACGCGCTCGCGTATGCAGTTGCGCGTCCGGAAGACCGTTTGGTGTGCGATGAACCGAGCGATGGAGAGAAGCAACGGTCGGCACTGACGCAGCGAGTCGTGAACGACTACCTAGCCGATCCTCGCCGGATCGATCGCGTCCGTTCAGTCATGGAGCGACACTTCCGCCGGGATTGGGACAGCATCATCGCGAACGGGATTGCTCTTTCTCAAGCTGACGGGCTCCTACTTCGCCGATCGCTCGAGCGGGAAGCGATCGACGGTACAAGAGTGAAATCGTTTGGCGAGAAAGTCATTGCGAACTTCCTGTTCGAGCATGATGTACGGTACGGATATGAACGGAATCACTGGTGGGGAGACCGGAACTACAGGCCGGATTTCACTCTCACAGGCCAGAAGATCGTCATTGAGTATTTTGGAATGGTCGGCGATCCGGAGTACGACAATGAGATGCACGAGAAGCAAGAGTATTGGCGGCGGAAGACGGGCTGGGCACTGCTCGAGTGTCGTCCTGACCAGTTGCGCGATGCTCAGGGCACGGGGCTCCAAGAGTACCTTGCGTCACAACTTGCTCGGATGGGCGTTCCGATGCGGCGACTATCGGAGGATGAGGTGTGGCGTCGTGTGCAGGACAGGCATGTCACGCGCTTTGCGGAGATCCTCACGGGTCTTGTCGGACGGTGCCGGAAAGCGCTGCTCACGCCTGAGGACCTTGAGCGACGCGTTCGCGCGTTCGCCTGCATCGACGACACTGAACAGGACGTATTGGGCATTCTCGGCGAGATATACCGTGCATACCTCTGCCGAATGGAAGCGGAAGGACTTGAAGACTTCGATGGGCTGATGGAGCGGGCGGCAACACTGGTTGCCAGTGGACATACCGGTTTCGAGAGGAGCTCCGGATCTGGCGATCTGTCTGCCATGCGATTCATCATGGTTGACGAGTATCAGGACTTTTCGCCACTGTTTGATCGTCTTCTGGCGGCTGTGCTTAGCCAGACGGGCGGCACTGCACAGGCCTTCGGCGTAGGCGATGACTGGCAAGCCATCAATGCCTTTGCTGGATCTGATCTGCGGTTCTTTCAAGAGTTCACGGAGCGACACCGACCGTCTGCGGAAGTGCGCATCACGACGAACTACCGATCAGCGCGATCGGTCGTCACGGCGGGCAACGAGATCATGGCCGGCTTTGGTGCTCCGGCGCAGGCCAAGCGAGATGCTGCTCCTGGGTCAGTCGCAATAGCTGACCTAGCGGGCTTCACTCCCCAGACTGCGGAACGACATATCTGGGAGGGCGATCTCATTACTCCCGCACTACGTCGCCTGCTCAGGTCGCCGCTTGAAGAGGGGAAGTCCGTCGCGGTACTTGCCAGACAGCGCTACCTGCCATTCCAGGTGGCCTCGCCTGCGGGGCAGTCATATCCGAAGGATGATCTGGCTCGACTCGCGGTTCTGGTCCAAGAAGGACTCAGTGAATCGCAGCGAGAACAGATTCACGTTGGAACAGTGCACCAATACAAAGGTCGCGAGGCAGACGTGGTGATCGTTGCTGACGCTGTTGAGCGGCGATTCCCAAAGATCCACCCAGATTGGGTCTTCGGACGGATCTTCGGGGATGAGCCCAAGAAGCTGCTTGATGATGAGCGGCGCTTGTTCTATGTCGGATGTTCCCGATCCATTGAATCGCTCATCATTGTCACAGAGGGGCTGCGGGAGTCACCGTTTCTGTCGTCGATCCAAGGAGCGTGGCCGATTGACTGGCGTGGCATCGAGCCGTTCTGCCCAAAAGACGGAGATTGGCTCTTGCTCGTTGGAAACGCTGACGGAATGGGTGTTGAGCCCACCATGGCACGAGCGGAGGTGCTTCGGGAGAGCCAGTACTCATACCACGGCGGGGACTGGCCTCACTGGGGCAAGAGGATTCCCAGAAAGCACAGCTTGGAATCAATCATCGAGAAACTACCTCGGGCACCGTGGTTCGAAGGCCCTGACGGCGTCGAGGTAAGGGTGTGCCGTAGCGATGGGAGCATCGCGGCGAGGGGAATCATCAATGGTGGAGCGTGTCATTTGATGGATCAGTCTTCGGAGCCCAAACAATGAATGCGTCGGACGACAGGTAGCCCCAACATCACTTTGCCCCGCGCCACCACAGGTTGCCCGCCCAACCTGAAGCCCAGCGGCGGGTGGCACCGACCTCCTCCAATCCTTCGCCCCAAACACACGGACCGCCGTGCCACCGAGGTTGGCCGCTCTGGGCCAAGCTCGGTGTTCGAACAACGGATTGGGCGTCCTCCCAGCAGCCGACGTGCCATTGCCTTGCCTCCGCCCGCGCCATTCCCCGCCCTCTCCGCTCGCGTTCTCGTCTTCCGCTGCGGAGCAGCGAGCGATGGTTGCCAGGGGGAATGTGGGGGGCGAGTCCCCGAAGCGGACCGCGCAACCCCTGGAAAGCGACCCCACACCCTCCTCCCTCGACCCCGCACCCTTCCTTATCCCCCTGTCGCCGAAGGCCACACAACCCAAGCTCTTCCTTCTTTGGGGGTTGCAGGGGCCTCGCCCCCTGCGCCGCGCGCCTCTCTCACCGCTCCACCTGCTCCCCACACCTCCCGCCACCCTCCCGCATCTCCCTCCCGCGCCCTTTTTCTCGCCCACTGACACACACTTGTCAGTGGAAAACGCGCGATCTCACTCCGGCGCGCGCACACACGCGCCCCGCCGCCCATCTATAGGGAGCATCGCGCATGGCAACACCACCACCCGCAACCCTCGACCACCCCGCCGCACACGCCCCGCGCGCCGCCGCCGACACCCGCGCCCCGCGCGACGCCAACAACACCCACGCACGCGCCGCCGAGACACAACGCGCAACCACACCCAGCCACACCGTCTCCATCCGGGGCGGCGACTACACCACCCACTTCGACCCCTCCCCCGAAGAGACCCACGCCGTCATCGCCACCGTCGTCGATCCCTTCACCTCGCTCGACGAGGCCGCCGCACGCCACGGCACCACGCTCGTCGCGCTCACCATCTGGCTCACCCGCCCCGACATCCGCGCCATCCTCAACAGCATCGAGTCCATCGCCGCGCAGCGCGCCCGCGCCTGCGCCGCCACGTTCCTCCCCGACGCCGTCAACTCCCTCTCCTTCACCCTCCGCGCACATGTCCACACCGAAACCAACGAGATCTGCGGCAAGTCCCCCGAGGCCATCAACGCCCGCCAGCGCCAACGCGCCGACGCTCGCCGCGCCGCCTACCTCCTCCTCCGCATCGCCCGCTTCAACCCCGCACTCCCGCCCCGCACGCGCCCGCCCATCACCCACACCGATAACCCCACCCCGCCCCCCGAGCCCACCCCGTCCCAGCACCCCAACTCAAAGCCCGCGCGCGATGCCGCTGCCCGCGCCGCTGCCGACACCGCGCGCGACGATCGCTTCCTCGAGGCGCTCCGCGAACTCCTCGCCACACACACCCCGCCAAGCGCAGACTCCACCGCCGTCTCTCCCGTTGACACTTCTCCTGGTGGCACCGCTCTCCAGAGCGGTGACGAAACGGCACCATCTCCCTCTCCTGGTGGCACCGCTCTCCAGAGCGGTGACGAAACG
>JAPKGU010000090.1 GCA_026647565.1 Phycisphaerales bacterium | reverse complement strand
AGAAGTGTCACCCGTTCTGGATGTCGGTGCACTTCATGCACCCGAACGAGGTGACGCCCGAGGTGGCGCAGTCGTGCGGGCGTCTGGTGAACGCGGGCGTGCCGCTGGGAAGCCAGACGGTGCTGCTGAAGGGGACCAACGACAACCCGGAGACGATGAAGGAGCTGATGCACAACCTTCTGAAGATCCGTGTGCGTCCTTACTACATCTACCAGTGCGACCCGATTCCGGGATCGTCGCACTTCCGGACGCCGGTTGAGACGGGTCTGAAGATCATCGAGGCGCTGCGCGGGCACACGACGGGGTATGCGGTGCCGCAGTACGTGATCGACGGGCCTGGCGGGGGCGGGAAGATCCCGCTGGCGCCGGAGTACGTGGTGGGTCGCGAGGGTGATGATCTGCTTCTGCGGAACTACGAGGGGAAGATTTTCCGGTACCCGGACCCGATCTCGGTGGCGTCGCTGGTGAGGGAGAAGGTCAGGGTGTAAGCCCCCGGGCCTTGTGGGCATCGATATGTCGGGAGCATCCGGGCCAGCCCCTCAGGGGCTGGCCCGTTTCAATGCGGGTGACAGGAATCGAACCTGCAAGGCCTTTCGGCCACGGGAACCTAAATCCCGCGCGTCTGCCAGTTCCGCCACACCCGCTTGCGGGTGATCCTACGACTGCACTCCCGGCCCCCACCTTCGCGCAGGGTGGGCGCCGAGGGTCGGGTGCCGGCCTCTGCAACTCGGGGCGGGGAATCCCGATCAACGCGAACGGATCGGGCCGATCAGTACGACTGACTGGCAGCACCCTGTTCGGGTGCTCGACCGATCGCCCTGGCGGGCGTTCGGAGGTTTGATCCCTGGAGACTGACTCATGCGATCCCGCGACGCCGCCGGCATCACGCTCTCGTCCCTGATTCTCCGCCTGATGCTTGCGGTGATCTTCATCCACGCGGGGTTGGGGAAGATCATGACGGAGCAGGAGCTTCCTCCGGAGAAGGCGGCGCAGCTGGCGAATCTCGGCGGGCTGACGCCGCCGAAGGCCAAGCCGGCGGCGACGCCTGCGCCCGAGGCGACGGCGCCGGTGACGGATGCTCCGGCGGCACCGCTTCCGGAGCCGACGGTCCCGACGCCGGTGAAGCCGGAGGGGGGCGCGGCGACGGGGTCTGGCGGTGGGAAGGGCGGGGGTGAATCGCCGCCTGCGGCGGCGGAGACGGTGACGCTGGCGCAGGACGGGAGTGCTGGGGCGTCGGGGAGCTCGCCGTCGTACAGCGCTTCGGACTTTGAGGGCGCGACGAAGGTGAAGACGGGGCTGACGATCGCGCTTGCGGTTGCGGACGGGGCGGTGGCGCCGACGCGTGAGGACGGCACGAAGTCGATCCCGCTGGTGCCTTCGAGGTTGGCGCAGAAGCCGTGGCCGGTGGTGCTGGCGTGGACGGCGACGCTCACGGAGTTGATCGGGGGTGCGCTGCTGGTGATCGGGCTCTTCACGCGGTTGTCGGCGCTGGGGATCTCGTTCACGATGCTGGTTGCGATGTGGCTGACGGAGATCGGCCCGGCGATCCAGAGCGGCAAGACCTCGCTCGGCTTCCTCCCGGCGTACGAGCCGTTCACGGGGGAGTGGATGATGCTGAGTTTCCAGTTCGCGCTCTTTGCGGCGGCCTCGGCGGTGCTGTTCCTCGGGCCGGGCGCGGCGAGTCTGGATGCGGCGATCTTCGGCGGCGGACCGGCGACGGCGCCTGTGCGCAAGGGCAAGTCGATCGACGACGACTGATCGCTCGCGGCCCCGCGCGACGCAATCCCGCCCGTCTGCGAGCGTTTGGCCCTGCATCCCAAAGGGGGTCTCCATGCTCACGCTTGCATCGCCGCTTCTCGGACTCGCTCTCGCGCTCCAGCCGGCGCCCGAGGCGGCGTCGCCCGCGGGGAAGGAGGCGGGTGCGGCGTCGTACACGCTCCGTCCCGAGCACGCGTATGCGCCGGCGCCTGAGGGACCGGTGTTCGAGGTGGTGACGCTCGACCTCACGCTGCGTGACGGGGCGAGGGGCAAGGACCTCGAGGTGCGGATCCGGGCGCCGAGGGGCGAGTCGTCGGCGCATGGCGTGCCGCTGATTGTCTTCTCGCACGGGGCGGGGGGCGCGAGGGACGCGTTCCCGGAGCTTTCGACGCACTGGGCGTCGCGGGGGTACGTGGTCGTGCATCCGACGCACTCGGACTCGATCGCGCTGCGTCGGGAGAGGGGCGAGGACCTTTCGCGGCTGCGTGAGAACCCACGCAGTCTGGTGATGGATGTCGACGCGCCGGATCGTCTCGCCGACGTCTCCTTCGTCATCGACTCGATCGACGAGATCGTCGGCGCGATCAACGAGGGTGTTGACGAGGGGTCGCGTCTGGCGATCGATGCCGAGCGCATCGGCGTGGCGGGGCACTCGGCGGGGGCGTACACGACGCAGATCGCGTTCGGGGCGAGGGTTCGCGGGCCGCGCTGGGGGTCGATGCGTCTGAGGTCGCACGCGGACCCGCGGATCGATGCGGCGATCCTGATCAGCGGGCAGGGGACGACGAATCGATCGTTCACGAGGGAGTCGTGGGCGGAGATCGGCGGCCCGATGATGGTCATCGCCGGGTCGCTGGATGTGTCGCGGATCTCCGACGAGACGCCGGAGTCGCGGCGCGAGCCCTTCGAGTACGCGAGGCCGGGCGACAAGTACCTGATCTACATCGAGGGCGCGACGCACGGGTCGTATCAGGGGAAGGGGCTTGCGACCATGCTGCGCGAGAGCCCGACGACGGACCTCGACGTGATCACGAGCGCGGTCTCGAGCGGCACGACGGCGTTCTTTGATTGCTATCTGCGGGAGTCGGAAGCGGCGCGGGAGTACCTGGAGTCGGATGCGCTGGTGGAGTTGACATCGGGCGCGGCGGCGTTCACGCGGAAGTGAGCGGCGCGGGGGAAAGCCCTCGGTGCGTGCGACGGGGCGCTCGGGGCCCCCTTCACGTCTCGCATGAGCGCCCTCCCTCACGGTCGGGCTGCTTGTCACTCACTCGGCCTGATAGAACGCCCTTGCATCCTCGGTGAGTTTCTCGAGGTCGACATCGCGGACGTACATCATGTGTCCGGACTTGTAGTAGGTGAAGGACATGTTGGGTCGCACGGAGGGGTCGAGGCCCATCTGTGCCGCGACGCTCTCGGCGGCGAAGTAGGGCGTCGCGAGGTCGTAGTAGCCGCAGGCGACGAGGACGCGGAGCGAGGTTGAGCGGTGCATGGCGTCTCGGAGGCGGGTGGCGACGTTGGCGTAGCGGTTCTGCTCGCCCTGGTATGACCAGGGGTGGACGCGTCCGGTGAGGATCTCGTAGGGGAGATCGGACTTGTAGCCGAGTGTGGAGCGGATGTGCTGGTTGAGGCAGGCGGTGTATGGGGGGACGATGGCGGACATGGAGGGGTCGTTCTCGTATGAGGCGCGGACCTGGTCGGCGTCGATGCCGACGTAGCGGCTGTCGAGGCGTCCGACGGTGCGTTGTTCGTCGAGCATGAGGCGTTTGGCGAAGGCGTCGAGCGTGACGCGGAGGTCGGCGCGGTCGATGAACTCCTCGGGGAGGCCGGTGAGGCGCGCGTAGGCGGCGATGGCCTCTCGGCGCGTTTCGGGCGCGATGCGATCTCCGGCGGCGAGGGCGCGGGCGAGGGGTCCGGAGGCGAAGGCCTCGGCCTCGGCGCGGAAGGCGTCGAAGTCGGCGTCGAACCGGGCCTGGGCCTCGTCCGGGAGCTGCCTGTGGTGGCCTGCGGTGAGGGCGTACGAGGGGAAGAGGCCGACGAAGGGGCGGTCGTTGCCCTCGTGGAATCGGATGCTGCCGAAGTCGAGCACGGGCGAGACGAGGACGATGCCGTTCAGGGCCATGCCGTGGTCGTTGAGCAGGAGGAGGGAGAGTCCGGCGGCGCGGGTGGTGCCGTAGGACTCGCCGACGAGGTACTTGGCCGAGCCCCAGCGGTCGTTGCGGGTGGTCCAGAGGCGGATGAACTCGCCGACGGCGCGCAGGTCTTCTTCAAGCCCATGGAACTGCGAGGGGCTTTGTCCTTCGGCGGCGCGGCTGTAGCCGGTGGAGACGGGGTCGATGAAGACGAGGTCGGTGAAGGGGAGCCAGGTGTGGGGATTGTCGCGGCAGGCGAAGGGGGGCGGGAGCGGCATGCCCTCCGGGTCCAGGCCACCGACGCGGACCGGTCCGAGGGCGCCCATGTGGAGCCAGACGCTGGATGAGCCGGGGCCGCCGTTGAAGGCGAACGTGACAGGGCGTGTGCCTGGGGCGGGGAGGGAGCCGTCTTCGGCGAGCAGGGTGTAGGCGATGTGGAAGACGTGGGCGCGGGGCTTGCCGTCTTCGGTGGGGAGCGTGAGGTATCCGACGGTGGCGCGATAGGCGAGGGTGCGTCCTCCAACGACGATGCGATGCTCGGTGACGACCGGCTCGGGCTGGGCGACCTCGGGGGGCGCGGGGGGCTTGTCCTTCGGCGCGTCCTGGGCGCGGGTGGCGAGGGAGGGGAGCGCGAGGGCGATGAGCGCGAGAAGGAGCGCGCGGAGAGGGGTGGTGGTCATGGACGGAAGATACCAGACGCGGGCGGGGTGGTGGCGGCGAGGAGGTGCGGAGGGGTCGATCGACGGGGTGTGAGTGAGCGGAAGCACTAGACTTGGCGCATGGCAGGACGGGCTCCGTCATCAGAGCATGCGCGGCGCGGTGCGACGGCGATCGTGGAGGCGCTGCGTGCGCGGGGGCACGTGGCGTACTTTGCGGGGGGGTGCGTGCGGGATGAGCTGCTCGGGCTTTCGCCGAGCGACTACGACGTGGCGACGGACGCGACGCCGGACCGGGTGCGGGAGATCTGGCCGAAGAGCGACCTGGTGGGGGCGTGCTTCGGGGTGGTGCTGGTGAAGCAGCGGGTGGAGGAGGCGTGGGTGGTTGTGGAGGTGGCGACGTTCCGCTCGGACGGGGCGTACACGGACGCGCGCCGGCCGGACTCGGTGCGGTTCAGCACGCCGGAGGCGGACGCGGCGCGGCGCGACTTCACGATCAACGCGCTGTTCATGGACCCTTCCAGAAGCCCGAGCGAGGTGGCGGGTCGGCGCGTGAGCGGGGCGGTGATCGACTTTGTCGGGGGCGTGGCGGACCTTGAGGCGCGGCTGCTGCGGGCGGTGGGCGAGCCGGCGATGCGCCTGGCGGAGGATCACCTGCGGGCGCTGCGCGGGGTGCGGCTGGCGGCGCGGCTGGGATTCGAGCTGGAGGGCGCGACGGCGGCGGCGATCTCGCGGGATGCGCAGGGGCTTCGGGGCGTGTCGCGCGAGCGGATCGGGGACGAGTCAAGGCGGATGCTGGCCCACCCTTCGCGGGGTCGGGCGATGACGCTGGTGCGCGATCTGGGGCTGGAGCGACCGGTGCTCGGGGATGCGTCGGTGACGCTGGCGCCGGATCGGCTGCGGCCGGGCCTGGTGCTGGAGGCGCTGGCGCCGGGGGCTTCGGCGACCGTTGCGATGGGCGCCTGGGCGCTGGACCTTGGGGTTGGGCTGGCGGAGGCGGAGATCGAGCGGGGCGCGCGGCTGCTGCGGGATGCGCTCTGCCTGAGCAACGAGGAGCGGGACGAGGTGCGGCACGCGCTGCACGGGGCGAGGCGGCTGACCGGCGAGTGGGCGACGATGGGGGTCGCGCGTCGGAAGCGTTTGGCGGCGGGGCCGGCGGCGCGAGCGGGGCTGGAGCTGGTGCGGGCGATTCGGCCGGAACTGGCGGACGGGATCGCGGCTGAGATTCGGGGTCTGGAGGCCACGCCGGGCGGGATTGCGCCGGAGCCGCTGCTGACGGGGGACGACCTGGTTGCCGCGGGCTGGGAACCGGGGCCGAGGTTCAAGGGCGTGCTGGACGGCGTCTACGACGCGCAACTCGAGGGGAGAATCACGACTCGGGACGCGGCGATGGAACTTGCACGGTCGCTGGGTGTCTATAAGTGATGGGCTGTTTCCATTCGGCCGGAATGGATAGGTCTTTGTTTGGATCACCGAGGTTCAAGGCCTGCGTTGCTCGCGGCGGTTCTGCGGGTGAGACGGACAGTCAAGAGCGGAAGGAATGCGGACATGGGTACACGTGAACGGGTTCGTCGCGTTGCGTCGGTGCTGATCGCTTCGGCGGGGATCGGGCTGGGATCGGTGGTGGCGCCGGTTTCGGTGGCGTTTGCGCAGCCGCAGAAGAAGGAAGCGGCGCCGGTTCAGGCGACGGACCAGGTGATCTTCCAGAACGGCCGGATCGTTGAGGGCAAGGTTCTGGAGGAGACGGCGACGAAGGTTCGGATGCTGGTGATCGTTGGCGGGCTTTCGGTGGAGACGGAGTACGAGAGGTCGGAGATCCTGTCGATCAAGCGGGATGCGATCACGCCGAGCGGCGGCGGGTCGGGTCCTGCGGCGAGTCCGGCGGCGGGCGCGGGGGGCGGTTCGCGTCCGGCGTCGCGCGAGGCGTCGCCTGCGAACCCGGTGGCGGACGGCTCGAAGGTGTACACGATCCATCTGAAGGGGTGGTTCGGCGAGGACATCTCTCAGACGCCGATCCGTCAGGCGGTGGCGGACGCGAAGCTGCACGAGCCGGATTATCTGGTCGTGATCATGGAGAACGACTGGGACGCGTCGCGTTTCGGCGGGATGGGCGAGTTGAACGACGACGTGGAGGGGTTCTTCGATCAGTTGTTCCGCGCCGAGGACATGGATCCGATCTTCACGGCGGAGATTCCGCGGGAGTGGGACAAGCCGCCGAAGATCGTGTTCTGGGTGAAGCGGGCGATGGGGGGCGCGGCGTTCCTGCCGCTGGTGTGCAAGGACATCTACTTCGCGTCCGACGGGAAGCTGGGCGGGATCGGCGGGCTGGAGAAGGCGTTCGGCTCGACGGGTGACGAGATGGTGCGAGAGAAGCAGTTCTCGCTGCGACTGGGGCACGCGGAGGGCATGGCGATCACGGGCGGGTATGAGCCGAAGCTGATCCGTGCGTTGGCGCGGACGGACTATGTGCTGTCGGTGGGTTTTGACGGCGGGAAAGCGGTGTACGTGGAGGGCATGCCTCGTGCGGATCGCGGCGAGATTCTGCTGACGGACGACGGCAAGGAGGCGAACGAGGACACGATCCAGCAGCTGGCGCGTGGGGAGGGCAACGACAACCTGACGTTGAACGCGGACATCGCGTTCAAGATCGGCGTGTCGAAGGGGACGGTGGACACGTTCGAGGACCTGATGCGTTCGCTCGGGATTGCGAGGACGTACACGCGTGTGGAGGGCAAGTCGGACCAGATCATGCAGAGCTGGCGCGAGGGCCTTGAGAAGGCCAAGCGGGATTGCGGCAGGATCTGGGAGGATTACGGGCGGATCCAGGTGGGCGGTGACTACACGCAGCGTCAGGCGGCGCGTGGCCGCCAGATCCGTCTGCTGGGCGATCTTGAGAAGATCCTGAAGCGTTACGAGGAGGCGTTGAATCCGGGGCAGATCGGGGTTCCGGGTCTTGGGGACATCGGCGTGCTGCGTGAGCGGATCCGTCTGGAGCAGGCGCGTGACCGGAAGTGACGCGTGTGCGACGACCGTTCGAGTCTTCGGGTGCATCAGTGGGAGCTGAGCGGCTGAGACTTGAGAAGATCTGGCGTCGATGACTGGGGATTGCATCCATGTGCCGCGACGATGAGCGGCCGATCAAGCGAGGCGACTGACATGTTCAAGCGTGTGTTCGATCGTGGCGCGACGTTTGTTTCTTCCCTGCGGTCGCTGCTGCCGGTCTTGGCGGCGGCGCTGGTGCTGTGGCTGCCCGGGCTGTGCCTTCCTGGGCAGAGCGCGATGGCGCAGGACCGGGTCCAGATGAAGGACGGGCGGGTGATCGAGGGGAAGATCGAGCAGGAGATCGACGGGAACATCTGGCTGACGTGGAAGATCGGCGCGATCGAGCAGCGTGAGTTCCTGCGTGCGGGGGACATCGAGAAGATCGAGCGGGGCGCGGTGTCGTCGCCGGAGGCCAAGCCGACGGGCGGGGCGAAGCCGGAGTCGAAGGCGCGGGTCTCGACGGCGGACCGTTCGAAGCGGGCGGCGGTGATCACGCTGGGCGAGGGCGGCAGCAAGGACATGGTGGGCATGTACATGACGGCCGAGGCGCTGCGTCGGGCCATTCCGCTGCTCGAGGAGGAGAACATCGGGATCGTGGTGTTCCACATCAACTCGGGCGGCGGGATGCTGCTGGAGATCCAGAAGCTGTCGGACATCATCCACAACGAGTACAAGCCGCGTTTCCGCGTTGCGGCGTGGATCGAGTCGGCGATCTCAGCGGCGGCGATGACGAGCCACTGCATCGAGGACATTTACTTCCGTCCCGAGGGGAACTACGGCGCGTGCACGGGGTGGTTCGGCGCGCTGCAGGCGGTGAAGGACCGCGAGCTGGAGGAGGTTCTCTACATGATGGAGAAGATCTCCGCGCGTGGGCAGAAGGACCCGCAGATCATGCGTTCGATGCAGATCATGGAGCCGCTCTCGTGCTCGATCGACTCGAACGGGGACGTGCGGTGGTTCAACTCTCTGGACGGGGACCACATCGTGAACCCCGAGGGTCGGATCCTGACGTTCAACGCGGTGGATGCGGAGCGGTTCAAGTTCAGCAAGGGGACGGCCTCGAACCTTGACGAGCTGGCCAAGGCGATGGGCCTGACCGAGGTGGAGTGGGTCGGCGAGTGGCGGAAGGGCTACCTGTGGCCGATCTGCAAGGCCGAGCAGCTGCAGATGGACTATCGCGCGAAGGTGCACACGGACGAGGTGAACACGAACCAGTACATCGACTCGTACCAGAACGCGATCGGGGCGGCGCAGGCGGAGCAGGATCGGCAGCGGCGCGGTGCGATGGTGTCTCGGGCGCGTGACGCCTTGAAGAAGATCGTTCGGATGGTGGAGAACAACCCGAACTTCGCGCTGACGATCATCGGGATCGATCCGGCCAAGTTCAAGGAGTGGGTCGCGGAGCAGGAAGAGATGCTGCGGAACCTGATGAGGTGAGCGGTTGCGAGAGCTGAAGTCTCCTCCGGACGGGCGGGGCGCGTGGCGTCCCGCCCGCTGTGTTTCTGCGGCGGGTACCATCGGGCCGGCGCGCGGTCGCGTGCCGGAGGGTGATCGGAGCAGCCATGCACGCCACGACAGACTTTGTTCCTGCGCAACTGAACGGCGCCGACCTGGGCGCGGTCCTGCCTCTGATGACGGACCTGCTCGATCGCCGGATCGAGTCTGAGGAGGCGTTCGACCGGTGGCTGCTGGACCGGTCGGAGCTGGACGCGGCGATGAGCGAGGCGGCGGCGAATCTCTACATCTCGATGACGTGCGACACGGCCGATCCGGCGAAGGCCGAGGCGTACACGCGGTACATCGAGACGGTGCCGCCTGCGATCAAGCCGCTGGCGTTCCGGCTCGACCGGCGGCACGTGGAGCTTCTGGGGCGGTTCCCGAGGGGCGAGGGTGCGCGGGCGGCGCGTTTCCTTGTGCTGGACCGGGACACGCGTTCGGAGGTGACGCTGTATCGCGACGAGAACGTTCCGATCCAGACCGATCTCGAGAAGCTGGCGCAGGAGTATCAGACGATCATCGGGGCGATGACGGTGGAGTTCGACGGCGAGGAGCGGCCGCTGCCGCGGATGGCCGTGTACCAGGAATCGGCGGACCGTGCGGTGCGTGAGCGGGCGTGGCGTGCGGTCGCGGAGCGTCGTCTGCGTGACGCGGACGCGATCGACGAGATCTACTCGAGGCAGGTGTCGCTGCGTCACCGGATGGCGCTCAACGCGGGGTTCCCGGGGTTCACGGGGTACGCGTTCAGCTCGATGCGTCGGTTCGACTACACGGCGCGGCACTGCGAGGACTTCCACGCGGCGTGCGAGGAGGCGGTGGTGCCGCTGGTCGATGCGCTGGACGAGGAGCGTGAGCGGCTGCTTGGGGTCCATCCGTTGCGTCCGTGGGACCTTGCGGTGGACCCGAAGGGGCGGCCCCCGCTTCGTCCGTTCAAGGACGGCCGGGAGCTGGTGTCGAAGTCGGTGGCGTGTTTCCGTTCGCTCGACCCGCGGCTGGCGGAGATGCTTGCGTCGCTGGGGGACGGGTCGGAGGCGCGGGGGGCGGCGGAGGGGGCGAACCTGGACCTTGACAGCCGCAAGGGCAAGGCGCCGGGTGGTTACCAGTACAACCGGGATCGCTCGCGTGTGCCGTTCATCTTCATGAACGCGGCGGGTCTTCAGCGTGACGCGGAGACGATGCTGCACGAGGCGGGGCACGCGTTCCACTCGATGCTGTCGCGTGAGGAGCCGCTGCTGCACTACCGGACCGCGCCGATCGAGTTCGCGGAGGTGGCGAGCATGTCGATGGAGCTGCTGACGCAGCCGCACTGGGGCGCGTTCTACGCGGACGAGGCGGAGCGCGCGAGGGCGGTGCGCCAGCATCTGCAGGGCGTGATCGCGCTGCTGCCCTGGATCGCGACGGTGGATTCGTTTCAGCACTGGGTGTACGCGAACCCGACGCACACGCGGGAGGATCGTCGCGAGGCGTGGCTCTCGCTGGACGATCGTTTCGGCAGGAACGTCTCGTGGGCGGGGCTGGAGGGGACGCACGCGACGGTGTGGCACCGCCAGCCGCACCCGTTCTGCAATCCGTTCTATTACATCGAGTACGGGATTGCGCAGCTCGGGGCGTTGCAGCTGTGGCTGCACTCGATCGAGAGGGGGCCGAGATCGGCGATCGACGCGTACATCCGCGCGATGACGCTGGGAGGGTCGCGGCCGCTGCCTCGCCTGTTCGAGGCGGCGGGGCTGGAGTTTGACTTCGGCCCGAGGACGGTGCAGCGTCTCGTGGATCGGGTGGCGAAGGAGCTGGAACGATTGCCGGCGTGAGCGGGCGCATCGGGGGCTGGGGGTGCGTGCGTCACCTATCCTCTGGCCTCATGAGCGAGCACGACAGCAGGGCGTCGACCACGGAGCAGACCTCGGGCCAGAGCACGGTCGAGGGCGGGGCGGAGGGTGCGTCCGGGAGGGGGTCGGGGGAGACGTTCGGATCGCTGTTCCGGCGCTCGGGCGCGGCGGGTCCGCTGGCGATTGTGGCGTCGATCATGCCGCCGCTCGGCGGGTTCGTGCTTCTCTGGAAGATCGAGCTGGTCGGCGAGTTTCTGCGGTCGCACGGGACGGCGGGTTTGGCGCTGTACGCGTTCGCGTTCGCGGTGCTGGCGGGGCTGGCGCTGCTTCCGACGTATGCGCAGGCGGTGCTTGGGGGCTGGGCGTTCGGGTTCGCGGCGGGATTCCCGGCGGCGCTGGCGGGGTTTTTCGGGGGCGCGCTGATCGGGTACGGCGTGGCGTGGGGCGCGACGGGAGACAGGGTCAAGAACATCATCGATGAGCATCCGAAGTGGAAGGCGGTGCGCCAGGCGCTGATCGGTTCGGGGTTCTTCAAGACGCTGGGGATCGTGGCGCTGCTGCGGCTGCCGCCGAACTCGCCGTTTGCGCTGACGAACCTTGCGATGGCGGCGGCGAAGGTTCCTCGGCTGCCGTACCTGCTGGGCACGCTGATCGGGATGGCGCCTCGGACGGGTGTTGCGGTGTACATCGCGTCGCAGATCCAGGACCTTGCGACGGCGACGGAGACGAGGCCGAAGTGGCTGATCTTCGCGGGGATCGGGCTGACGATCGTGGTGATCGTGGTGATCGGGCACATCGCGAAGAAGGCGCTGGAGCGGGTGACGGGGCAGGGGCCGGGCACGCCGAAGTGATCGGATGTTCGAGGATGCGCGTTCCGGGGGTGATCGATTTCGTCGAGGCGCTCGGCGTGAAGGTTGCCATCATGCGCTGGTCGAGACGGGAGTCGATGAGGCCGGCTCCGATCGCTCTCCGACCCGTTCCGTGCCACGCTCATACCCTAGCCCATGCCATCCGACCCGACCGATCACGCGACTGGAACGGGGGCGTTGCCCCAACCACTGTCCGAGGCGACCGTGCGCAAGGTTGCATCGCTGTCGCGCCTGGCGATCACGGACGAGCAGGTGGCGCTCTACCGGCACCAGTTGTCGGATGTGCTGGGATACATGGAGCGGCTGCGGAGGCTGGACCTTGAGGGGGTGGAGCCCCTGACGCACGCGGGGGACACACTGAATCGGATGCGTGAGGACGAGGTGGGGGCGATGCTGGCGAACGAGGCGGCGATGGGGCTGTCGCCGGAGCGCACGGGGCCATTCATCAAGGTGCCGAAGGTGATCGGGGATGGGGGCGGCGCATGACCCCCCCACTCACTTCTCCATCCCCGCTCCCGATGTCCGCGTCGGCGATCGCGGCGGGCGTTCGGAACGGCGATTTCTCGGCGGTCGAGGTGGCGCGCGGGGCGCTGGAGCGTGTCGAGGCGCTGAATCCTGCGCTGAACGCGTTCATCGACGTGTTCCGGGAGGAGGCGATCGCGCGGGCGTCGGAGATCGATCGGGCGCGGGCGTCGGGCGAGCGGCTGGGGCCGCTGGCGGGCGTGCCGGTGGCGCTCAAGGACAACATGTGCCTCTCGTGGGGACGGACGACGTGCGGCAGCAGGATGCTCGCGAGGTATCGCTCGCCCTACACGCTGACGGCGGGGCAGAGGTTGATCGATGCGGGGGCGGTGGTCATCGGCAAGGCGAACATGGACGAGTTCGCGATGGGCTCGAGCGGCGAGACTTCGTTCTTCGGCGCGACGAGGAACCCGCACGATCACGCGCGGGTGCCGGGCGGGAGTTCTTCGGGGTCGGCGGCGGCGGTGGCATCGGGGATGGTGCCGGTTGCGCTTGGGAGCGACACGGGGGGATCGATCCGTCAGCCGGCGGGGTTGTGCGGGATCGTGGGGCTGAAGCCGACGTATGGGAGGGTGAGCCGCTATGGGCTGGTGGCGTACGCGTCGTCGCTCGATCAGATCGGGCCGTTGGGGAGGACGGTCGAGGACTGCGCGCTGGTGCTCGAGGCGATCGCGGGTGTGGATCCGAACGACGGGACGACGGCGGATATGCCGGGGCCGGCGCTGGCGGGAGCGCTGGATGAGCCGGTTGAGGGGCCGGTGATCGGTGTGCCGCGGCAGGCGCACGATTCGCACAATCATCCGGGCGTGGTCTCGGCGCTTGGCGGTGCGATCGATGCGTTCGTGAAGATGGGCGCGCGGATCGTTGAGGTGGACCTGGCGCACGTGGCGCACGGGATCGCGGCGTACTACCTGGTTGCGTCGGCGGAGGCGAGTTCGAACCTGGCGCGGTTCGACGGCGTTCGGTACGGGCATCGCGCGGCGCTGGGGCCGGGCGAGGGGCTGCTGGACCTTTACTGCAGGTCGCGGTCGGAGGGGTTCGGCCCGGAGGTGCAGCGCCGGATCATGCTTGGGACGTACGCGCTCTCCAGCGGGTACTACGACGCCTATTACAACACGGCCTTGAGGGTTCGGCGCCTGATCCGGCGCGATTATGACGCGGCGTTTGCGCCGGACGAGGGGACGGGGGCGCCCGCGTGCGACGCGATCCTGATGCCCTCAAGCCCGAATCCGGCGTTCCGCCTCGGGGAGAAGTCGAGCGATCCTCTGGCGATGTACCTGGAGGATGTGTACACGGTGACGGTGAACCTGGCGGGGCTTCCGGCGATCACGCTGCCGGGGACGCCGACGGTGGTTGACGGTGTGGCGCTGCCCCTGGGCGTGCAGTTGATCGGGCGCGCGTTCGATGAGGCGCGGCTGCTGCGGCTGGCGCGGATGCTGGAGGGGGCCGGGTAGGCAATGGGCGATAGAGGAACTGTCCGTGCTCGCGCCGGATGTGCTCTGATCAGTCGCGATGCGGCTTGTGGCAGTCCTTGCAGGTCTGGATGACGACCTTGAGCGCGTCGGCGGCTTTCTTTGCGTCGACGTGAGGGCCTTCGAGGAGTGTTTCGAGGGCCTTGGCCTCTGCGGCGGCTCTCTCGAAGAGGGCGGGAAGTTCGGCGTGGCGGGTGCGGGTGGCTTCGAGCTCGGCGAGCGCGCGGTAGATGTCGACGAGGCGTGCGGCCTCGGCGACTGGGACGAGGTCGGGATGCTCGGTCGGGACGCTCCAGTTGGCCTTCTCGATTTCCTTGAGGTGCTCGGTGCGTTCGTCGATCTCGACCATGGCGGTGACCATGTCGGAGACGGGCGCGACTTCCGGGAAGTCGGCGGGGGCGGCGTCGAGCTCCGAGCGTTCGACCGGAGCCATCTCACGGGCGCACTGCCAGAGGCCGGTGTACGAGGCGGCGGTCTGTGCGGCGGTCATGAACTCGAGGGCCTGGTCGGTGTTGATGCGTCCGAGGGCGATGGCGGCGGTGGCGACGGCCGCGGGACCGCGGTGCTTGCCGTGGTGGCAGTGGACGTAGACGGGACCTGGGAGATCGCTGATGGCGCGAGCGATCGCGAGGGTCTGGTCCCTGGAGATTCCGTGGTATCCGACGGGAATGTGGACGTATCGCATGCCCTCGGCCCTGGCGAGTTCCAGCTCGGGGCGTGCGCCGTCGACGGAGATGATCGTCCTGACGCCGAGTTTCTTGAGTTCTTCGAAGTCGTGGGCCTCGACCGGTGAGGGGCCTGAGTACAGCCCGGGCCCGGCGATGAGGACCGGCACGTGGTGGACTCTGGCGTTGGTCTTTGATCCCGGCTCGGCGGGTGCGGCGGCCGCGGGAGCGTGAGGGGTTGGTGTGGTCTGGGCTGGTGCTTTGGGGGGCTGGTGCTTCGTGCCGAGGCCGAGTGAGAGGCCGGCGATGGCGGCGAGGGTGAGAGTGAGGGCGCGGGTTGTGTTGGGTGATGCGTTCAGCAGGGTGCGGTTTCTCATTTCATGAGTGTACCACGCGCGGATGCGTGGGCGTCAACCGATCTGTGAGAGTGTGAAGAGGAGGAGTGACATGACGGTGCCGTTGTGGAGGGCGTGCGCGACGATGGGGCCGATGAGTGAGCCGCGCCACTCGCGCATCAGCGCGAAGTTGAAGCCGAGGGTGATGACCGGGAAGAGTGCGATGACCTCGTAGCCGTGCATGAAGCCGAAGAAGAGTGCGGAGATGATGGCGGCGAAGATGGCGCCGGTGCGCGATCGGAGGTGTCGGAAGAGGCAGCCGCGGAAGATGGATTCTTCGGTGAAGGGCGCCCAGATGACGGCGAGTGCGGCGAGGAGGAGGGGGAGGATGCCGCCGGCCATGGCGAGATCGATGACGGGGTTCTGCGGTCCTGTTGCGGGTTCGCCGGACTGCTGCTGGATGGCGGTGCGGATGATGACGGCGATGACGGTGATGGCGAAGGCGATCATGACGAGTGGGAGTCCTGCGAGGTATCCGAAGATGCCTGCGCCGATCTCTCGGAGGATGCCCTTGCCCCTTGTCCAGCCGACGCGGCGTGCGTGCTCGGCGAGGGGGACGCCCCGGAGGACGGGCCAGAACGCGGCGAGGGCGACGGGCCATTGGGCGATGAGTCCGATGAGGGTGAGGGTCTTCTCGTCGGTGGCGGGCGCGAGTGTGGCGACGAGGGCGACGGCGACGCGGACGAGGAGGAAGCAGAAGAGGAAGACGGCGAGGGTCTCGAGATAGACGCTGCCTCCCGGCGCGGGGGCGACGAAGGCGCGGGGCGAGCGCGGAGAGGTCATGCGGAGGATGGCGACGACCGCGCAGGCGAAGGAGGCGGGGATGACGAGAAGAAGGAGCGCGCCAAAGCCGAGGAACACGACCATGAGAGTCTGGCCGCCTCCGACGAGGCGCTGTCGATCGGGGTCGCTCTCGGGTCTGCCGAAGGTGAGGGCGATCTCTCCGAGTCGTCCGTGGCGCCGGACGAGGTGGTCGCGTTCCTGTGTGGTGAGAGCGTCGGCGTGCCCGGCGTAGATGCCTCGCAGGAGGCGGATGTCCTCGCGGGCGGCGTTCGCGGCTTCCTGGGCGCGTTCGCGATCGGCGGGGTCGAGCAGGGTGAGGGCGCCGGGATCGGTGTCGATCTCGATCTCGGCGGCGGTGGACTCGAGCCGCTGGAGCGCGGCCTCGGTGCTCACCAGCTCGGCTTCGGCGATGGCGGCGCGGACCTGTGCGGTGCGCTGCTCGGGCGCGGCGGCGGCGGCGGCCTCGATCTCCTTGAACATCAAGGGGCCGGACGCGGGATCGACGCTGCCCGCGGCGCGGCCGAGCTTGATGAAGAGTCGGGTCATGACGGAGGAGAGGTCGTCGGGCGCGAGGGCGTCGGCCTGGGCCACGGGGGCCTGGGCGCTCGGGCGTTCGGCGCATTGCTGCATGAAGATGGCCAGCCCGAAGAGGACGATGACGAGGCACCACGTGACGAAGCGGAGTCCGGGGGTGCCGGCGTCGGGGGACTCTCGCCCGCCTCGGGGCGAGGCGGGCGCATGGCCGGATGGGTTGTGGGCGATCTCGGCGGGACCCTTGTCGGGGGCGCTGGTGGGCGTTCCCCAGGGACGGCGGGGATCGATGGTGGAGCCCGGGCGCGGCTCGAAGGGGTTGTGTCCGGGGTCGCT
>JAPKGU010000009.1 GCA_026647565.1 Phycisphaerales bacterium | reverse complement strand
GTATGTCTGGACACACCAAGAAGAAGGTCGGGAAGACTCCGCGCGCTCGTTCCGCATCAGCCGGGAAGGGGGGTGTCGGAGGCGGCGAGTCGCAGGTCGGGCGGCGCGTCGCGTGGCTGATCGGGGTGACGGCCTGGGCGTTCCTGGCGCTCAGCATCGTGTCGTTCGACGCGGGCGATCCCCCTTCGCACATGGTCTATCCCCAGAACGATCCGGTGCGGAATCTCTGCGGCCCGGTCGGGGCGGTGCTGTCGTACCACACGTTCAAGCTCTTCGGCATCGGCACGTGGATCCTGCTGGGTTTCGGCGGGCTTGCGATGCTGCTCCCGATGCTCGGGCGCGCGGTGACGCACATGTTCGTGCGAGCGCTCGGTGTTGCGATCATCGCGCTCTCACTCGCCGGGATCTTCGCTCTCGTCGCGCCGTCGCTGGGCGCGATCGAGGGGCTCTCGGGCGGGACGATCGGCGCGTTCCTTGCCGAGGAACTGGCGCTGCGTTTCAAGCAGGCGGGGTCCATGCTGTGGCTCCTGCTGTTCATGGTGATCGGGCTGATCGTGGTGTTCGATCGCTGGGTGCTGGCGATCCCCGCGCTGGCGATCGAGGCGTTGCGACCGGCCGCAAAGCGGACGGCGGAGGTCGCGGGGAGCGCGGGCGTGAACGCCGCGGGCGCGACGATGAAGGCATCCGTTCGTGCCGGGGGCGGACTCTTCGGGGCGTTGGCGCGGATGTTCAGGAACGCGCGTCCGATCCGGGTGCGTGAGCACGATCTGGACGAGACGCCCGAAGTGGATCGGAGTGCCAGGAGCGGTCCGGATCGGACCGGACGGAGCGCGAAGGGCGCGAGGGCGATCATCGCGGGCGGCCAGGTGGAGGCGATCGACGAGGAGGCGGGCGGCCTCGGGGCGACGCAGCCCATCGAGCCGGTCCGCCCGGATCAAAGGGGCACGAGGCCCCGGTCCCGCCGGGAGGAGGACGACGTGCCGTCGGCCCGCCCGACGCTGGCGTCGAGCAAGCTCATTCCCGTCGAGGAAGCGGACGAATCGGAGGAGGATGGCGCCGACGCCCCCGGTGCGCCGCAGGTCTATTCCGAGGACGAGCTGCGCGAGAAGATCTCAAAGCTCCCCGTGCGATTCGGACGTGACACGCGCAAGGTCGCAACGGAGGACGACCTGCGTGACCTGCAGGGCGTCTCTGAGATGGAGGGATACCAGTTCCCCAGTCTTGACCTGCTCGAGGCCCCGGAAGAGAACTTCTCGCAGGTCCTCGAGGAGATGGTGCGGGAGCAGGCCCAGGCGCTGGAGGGTGCGCTCCGCCAGTACAAGATCGACGGCGAGGTGGTGGGGATCGAGTCCGGCCCGGTGATCACGCTCTACGACGTGCGGCTCGCGCCGGGAACGAAAGTCGCGCAGCTGAACGCCATCGACTCGGACATCGCGAGGTCGCTGAAGGCCGTGAACATCCGCATCGTCCCGAACCAGGCGGGGCGTGACACGGTCGGCATCGAGGTGCCCAACCCGACGAAGGAGCGCGTGCGGCTGAAGGAGCTGATGAGCAACTCCGAGGCGTTCGCCAAGATGAAGCTGCCGATGTTCCTGGGGAAGGACGCGGCGGGAGATCCGCTGATCGCGGACCTGACGCAGATGCCGCACATGCTGATCGCGGGAACCACGGGTTCCGGCAAGTCGGTGTGCATGAACACGATCATCATGAGCTTCCTCTACACGAAGAAGCCCAACGAGCTGAAGCTGGTGCTGGTCGACCCGAAGATGGTGGAGATGAGCCAGTTCAAGGACATCCCGCACCTGATGTGCCCTGTGGTGACGGAGATGGCCAAGGCGGCGGCGATCCTCGAGTGGGCGTGCAAGAAGATGGACGAGCGGTACGAGCTGCTGGCGGAGGCGGGCTGCCGCGACATCGCGTCGTACAACGAGCTGCCGTGGGAGGATCTGAAGGCGGCGTTGAACCCTGCGTCACCGGAGGAGGAGGCCCGCATCCCGCGTCGCCTGCCCTACATGGTGTTCATCATCGACGAGCTGGCCGACCTGATGATGACGAACAAGGAGGTCGAGGGGTCAATCATCCGCATCGCGCAGAAGGCCCGTGCGGTCGGCATCCACCTGATCCTTGCGACGCAGCGGCCCCAGGCGAACGTCGTGACGGGCCTGATCAAGTCCAACATGCCGTGCCGCATCTCGTTCAAGGTGGCCAGCGGCATGGACTCGCGCATCGTGCTCGATCAGAAGGGCGGCGAGCTTCTGCTCGGTCAGGGCGACATGCTGTATCTGTCGCCACGCACGAGCAAGCTCGTCCGTTCGCAGGGCACGCTGGTCGACGACAAGGAGATTCGACGGGTGGTCCGGTTCATGCGCGAGATCGCGGGCCCGACCTTCGAGCGCCAGCTCATGCAGATCCGCTCCGGAGGCAGCGACGAGGAGCGGCTCATCGAGAGCGAGAACAACTCGTCCGCTTCGCTCGCGGCGGCGCAGGAAGACCCGATGTTCGACCGCGCCGTCGAGATCGTTCTCGAGTCCGGTCGCGGGTCGGTTTCGCTGCTCCAGCGTCGCCTGGCGATCGGGTACACCCGTTCGAGCCGCCTGATCGACCTGATGGGCATCGCCGGCATCATCTCCGACCACAAGGGATCGGTGGCGCGCGACGTCCTGATCACGATCGAACAGTGGGAGGCGATGAAGCGCCTGGCGGCAGAAGATCAGCAGCGCCAGGAGAGCGCCGGAACCCTCTTTCAAGGCGATCGACCGAGCGCCGACGTCGAGCCGAAGGGCGGCCTCGACGCCCGATCGCAGGAGGCACCGTGGGACGACGATGCGTCCGACGAGGCCGACGCACCCGAGGCCGAGTTGTCGGACGAGGGGCCGGAGGATGATGACCCGGACGGCGGTGAATCGGCCGTGCCGGAGCTTGTGTACGACGAGTCGGACGATGAGCACACGGCTCTCGATGACTCGGAGGTCGCGCAAGAGGAAGATGACGCGGACGAGGAAGACCCCCGGGGCAATCGCGTCATTCGCCCGGACAACCGGCGGAACCAGGGCGCGGCCTGAGGCGTTCGGAGCGGACGTTGAGTCGGATCGCGCCTCGGCCCGCGCCGCGACGGAGGCGTGACGCGCCGGTTGCCGAATGGCCGCCGGCGGATCGAGGGTTTCTGTTACGATCTGCGCGGAGAGGTGAACCGAAGGTTCGACGCTTCGGTAC
Source organism: Phycisphaerales bacterium (assembly GCA_026647565.1). Taxonomy (GTDB): domain Bacteria; phylum Planctomycetota; class Phycisphaerae; order Phycisphaerales; family UBA1924; genus JAHBWV01. The sequence goes on along the minus strand of JAPKGU010000009.1, from coordinate 44,326 downwards.
GGAAATCGTCCGGATCGGGGTTGTCCGATCTCAACCTTCGGGAGCGTCGAATGTTTGATAGGGGCGGCCGAGCGTGACTCGCTGCCGCTCAAGCCCGGATGGGACAGTGCCAGAGAGGGCCTCATGGCGACGGAGAGCCGACAGACGGGGCAGATCCAACGCGGGCTGGCGCGGGTGCGTGCCAGGGCTCGGGGCCTGCTCATGGCCCGTGCGGCATGCCTTGTCATCGCGGCGATCGTGCTCGCGATGGTGCTGATCGGCATGCTCGATTACGTGCTCCGCTTCCCGGCGGCGCTGCGAATCGCGTTTCTGATCGCTCTGGCCGGTGCGTTGCTGGCCGGTGTGGTCAGGTTTGTCCTGCCGGCCTCGAGGTTCCGCCCGGCGCTGCGCGAGGTTGCCCTGCGTATCGAAGCGAGCGAGGCGGGGCGCAGCGCGGGGCTGTCCGGGGTGCTGGCGTCGGGTCTGGAACTGGACGCGGAGGAGCATCGATCGCCGATCGAGCAAGGGCTGGCATCGGAGGTCTCGAAGGCCGCCGCGGGGCTTTGGTCGCCCGGCCTGACCGGCGCGATCCTGTCTCCGAGAGTAACGCTGCGGGCTGCGGGCGTGCTGGTGCTCTCGCTGATCGTCGCGGTTGCACCGGCTTTCGTCTGGCCGGGCCTGGTGCGCACGGCGGCGATGCGGGTGCTCACGCCCTGGACGGACGCTCGCTGGCCCACGCGAACGCTCATCGTTGATGTGACCGAAACGACCGTGCATCCGGCGGATCGGTCGCTCTCGATCCGGGGTGTTCTCGCCCGCACGAACAAGAGAGAGGGGCAGACCCGGGTCCTTGCCCAGTATCGGGTGATCACAACCCAGCGCTCGGGGCGCGAGGAGGCGGGACCTCTTCAGACGGTCGTCCTGACTTCGCAGGCGCGCACGACGGAGGCGTCGGCGGGTGAGACGACGGTCAGCGGCGAGCTCTTCGAGCGTCTGCTGGAACCGGGCGCGATCCTCGGAGCCGCGTCGGCCGATGAGGCCACGCTGGAGTACTGGCTGAGGACTGAGGACAGCCAGACGGATCCGACCCGCGTGCTGATCGTCCGTCCCCCGGTTGTGCTCGGCGCGATCGCGCGAGTGCGGCCCCCGGCGTATGCGGCGCTCGCGTTCGCGGCTCTCGAGCCCGAGCGGGGCGAGGCCGAGCATGTGCTGCTTCCGGCGCCGTCCAAGCCGATGCCGGCTCCGCTCATCGGGAGCGAGGTCTCGATGGTGATCGAGCACTCGAAGCCGCTGCCCTCGCCAGCTCCCGGCGATCTCGGGTACTCCGGGTTCCTTCGGCGGACCCTGGGCGTCGAGGCGCTGCCCGACGGCCTGATCGCGGATCTCTCCGGCTCGCGTTGGACGCTGTCGTGGACGCTGGGCGCGCCGACGACCCTTCGAGTCGGAGTGATCGATGAGCACGGCGTGGCGTCGACCGATGAGGCGGTCATCTCCATCGACGCCGTCGCGGATGCTCCGCCCGTCGCGTCCGTCGTGCAGCCGTCCCAGGACGAGGCGGTGCTGGCGACGGCATCGATCGGCATCATCGGCGAGGGACGGGACGACGTGGAGGTCCGCGACACGTCCCTGGAGTTCGTGATCGCGCGTCCGCCGGCGCCGAGCAGCGGCGTCGGCGCCGAGGCTGCCCCCGACGCGGGTCCCGCGCTCGTGGTGGGACCGGAGGCCCCCGCTTCCATCTCACGCATCGGGCGCACGCAGCACACACTCGACCTGTCGACGCTCGGTGTGAAGGGCGGGGACGAGGTGTGGGTCACGGCGGTGGCGACCGACGGCTTCACGCTCGGGAGCGGGGCGCACGAGCCCGCACGATCGGCGCCGCGCCGGCTCAGGATCATCACGGAGCCGGAACTCATCGACCAGGTCCGGGCGGAGTTGCAGTCGATCCGTCAGGCGGCGATCCGCCTTGATGCGGAGCAGGCGGAGCTCTCGCGCGCCGTCAAGAGCGAGCCACCCCCCAGGGACCTATCGGAGCGTCAGGCGGCCCTCGGCGAGCGGATCGCGTCGCAGCGCGAGACGCTGCAGCGCCTGGTGTCGAGGGCCCAGCGGAACAACCTGTCGGACGAGTCGCTGGCGGGGCTGCTCGATGACGCCGCGTCCTTCGTCGACGGCGCCGCCCGCGCGTCGCAGGAGGCGACGCAGCGGATCCAGCGTGCAGCCGCCGAGCCGCGCCCCGACGAGGAAGCGCCGGCGAGTATCAACGAGGAGGACCGCCGCGAGATCGAGGCGTCGCAGGACGAGGTTCGCGACGAGCTGGGCCAGCTGGTCCGCCTGCTGGACAACGGACAGGACGCATGGGTCGCTCGCCGGTCTGTCGAGCGGCTGCTGTCTGATCAGCGTCGTCTGCTCGAAGAGACGATGGCGATGTCGGGACGCACGACCGGACGGACGGTCGACCAGCTGTCCCGCGACGAGCGATCGGAGTTGGAGCGCATCGCCGAGCGCCAGTCGGAGGCGGCACGCCAGGCCGAGGGCGCGCTCGACGAGTTGTCCGAGCGGAGCCGCGACCTGAAGGACGCCGACGCGGCCCAGGCCCAGGCGATGGCGCTGGCAACGCAGCGGGGTCGCACGAGCAACGTCGCGCCGAAACTTGACGAGGCGGCGAGGCAGATCTCGCAGAACCAGGCGAACGCGGCCGCGGAGCGCCAGCGCGAGGCGATCCAGACGCTCGAGGAGATGCTGGAGGACCTCGACAGCGCCGAGCGGCGCCGCGACGAGTCCCTGCGCCGCCAGCTGTCGAGCGTGATCGAGTCGCTCGAGTCGCTCATCGCCCAGCAGGACTCGCAGATCGCCCTGCTCACGCGAGCGCGGGGCGGGGCATCGAGCCAGGGGCTTGAGCAGGGGATGATCCGGCTGAGCCAGAACACGCTTGGCGTGGTCGACCAGATCATCGCAGGCGGCAACCAGATGGAAGTTGTTGCGAACCTCGTGATGGCCGCGGCGACGGCGCAGGCGAACGCGATCGCGGCCTTGCGCGAGCCGGTCGACCTCGAAGGTGCCGACACGGCCGAGCGGCTCAGCGGGGCGCGCCTGCGCGACGCGAAGGCCGAGGCCGAGCGACTGGACAAGGAGGCGGCCGAGCGCGACGCCGGTCGGAAGCGCAAGGAGCTGCGGGCCGCGTATCGCGAGGCGCTGGAGCAGCAGCGCGATCTGATCGGCCGTAGCGCTCCACTCGTGGGTGTCGAACTGGACCGGCGCGCGAGGGCCGGCGTCAGGCAGGCGGGCGAGCAGCAGGAGTCGCTCCGGACCTCGATGAGCGAGCTGCGGGCGAAAACGGAGGAGTTGTCTGAAGCCCAGGTCTTCGGATTCGCGCACGATCGGATCGATGACGCGATGAGAGCCGCGGCCGCGGCGCTGCGCGAGGCGACGATCGATCGCGCCGTGGTGAGGAACCAGGAGAGCGCGTCCCGCCTGCTCCAGTCGCTCCTGGCCTCGCTGCAGGACCCGAAGGACGAACGCGACTTCCAGGATCAGGCGGGGGGCTCGCAGGGTGGGGGCGGGCAGGGACAGGGGCAGGGTGGCGAGCGGCTGATCCCGGACATGGCGAAGGTCCGACTGCTCCGCGAGATGCAGCAGCTCGTGCTTGACTCGACGCGCTCCGCTGCGGACGACCCCGCGAGCTTCACCCCCGCAGATCTTGAATCGCTCGCGACGCTCCAGAAGCAACTGGCCGAGCAGGGCAGGGCGCTCGTCGAGCAGATGACGCAGGCGGAGCAGGCGTTGCCGGAGGGCCGGGGCAGTGGACAGGACGGGGAGTCGAGCCGGGAGGTGGAACCGTGAGGCGCGCCGCGATCATCTCGACGCTCGCGCTGGCGACCGGCACGCTGTGCGCGGCCCAGCCGGCGACTGCATCCGGGCCCGTCAGGCGCTTGCCCTCGCTCGATGAACTTCTTGGTCTCGCGCCACCGGGAAGCACCGATGCGCCGGTTGTTGAGCTGCCCGATGCGGACCGAGCCGCACTCGACAGGAAGCTGTCGGCCGAGGACGCGGCGGAGGCGTTCCAGCAGGCTGTGCAGTTGATGGAACAGACAGCCGGTCGGCTCGCGGACGGACGCGATCCCGGACTCGTCACGCAGCGCCTTCAGGAAGATGTGGTGCGCAAGCTCGACGCGGTGATCGCGGCGTCGACGCAGAACCAGAGTTCCTCATCGTCATCGTCCTCGGCGTCCGAGCAGGAGCAGCAGAACCAGCCGAACCAGAGCCAGCAACAGCAGCAGCAGCAGCAGGACGCGCGGCGCGACCAACAGGAGGGCGATCCGCAGGACGGGCAGCCGCCCGGACGCCGGGACGGCGCGCTGAACAACGCTCAGCTGAACGCCGCGGCGTGGGGCGCGCTCCCCGAGCGCTTGCGCGAGGCGCTGGTGCAGGGATCGAGCGACAAGTTCAGCTCGATCTATCAGACCATGACGGAGCAGTACTACCGGCGTCTGGCCGAGGAGAAACGACCATGAGGGCCGCGGGCCAACGACGTCTGGCCGGCGCATGCGTGCTGAGCGTCTTCGCGTGCGCCTGCGCGCGAGGCCAGGCCGTCGAGCCGCCGCCCGCTCCGCCGGAGCCGGAACCCGTGACGTCCGGCCCGCCGGCGTCGGATCCGCTGAGCGACATCGCGCCCGAGGGGCATCGGAGCGCACAGAACGTCGTCCTGGAGAACGAAATCACGCCCGAACTCGACGCCGCGATCGCCAAGGGTCTGGCGTACCTCGCGCTCCAGCAGAATCAGGACGGCTCCTTCGGCGATCTTCGCTACGAGCGGAACATCGCGATCACGTCGCTGGCGTGTCTTGCGTTCATGTCCGACGGGAGCGTGCCGGGTCGGGGCCCGTACGCGGAGCACGTGACGCGGGGCCTGGAGTTTGTGCTCGCCAATGTCGCGGAGAACGGGCTGGTCGCCTCGGACGCCACCAACGGACCGATGTACGGCCACGGATTCGCGACGCTCTTCCTGGGCGAGGTCTACGGCATGACGGCCGGTGGCGGCGACACGCGGATGGCGCAGCGGACCCACGAGGCACTGGTCAAGGCGGTTCGCCTGATCGAGTCGACGCAGAATGACCAGGGCGGATGGCGGTACAACCCCGTGCCCTACGACGCCGATTCGTCCGTGACGATCTGCCAGGTCATGGGGCTTCGGTCGGCGCGCAACGCCGGCATCGAGGTCTCACGCGACACCATCGATCGCGCCGTCGCGTATGTGCGCCAGTGCCAGAATCCCGACGGCGGGTTCAAGTACCAGCTGGATGTCGGGGCCTCGGCGTGGCCCCGCTCCGCGGCGGGCGTGGCGACGCTCTTCTACGCCGGTATCTACAACGACGATTCGATCGATCGCGGGCTCGAGTATCTGAACGCGGTCGCCATGCCCGGCACCGGGCGGGCCCCGCGCACGCACTACTACTACGGGCACTACTACGCGATCCAGGCCATGTACCTTGCGGGGGGCGAGTCGTGGGCCCGGTGGTGGCCCGCGGCGCGGGAGGAACTGCTCGCGCAGCAGCTCGACTCGGGGGCCTGGGACGATCGTTCGGTCGGTCCGACCTATTCCACGTCGATGGCGCTGCTTGTCCTTCAGATCCCCAAGCGTTATCTGCCGATCTTCCAGAAATGATCGCTCTCCACTCCATCCCGGTCGTGATGCTCGCGTCCGCACTGCTCGGGATCGAGCCGGATGCTCCGAGGCGAGTGATGATCGGGCGGGACCTGTCGCGAACGGAGATCGTCGTCGACGCCCTCGATTCCTCGGGCGTTCATACGCGAGACGCGAAGGGATCGCGCAGGATCATTCCGCACACCGACCTGTTGGCGCTCTACCGGCCGGCGCGCGTGACGACGGTCCCCGGAACGCCGGTCCTTTCGCTCACGGACGGCCAGCGGATCGTCGGCTCGCTGGCAAAGTCGGCGGACGGCTTGACGGTGAGCACCGGGGATGACGTGATGGTTGAGCACCCTTCCCTCGGCGTGGTGCGCGTCCCGCTGGATGCTGTCTCCACTCTGGTCATGCCCGGCATGCCGGCACCGGGCCGCGCTTCGGGTGGCGACCTTGTGCTGCTCTCAAACGGCGATGCCGTGCGAGGCCTTGTGACGCGCGTGGGCGCGCAGATCGCGATAGAGGGCGAGTCGGGGGGCGAGCGCCTCATTCCGCTCGACGCGGTCGCGTCCGTGCGCCTCCAGAACCCGATCCAGCGCGCGTCCGGACCGACGGTCTGGCTCGCCGACGGGTGCGTGGTCCGCGTGTCGATGCCGGGCACCGCGAGCGAGGCCGGCCTTGTCGCGCTCGATCCCGCACTCACCCGCGTCCATTCCGCCTCGGAGTCCGAGCCCTCGCCGGGCGTGCCGACGACGATCCTCGACAATGTGATCGGCTGGATGCCCGACGCGGGGCGGCTCGTGCCGCTCTCGCGACTCGAGTTCGTGGGCGTGTCGCCGCTGGCGCCTCGCCCGTGGACCGACGCCCCTGTGATCGGCGCCGGCGACGAGGCGCCGCTGAGTGCCGCGGAGATCCGCATGCCGGGGCCGTGCGTGGCGACGTGGAAGCTCCCGCCGAACGCGGACGGGGTTTCGTGCGAGGTGGTGCTGCCCGAGGCGTTCAGGGACTGGGGCGATTGCGAGGTGGTGATCGGCGCATCGAGCCGGGCGGACGGCACGGCGCCGACGGACGTGTGGCGCGGGCGTGTGAATGCGGAGCGACCGGTCGCGACCGTCTCGGCAGACCTTCCGGCGGGAAGCGCGACGCTCGTCGTGCGGGTGGAGCCGGGGGAGCGTGGTCCGGTGCAGGACCGGCCGACGCTCGCGTTCGCGATGATCCGGGTCTCCGCTCGCTGAGCCGATCGGGACTCAGCGGACCTTGATCGTCCAGATGGCGACCGCGACGAGCAGGACCGCCACGATCCACGCACGGGCAACGATCTGCTGCTCCTTCCAACCGGAGAGATGCAGGGCGTGGTGGTACGGTGCGATCTTGAAGACGCGCCGACCGGTGCCCGTCGCGATGCGGGTCGCCTTGAAGACGCCCACCTGGATCGTGACCGAGGCGATCTCCAGCAGAAAGACGCCGGACATGAGGAGCACGATGATCTCCTGGCGCGTGACGATCGCGATGTAGCCGATCAGTGCTCCGAGCGCCAGAGAGCCGGTGTCGCCCATGAACACCTGCGCCGGTGAGCAGTTCCACCACAGGAACCCGAGCGTGGCCCCGACCATCGCGCCCGCCACCACCGCCAGCTCGTCGGCGAACGGAATGTGCGGCACCAGCAGGTACGTCGATGCGGCCTGGCTGCCGGCGATCAGGGCGATGACGAGCAGGCCGACCGAGACCGCGGCGGAGACGCCGCTGGCAAGCCCGTCCATGCCGTCGGTGATGTTCACGGCGTTGCTCATGCCCGTGAGCATGAGCATGGCGATGACGATGAACGCGCCCCGCCCAAGGAAGACAAGCCCTTGCGCGATGTCTCCCTGGCTCGACTCGAAGGTCTTCTGGAACGGCAGGTTGAGCACGTGGGCAAGGTCGTGCGCCGCGTCGGTATCGCCGTGGTTGAACGCGAAGTACCCGACGAGCAGCCCCAGGCCGAGCTGGAACGCGAGCTTCTCCCATGCGTAGAGGCCCTGACGGCTGCCCCCGCGCCGCGCCGCCGTGAGCTTGAGGTAGTCGTCAACCCCCCCGAGCGCCGCGGTCCAGAGCATGACGATGAGCGCGAGCTGGACGTAGAAGCGAGAGACGTCTGCGAGCATGAGGGTCGCGACAGCGATCGCCCCGACGATCAGCGCACCGCCCATCGTCGGCGTGTTGGCCTTGCCCTGTGAATGGGCGCGGAGGGCTTCGGCATCGGTCGCCCCGGTGTCCCCGATCTTCATGCGAACGAGCAGCCGGATCGTCCTCCTGCCGAGCGCGAGGACGAGGAAGAACGCGATGAGGAGGGCCGCCAGGGCGCGGAACTGCAACTGGTCCATGAGGCCGGTGGCCCACGTCATGTGGTTGTCGTCGAGCCAGTCGCGCAGCCGGGAGATGAGCAGGTAGAGCATCAGGAGGTTCCGTTGCCGGCCCGTGCGTGGGCGGTCTCGATCGCCTCGGCGATTCGTTCCAGACGCATGCCGCGAGAGCCCTTCAGGAGGACAACGTCACCGGGCAGGACCATGTCCGCGACGCGTGCGGCGTTCGGTGCCGAGGCGTCGTGCACGGCCACCACGCCGGAGTCTCCACGCGCGGCGCGGATGATCGCGGCGCGAGCCGACATCAAGGGGCCGACGAGGGCGATTCGCTCGATGGAGGCGTCACCCGCCGCGGCCCGAACAACCTCGTCGTGCAGCAACGGCCCTTCGGGGCCCAGCTCGAGCATGTCGCCGAGCACGAGCACGCGACCGCCGCCCGCGGCGGGCCGGAGTCCGGAGAGCGTGCCGATCGCGGCGAGGACTGAGTCGGGGTTGGCGTTGTACGCGTCGTTCACGACCTCGATGCGCCCGATGCGTTTGCGCTCCAGTCGCATCGCGGCGCCGGTTGCGGAGGCAAGCCCGCGCCGGATGTCCTCATCGGCGATACGGAAGCGTCGCGCGACCGCGACGGCGGCAGCCGCGTTCCACGCGTTGTGCGCACCGAGCAGGGGGATCGTGAACGCGGCCCGGTCGTTGAGCTCAAAGTCGGTGCCGCGCTCGGTCTGCTCCGTCCGACAGACCCGCACATCCGCGCTCGGGCCCGAACCGAAGCGGAGGATGGTCGGTCCGCCGTCCGCGCGTCGGGCGGCACGGGCGCGGATGACCTCGTCGAGCTCGGTTGAGTCGGAGGTCACGACGCCGATGCCGCCCGGCCGGATGTGATCGAGCACGCTGGATTCCTCCGAGGCGACGCCCCGGAGTGAGCCGAGGAACTCCAGGTGCTCGCGTCCGATGCTTGTGATCACGGCCACGTCGGGCTGGACGATCTGCGACAGAGAGGCGATCTCGCCCGGGGCGCTGGTGCCGACCTCGCAGACGAGATACTGGTCGGTGCGTTTGGCGCCGAGGATCGTGAGCGGGACACCGACCGAGTTGTTGAAGCTCTTGATCGACGCCGTGCCCCGCAGGGCGGCGCCGAGTGCCGCGTCGATGAGACGGACTGTCGTGGTCTTCCCGTTCGAGCCGACCACGGCGACGACTCGCGTGCCATCGAGGAGTCTCCGCCACGCGGCGCCGAGCCGGAGCAGCGCCGCTCGCGTGTCGGCGACGCGCAGGACCCCGACGCCCGGCGGCATGGGAGCGATCGGCCCGTCGGAGACGATCAGGAGCGTCGCCCCGCGCGAGCAGGCCTCTGCGAGATACAGGTGTCCGTCGGTGCGATCGCCCCTGATCGCGATGAACGCCTGACCCGGCACAACGGCGCGGCTGTCGATCGAGACGCCGGAGACCACCGAGCCGCCGTCCGCGGGACGGGCGAGCCACGTGCCCCCGGCGGCGATCCTGATCCCGTCGGGCGTCCAGAACGAATCCTGTGGAGTCAACGCATCCTCCGATCGAGCGAACGCTTCATCGAACGCATCACTTCTCTTCCTCCGAACGAGCACGAGCGGCGAGGGCCTCCGACGCGACCTCCTGATCGACAAAGCGGGTCGTCCGTGTGCCGCCCCGCCCGTCCGACAGCACCTGCTCGGTCTCGTGCCCCTTGCCAGCGATGAGGACAACGTCGCCGGGGCCCGCGTTCGCGACCGCGTGGTAGATCGCTTCGCGCCGATCGGCCTGCACCGTGACGCGATCCTCCCTGCCGGTCCGCTCCATGCCCGAGAGGATCTGATCGATGATCTCGGACGGGCTTTCCCGCCTCGGATTGTCGCTTGTCACAACGATCCTGTCGGCCAGGTCCCACGCGGCGCGGCCCATGCGCGGGCGCTTGGCCTTGTCCTTGTCGCCACCCGCGCCGAACACGACCCATAAGCGCCCGCCCGCAACGGTCCCCGCGCCCATCACGCTGCGCACGGCCTCGAGCGCCTTTCGAAGCCCGTCGTCCGTGTGCGCATAGTCCACCAGCACGATCGGCTCGCCCGCACGCTCGGGACCGACACGCTCCAGTCGTCCACACGGCGCCGTGACGCCCGACAACGACTCGGCCAGCCGCGTGTGCGTCAGGCGGAACTCGCGCCCGATGATCCACGCGGCGGCGAAGGCCTGGAGCACGTTCATCGCGTTGTGATCGCCGATGAGGTGGTACGTGACTGTCAGCGGCTCTCCGCTCACCGACCAGGGCCCGACGATGTCGGCAGTCGTGCCCCGAACCGACCGTTCCCTCACGACAATCGAGCACCAGCCGCTCGATCGCTCCGAGGGCGTGAGGGGCCGGGTGACGCAGCGAAAGACGTTGGCCCGGCAGTCGCGGAGCATCCGCTCATGGGCCGGGTCCTCGGCGTTGACGATCGCGACGCCGCTCTCCGGGAGCGATGCGAAGAGACGCGCCTTGGCGTCGGCGTACGCCTCCATCGTCTTGTGGTAGTCGAGGTGGTCGCCGGTCAGGTTCGTGAAGACGCCGACTCCGAATCGGACGGCGGCGACTCGACCCTGATCCAGCGCGTGGCTGGACGTCTCCATCGCGCACGCGACGCAGCCGAACTCAACCATGCTGGCGAGCGTGCGGCTGACCTCCACGGCGGGGGGCGTGGTCATGCTGGCCGCCGCGGTCTCACGCCCGTCGTCGATCTGAACGGTCCCGATCATGCCAGTCCGAACGGCGCACGCGTTCAGCGCCTGGTGGACGAGGTGGACGATCGTGGTCTTGCCGTTGGTGCCGGTGACGCCGACCATTCGCAGACGCGACGAGGGGTTTCCATAGAAGCGTTCCGCCATGATGGCCGAGACGCGCGGGACGTCGGGCGTGATGACCAGAGCGACGCCCTGGTCGATGGCGCGATGGTGCGCACCCCGCTCGCACACACCCCCGGAACAGACCTCGGCGTCGTCGGAGACGATCGCCACCGCACCCTGCTCGCACGCTTCGCCGACGTGCGCCCGACCGTCCGCCCTCGTCCCCCGTCTCGCAATGAAGAGGGAGCCGGGCATGACGGTGCGGCTGTCCTCTGTGACGTCGCAGATGCGCACGACCGAGGGATCTCCCCGGACGACGCTCGCTCCTGTCCCGGCGATGAGTTCGGAAAGATTCATCGCGCCCTCCGTGCCGCCCATCGGCCGCGCAAACCCGCTCAATCATCGGCCCGAGCCGGTCGCCCGCGCTCAATCCACGGCGATCGGGTTCCCCACATTGTCTGCACACCGGGTGCGGGAGTCTTGGGGAGGAGAAAGCACTCACCACGGAGGGCCACGGAGGATCACGGAGAGGAGCGTGGGGATAAGCACGGGCACGTCAGGGGAGGATGAGCATCGCGTCGCCGTAGGAGTAGAAGCGGTACCCCTCGCGGATGGCGATGGCGTACGCCTCCTTGACGCGTCGGATGCCGGAGCCGGGATATGCGGGGAGTTCGAGTGCCGCGGCGACCAGGGCCAGGAGCGTTGAGCGGGGGAGATGGAAGTTCGTCAGCATGCCATCGACCCAACGGAACCGGTGGCCGGGGGTGATGAGAAGGCGGGTGTCGATGGAGGGGGGCCAGAGACCGGACCCGGCTTCCGGGTGTGTCGCGTAGGACTCGAGGGTTCGAACGGTCGTGGTGCCGACGGCGATCACGCGGGAGGGGGCGCCCGCAAGTCGGGTGGCGGCGATGCGGGCGCATGTTTCGGGAGACATCGAGCACCACTCCCGGTGCATCGGATGGTCGAGGAGGGATTCGGTCTCCACCGGGCGGAAGGTGCCGGTGCCGACGTGGAGGACGACCTCCTCCGATCTGACGCCGGCGCGTTCGAGCGTGTCCAGAAGCACGGGTGTGAAGTGAAGCCCCGCGGTCGGCGCGGCGACAGATCCTGACTGTTCCGAGGCGTAGACCGTCTGGTAGCGCTCGCGGTCGGCCTGATCGGGGACACCCTCGCCGTGGGCGCGGCGTGCCGCGAGGATGTAGGGGGGAAGGGGCGTGCGCCCGACGCGGGCGAGGATCGCGGGGGAGGAGCCGGATTCGACGGGCGTGGCACCTGAGGTGACCGAGGCGAGCCAGCCGCCCTCTTCGTCTTCGACGCGCTCAACGAGCGTGAGCACCACGTCCGAGGGGTGGTCGGAGGTGTCGAGCAGAGTGAGGACCGAGCCGGGACGGGCGCGGCGGGCCTTGATGAGGACGCGCCAGTGGCCGGGGTGGTCGGGAGACTCATGGAGGAAGAGGCCCTCAACCTTGCCGCCGGTGGTGGAGTTGGTGGCGATGAGGCGAGCGGCGAGGACGCGGGTGCGGTTGAAAACGAGCGTGTCGGCGGCAGTGAGGTAAGAAGGCAGCTCGCGGACGGTCGCGTGAGCGAGGAACGCCGGATCGGAGCGGCTGAGGACGAGCATGCGGGCACTGTCGCGGGGTTCCGCGGCACGCGTCGCGATCACACCCTCGGGCAGGTCGTAATCCAGTTCGCTGGTCCGCACGATCGCTCCGATGGTGGCATGCCGAGTGGGCGCGTTGCGTGGACGCAACGTCCTATGACGCCTGAGGACGACGGCCTCCGAGGCCGCCGCCGACGCACGGTCCCAGAAGCCGCGACGCGAGCGGGATCGGGGCCGAGGGCAGGAGATTATGGGCCGGGAGATGGGGGCGGATGCTGCGGCACGGCACTCGCACCCGGTTCTCCGTGGCCGACGTCCGCGGCACATTCTCGCTCGGTCTTGAAGGCACCTATGGGGGCCACGGACGTCCCGCGTACACATCCCACAGTCTCCCCCACTGCCCGGCGCGGAAGGATGCGGCGTGCGGGGGGGTGACTTCGGCGGCGGCGTGCGACACATTCGAGCGCGGCACCGTGCCCTTCGCGGAGTTCCTCTACCGGGAGAATCGGCGGCTGGAGTTGGAGAAGCCCCGGATGACCGATCAGCACGCGCCGGCGGAAGGCGCGAGTGCATCCATGCCTGAGCGAGGCCAGAATCCAACGAACGGGCCTTCGGTGTCGGGGCCGGCGCGCGTGGAGAATGAACCGACGCGTCGGCATGCGGAGGGCGCGGCGCAGAAGCAGGCAATCGTGCTCAACCGCTCACGGCCGGAGTTGGTGGCGCGCTTCATGGATCTGTACGCGTAAGCGACGAGTCAGAGCACCTCCGCGAGAGCGACGCCACGAGAGAGAGAGAGCACCAGTTCCGTCGTGAAACACGACGGGAACTGATGCCACCCGAGAATGCAACCAAGTCAGAACTGCCTCTGCACGGTCGCGCCGGGGTAGAAGCGGGCGAGCATCTCGCGGTACGAGAGACCCTGGTCGGCCCAGCCCTTGCAGCAGTACTGGCACATGCCGACGCCGTGGCCGAACCCACCTCCCTCGAACACCGCCCGATTGCCGGCGAAGAGGACCTGGAAGTTGCCGCTGTGCATGCGCGTCTCGCGCGTGATGTCCGGCAGGCCCGCCACCTTCTGGTTGCAGGCGAAGCGGAGCTGCTCGGCGCTGAGCGTGTAGACCTTGCCCTTGTCGTCGGTGATGCGGTACTTGGTGGGGCGACCGGCGACGTTCTGCTCGATCGACTCGATGGAGCGGATGGTGCCGATGCTGTTCACACCCCCGCCGTTGATCTTCCCCCACTCGCGGATGCGCTGGCTGAGCTGGCCGAGGTCGCGCTCGACGCGCCAGCGGAAGAGGGGCGAGCCCTGGCACGCGAACGCGCGGCTGCGGGCCTGGAGGGAGGGCGAGCGGTTGTACTCATAGCCGGGGCCGAAGGGCCACACGTCCGTCGCGGCGTTGGGTTTGCCGCCACAGGTGCTGGAGTAGTAGGAACGGAGGGTGCGTCCGCCCTCAACAAGGACGAGGCCTCGGGTGTTGCGTGTGGCGGCCTTGGCGACCTCGAGTGTGGTGCTTCCGCCGAAGACCTGGTCGGCGGTGGTGGATTCCACGTCGAAGGCCTTGCCCTCCGCCCTGGCGCGGGCGCGCTCGTGCATCGCGTATGAGCGGGCGCAGACCGCCTGGGCCTCGTACGCGCCGAGGGGCCAGGAGGCGATGAGTTCCTTGGAGATCACGCCCTCGATGTACTGCTCCATGGGGAGGGTGGCGATGACGTCGAGCTTGCCTCGGCCGCCGGAGCCGCCACCGAGTTCGGATCGCTGCTTGAGGACGACGCCGGAGGCGTAGGGCGTGCCGTCAACACGGACGAGGCCGCCCTGGCCTTCGGGCATGGTGATCTGTACATCGGCGCCGTCGCCGAAGACGATGCGCCGGCCGTAGAGGTCCGTGAGTTCGATGCCGCCGATCCCGGCGCGTGCCTTCACCGGCGCGTTGAGGGTCTCGGACCTGCCGGCGAGTCCGCGAGCGACGAGGCGCGACGACGCGTTCGCCGCCCCGAGGTCCGCCAGCTCGATCCCGTCTCGGATGCGCACGCGAATGTCCGGCTCGACACCGAAGGGTTTGATGTCGGCGACGCCGGATTCCTTGGTTCCGGACTCGCAGCCGGTCATCCCGATCGCGGCGAACAGCACCAGGAGCGGCGCAAGCCCGCGCATGGTGGAAGACAGGCGTCGGAAGGCAGACGATCCGGAGGTCGGAGCGACGGTACGGTTCGGTCTTTCGGCGTGAACTGCAGGCGGCATGGTTGCTCCGGTCAGTCGAGTTGGGCGCGCGCGGACCGACGCACGCCCGAGGCGCGACAGTATCATCGGCCCACACCCATGGAGAACGCGCAATGATCGCAGCACGATCCACGATGAATCGGGACTGGCTCCAGCGGTTTCTGGCCGCCGCGGCGATCGCGCTCGGCGTGATCGGGGTGCTCGGGCTTGGCGGGTGCGGATCGTCCGGCCCGGTTCTCTCGCAGGATGCGTACAAAGGTCCGGACCTCACCGTGACCGAGCGGGGCAAGTTCTACATGATCCGGTTCCAGGCCCCGAGCGCCGGCTGGCAGGTCACGCTCGACGAGGTCCGCCCGTCGCTGGACAACGCCACCCTTCTGGTCACGGCCCGTGAGCCAGATCCGTCGTACATGCACGCCCAAGTCATTGTCACACAAGACGTTCTCACCACGGTCGAAACCGCAACACCCATTGTCGTTCACGCCCGGGTTGCCCCGTTCGTCTCCAAGAACAAGTCGCCGATCTATCCCCTCGTGGGGCGATTCGGGCCGATGACCGGGGGCCAGCCACCCACCGACGCCAAGCCGTGAACCGCATGGACTTTCGACAGGCCCAGGCCGTCGCTATGCTGTGTGCGTGACCGACCTTTCTCCGAACACGTGGGGTTTGCTGCGGCTGACGATGGTGCCGGGGCTTGGGCCGGTGCTGATCGCGCGACTGGTGCGAGCGCTCGGCTCGTCAGAAGAGGTGCTGCGCGCGACTCCGAGCGGGCTGCGGTCGGTCAGAGGGATCGGGGACGCAAAGGCGAGGCTGATCGAGGACGCGCGGGCGGATCTGGATCGGCTCGCGTCCGAGGAGGTCCGCGCCATCGCCGCTGCGGGCGTGCGTCTGGTCGGGCTTGGGGACGATGAGTATCCCCCGCTGTTGTCACATATCGACGACCCGCCGCCGGTCCTGTATGTCCGCGGGGCCTTGGACTGGCGGGACGTGGATCGAGCGACGCTTGCGATCGTGGGATCGCGGAAGTGCTCGCATTACGGGCTGGAGCAGTCCAGGCGATTCGCGTCGGCGCTGGCGCAGGCGGGCGTGTCGATCGTCTCGGGCGGAGCGCGTGGGATCGACACCGCGGCGCACAAGGGCGCCCTCGACGCGGGCGGACGCACGATCGCGGTGATGGGATGCGGGCTTTCCCGCGCATACCCGCCGGAGAACGAGGAGCTCTTCGCGAGGATCGCCGAACGCGGGTGCCTCATCTCCGAGCTGCCGTTCCACACGCCGCCGACGGCCGAGAACTTCCCGGCCCGGAACCGAATCATCTCGGGGCTTTCCCACGGAACCCTCGTCATCGAAGCAGGACACAAGTCCGGATCGCTCATCACCGCGCGTCTTGCGGCGGAGGACCACGGACGCGAGGTCTTTGCGATCCCGGGGCGCGTGGACTCGGCGTGCTCTGCGGGCTCGCTCGATCTCATCAAGTCGGGCGGCGCGACGATGGCGACCGAGCCGGCCGACATCCTCGATGTGCTGCGCGACGCACCGACCTTCGGCGTGCGCGAGCCCGCGGCGCTCGCTCGCGATCGCACAGGCACGGGCGTGTCCGTCGAGGCCGATCGCGAAGACGGCCTGTTCATGCCGGAGCGGCGCGCGGCACCGGGGATGCGGCCGCTCGGGCCGATCGGCCCTCGCGACGGCGTGGACGAGGGCTCGTCCGTGCTCGCGACAGACCCCATCGACGCGAGGATCCTCGCGGCGCTCGACGAGCCCATGTCGCCGGACCAGCTGGGCGCTCGCGTCGAGATGCCGATGCACGAGCTGCGCGGCCGCCTGACGATGCTGGAGATCCAGCGCCGCGTGAAGCGGATCGGGACGCACCTTGAGCGCGTGCGCTGACGGCGCGCGGTTCATCCGAGGGGCGCGAGGACGTACAGGCAGTATCCCGGCTCGCGGGGCGTGTGGTCTTCGCCCTGCTCGTCGATCGTCGCCGTCAGACGGAAGCCGGAGCGCCGGATGATCGATCGCCACTGTTTCGTGTCGTACGCGCGGAGGTTGTAGGTGTCGTCGTGGTGGGCGACGACACCCCGAGATTTCGCCATCAAGTGGCTGTGGACTCGTTCGGATCTCGCGGCGGCGGCGCGCCCACCGGGTGCGGGTGTGTACGAGACAATCTGCGTCACCTCGGTCTTGCCTCGCCTGCCCCGCCAGACATCCTCGTCAGGCTCCTCGTTGCCGTACGACGAGAGCGAGATGCCGACAACGTACACGCCGCCGGGTCTGAGGACGGCCGCGATGCCACGCAAGTGCTCGAGCATCGCGCGGTCGCTGGGGAGGTGCCGAATGGTGTTGATGAGGTTGAAGGCCATGTCGATGGAACGCGCTCGCACCCGCGACTCGAACCCGACCATGTCACCGACGAACAGGTCCGCGGCGCGGCCACGACCGACGGAGACGCCCGATTCGCGGAGCTTGCCCGACGCGTACGCGATCATCTCCGGTTCGCGATCGAAGCCGACGACGCGGACGCCCTTCTTCGCGGCCAGGCGGAGGTAGCGGCCGCTCCCGCACGCGGGCTCGAGCCATCGCATCGAAGACGGCTCACGCGGACCGAGGAATCGCCGGGCGATCCTGAAGAGGCCACCGACTTCCCAAGGTGTGTCGGGCGCGTGAAGGATGTCGTAGACCTCGGGCTTGCCGTAGAGGTGCTCGACGCGGTCGGAGGGTTGCTGAGCGGAATCGGGAGCGGTGGTTCGGGCGGGCATCGCGGAAGACTAGGGAAACGGAAGGGTGTGATCGAGGGGTCGAAGCCGCGAATCGCGCGCACGAGAGCACGCCGGCGGTGTCATACTTGAAAGGCTCAGCATTCCGGCGATGCGGCCACATCCAACGGAGTCCCATCATGCCAGTGCTCTCTCGATCCAACCTCTTGCGACGGCCGCTCGCCACCATCTTCGTCGGCTCCGGCCTTGCGCTCGGGACCCTCATGCCGGGCGTCGCGGCGGCGCAGACCGACGTTGTTCCCGCCCTGGTCCCGCCACTGCCCGCGGGGATGTCCGATCCGACCAACGCGGCACTGTTGTACGCGCGTGCGCTGCGCATGATTGCGCCCGAGGACTTCAGGCAGATCAGGGATGCGCAGTCAGGTGCGGAGGATGCGCCGAGCGCGGAGCGCGTCGCGGAGATCCTGGAGAACACCGAGGGATCGCTGCGTGCCGTGGTCGACGCATCGCGGCTCGAGCGATGCGACTGGGGCGTGCAGTATTCAAAGGGGCCGATGGCCCTGCTCGATCACGCCGGACCGATGCGGAACCTCACGCACATGATGGATGCACAGACCAGGGCCCTTGCGGCACGGGGAGATCGCCAGGGGGCGGCCGAACATGCCGCGGCGATCTTCCGCATGGCCGAGCACATGACGCAGGACCGGATCATGATCTCGTCGCTCGTGGGCGCTTCGATGTCAAGGGTCGGCGCGAACCGCGTCAACGAGATGCTGGACGCGGGCCAGCTCGATCGGACGGGCGCCGAACTGGTGCTCTCTTCGGTGAAGCGTCTGAGGGACGCCAGAGACTTCCGGATGGTCGAGGCACTGACCACGGAGGGATGGATGGCCTCGCAGTGGATGCGTGCCGCGTACACGGGCCCTCGGGCGGGTGCGCTGCTCGTGGAAGGGATCGGCTGGATGGTCGAGGACGGAGCGAACGCGCTCAAGGGCCTGGAGCTCCTCGACGAGGCGGGTCTCCAGCCCCAGTTCGACGGGATTGAGCGTGCGTACGCCGACCTGATCAAGGCATGGAACGCGACGGGGAATGATGCGGCGCTTGAGGACGTGTACGCCAAGGTCCTGAATGGCGAGTATGGAACCCTGGCCCGGGCGTTCGTGCCCAACTTCTCGCGGAGCCGCGCGCAGACCACTGAGTCCAACGCCATGCTCGATGCCCTGTCGAAGCGCCTCCAGCAGGTGAAGTGAGCAACCCCCCGTGACGAACGCCGGCAGCGATATCGAGCTTGTTCGCCTGATTCGCAGGGGCGACGAGCGGGCCGCACGCGAGCTCTGGGCTCGGGCCGGCCCGTCGCTGCTCGCGGTGGCGCGGGCGGCGACCCGGAACGAGCAACGGGCAGAGGACGCGGTGCAGCAGGCGATGGGCCGCCTGCTTGAGCTGAAGGAGCGTCAGGTCAGGGAGATCCGCGACGTCGGCGCGTTCCTTGCGTGCATGGTGCGGCGGCTGGCGCTGAACCAGGAACGAGGTGAGTCGCGTCGCAGGCTGCGGGAGCGCGACGCGGCGATCACGCCGGGCAGGGCTTCTGCCGGAGAAGCCCACGCGAGCAGCGATCACAGAGAAGAACGTCTCAGGGACGCGGTCGCATCGCTCCCGGACGAGTTGGGAGAGGTCATTCTCCTGAAACACGTCGGGGGACTGACGTTCGACCAGCTCGCGCAGGCGCTCAACGAGAATCGGAGCACAATCGCCGGAAGGTACAGGCGCGCGATCGATGAACTCTCGCGGGTCCTGAGCGCCGCGAACGGAAACTCTGCCGATCGCGCCGTCACGGGAGCGACACGATGAACGACCACGATCCCATCGAGGCGATCGAACACGAGATGGCTCCATTGCTCGATGCGCTTGGGAGCGGCGGCAAGCCCGGTGAGCCGCCCCGGGCGTTCATGGGACGCGTGCGCCGGCGTCGGTTGATTCGGCGTGCGACGCGGGCCACGGGCGCCGTGGTTGTGGTGGTTCTGGCGACGTCGATCGGCCTCCGGATCCTGCCGACATCAACCCCGAGCCAGCCGACATGGACGTACGCCGAGGTGCGTTGGCCTCCCATGTCGGATGTGAAGACGGGCGGCCCGGTTCTGCCGATTCGGGCGGGGATCCGGCCGACAGACCCGATGGCCATCTCGCTGCTGCAGTGAGCCGCGAGGCGAGCCCCTGTGTCGGGCGCGCGCCATGCTGGGCGGGTCGGCTCCTATTGTGACGCATGAGCATTCGCGTTGCCGTGATCATTCCAGCCGCGGGATTCAGCGGGCGGTACATCGCAGGAATGGAGGTCCCTCGCTCCAAGCTGGACGAGGATCTGGGTGGGAGGCCCGTGCTCCAGCGGACCGTCGAGACCTTCGTGAACTACGAGCACGAGGAGGTCACGATCGGGTCGATCATCGTTGCGGGCCCTCATGATGACAAGCAGATGGAGCAGTTTCGGGCTCGCCACGGGGACAAGCTCGGGCTGCTCGGGGCGCGGGTGGTGCCGGGCGGCGTGACGCACAGATGGGAGACGGTCAAGGCGGCTCTCTCGCACGTTCCAGCCGATGCAACGCACGTGGCGGTGCACGACGGCGCGAGGCCGTGCGCGACGCGCGAGCTCCTGGACCGCGTGTTCGACGCGGCGTTGAAGTTCCCGGCCGTGCTCCCGGTGATCGAGGTGGGTGACACGATCAAGCGGATCGGATCGGAGCGCGTGCCCGACCCGAAGCCGGACCCGTTCGCGGCGATCCTTGGAGTCGGAGCGGGCGCGGACGAGTCCAAAGGGACGCCGTACTACGCGGTCGAGCAGACGATCGATCGGACACGCCTGGTCCTGGTGCAAACGCCCCAGGTCTTCGAGCGGGACCTGATCGTGCGCGCGTACGCGCAGAAGGACCTCTCAAGCACTGACGATGCGGGCCTGGTGGAGCGACTGGGTGAACGGGTGATCACCGTGCCCGGCGAGGCGCGGAACATCAAGATCACGAGGCCGAGCGACCTGGCCCTCTGCCGGAACATCCTGGGCCTACGCGAGCCCGAGGGTCGCGCGACGCACAAGAGGTTCTGAGAAGAAGTCACGAAGTCAGAAAGTCACGAAGTCAGCGCCCGTAGCGGCGGACGACACCCTTGACGATCCCCTGGATCTGGCAGAAGCGCACACGGATCGGCTCGAAGTCCGGGTTCGCCGGCTGGAGACGGATGTGATCGTCTTCCTTGAAGAAGGTCTTCAGCGTGGTTGAGCCGTCGGGGAGGAGGGCGACGACGCGATCCCCGTTCTGCGCGACCTGCGTGCGCTCGACAAGGACGATGTCGCCGTTGAAGATCCCCTCATCGCGCATGGAGTCACCATCGACCTTGAGCGCGAACGTGGACTCTCCCCGGGCGGTTGGGAAAAGGTACTCCGTGAGGTCGATCTCGTCGGCGTCGGGGAGCTTCTCGATCGGATAGCCGGCGGCGATCTTCCCGACGAGCGGGAACCGGAGCGGACGGGACTCATCCGGAACCGGGATCCCCTCAGCGATCGACAAAGAGCGTGCCTTGTTCGGCTCGCGCACCAGCGCGCCCTTGCGGATGAGCGCCTCGACGTGCTCGAAGACCGTGACCTTGCTGACGCCGATCTCGTCCGCGAGTTCCTGCATGGTCGGGGAATAGCCCTTGCGCACCCGCCAGTCGCGGATGAGCTGCAGGATGCGAAGTTGCTTGGGTGTCAGGTTCATCGGCAAGGCCCTCCAACACGGTTCGATGGGACCCGAGCGGGCGATGCTCCCCGATCGCCGCCCGAAGACCACGGATGCTCATGAGAACGCGGTGCTGCGCCCGCGCCTGTGACGACAAGAGACTCTCGCAGATCGCGACACGCCCGAGCACAAGCGCCCGGTCCGTCGCGCGACGCACCAGGGCCATGCCCAGCCGCGCCTGGCGCGACTCCTCGCAACCGAAATCGGCGTCCGACCGCTGGAGAGCGCCGAAGCGGTCCCCGAATCGCCCCCCACGGGAGGCGCTCCGGTACTCCGACACAAACATGCCGCCCGGCCCCAGACGGAGCAGCGGCTGCTCCGCGTCGTTCGTGGCGACCGGCGTGGCTCGGATGGGCGATGTGTTCGACGATTGATCGGTGGACTCGACGGCGGCGTGAAACATGGCACGATCCCTGTGCGTGCTCGGCTCGGAGACCGGTCCGGGTCAGATGCCCGGTCGAACTCCCAGACGCCGCGCCAGCCCGGATGCTCCGCCGGCACATTGACGATGCCGACAACGGGCTGGAGCGAACGATGCGAACGGAGCAGCGGTTCCACCGCGACGATTCGAGGTCATCGGTCTGCCTCAACCGGATCTGGCACCGTGGCTCGTGCGAGCGGGGGAAGCCCTCTCGCTCGAGTTGCTGTGGCCCGAGATGATGTGCAGTCCGAGCAAACATGCGTGCGTTCCGATGCGTGTGACCGACAACCGCACCCTCACACCATCGACCGAACGGAGCGAACATCACGATCTTTTGCACGCCACGGTTTGGTCGATGATATCCAAGTATTATCCATACGATTCGGACGCTGTCAAGTGCCAATGAGAGGAAAGTTCGGATATTTACCGGGAGTCGCGGGAATCGCTGTTTGCGCCCAGTTTGGGCCGACATTATCGGCCCGAGTCGATACCTGGGGACTTTGCCGGCGTCCACGTCGGTCCATGCCGGGTGTCCTTGGGATGGAGTCTGCTGCGACAGATTCGAGAATGGCTAGCGACCCGGGGCCAGCGTCGCGCCGGTGTTGAGCCGTCCCCCGGTGCCGGTGTCGACCACGCTCACGATCAGCCGCTCGCCTTCGAGTATCTGCCTCGAAGCCGGAAAGACGAAGCGTCTGACCACGGAGGTTCCCGGCGCCAGTTCGCTGACCGATGAGCGTTGGCGCGGGAAACCCGGAGCGAACGCCGCGACATCGAGCGTCATCGGGTCGGTACCCGTGTTGGCGATGTGTGCGTCGAGCACCACGTCGGCCCGCTGGTCGTCGCCGGTGGCGGTCACGCCGATGTCCACGCGCAGTCCGGGCAGCCCGAGCTCGGCGGACGAGACGAGCTGGATCCACCCGTACGCGCGGTCTGCGCTGACCTGGGCATCGAGAACGAACTGCTTGGGCCCGGCCTCCTCGACCGAGGACGGCACGACCGTGATCGGGATCCGCCCCTCCTCACCGGGCGGAACGAGAATGCTCCCCGACCTCGGGCTGACGTTCCACGATCGATCCGGCCTCCCGCTCTCGTCCGTTCCGGGCTTGGAGATGAAGTACCGCAGATCGATGGTCGTTCGGAACGGATTGCGGATCACGAGCGTTCGCTCGTGCGCCTCGTTCGTGGCCGGGATGAAGGGCGGCTCAACACGGAAAGAGGCGCCGAGCGCGACAATCCCTGCGTCCACGCCCTCGATGAACACCGGCATCGGTGAGAGCGGGACCACGTGCAGATGGACCTGGGACCGCGAGGAGCCGGCTCGGATTGTGGGCACACTCCGGTTCATGAAAGGGTCGGCAGCCGAGATTGCGTCCGGACCGAGATAGAGCTCAAGCGATTCCTCTCCGGCCGGACCGTCGCACCACGCCACGATCGCCGCCTCTCGGCCTCGCGGCGCGTTCGGCGCCGGCTCGAGCAGATAGGCGTGCACACCCGGCGCCGTGGGGAGTCGGAGGACCACGCGCCGCGCCGTCAGTTGAGAGGCCAGCCCTGCGAACGCCACCAGCTCCGGCGTCGCCTGGAGCAGCGGATCGGCCCCGCCGGCGGCGTCCCACGGATCGACCAGTCCCATTCTCAGCGTGACCCCGGCTTGCTCCGCTGGTCCTGCCATGGTCCACGCCTGCACGACCTGGCGCGCGAACTGCGCGATCGCGGCACTTCCCCCGAACGACGACGCGTCCGGCACCCGAGCGACGAGCGTGATCTCGATCGGATCGTTCGAACGCCGGGGCCCGGTGCCGAGGGACTGCAGGACCGCGCCCAGCCAGTCCACGATGCCGCCCGGCCCCACGCCCTGCGGTTCGGTCATCACCATCGCATCGGGCGGCAGCGCCGTGACCTCAGTGGGAAGCGTGCTGGCGCCGTCCCACGGCACGGCAACGATCGGACCGGGAACGAGTCGGCCCAGCGCGCTGTCGGCCCGCGTGAGCTGCTCCGTCAGTACCGCATCCTGCGCGACGGTGCCGATGGCGGGGCTGCCGATGAGCCAGCGCTGCACCACCTGGCCGTATCGGTCCACGAGGCGCGCCAAGTATGGCTCGATCAGCGCGGGATCACCCGCGAACAGGCGGAGCGGATCGCGCGGATCGACGGAAGCCCGGGTCGCAAGCTCATCCGGAACCACCGGGAGCGACAGCCCGACCTGGACGCGAGCGTCGAGCATCGCGTCGATCGCTCGCTCGATCGGCACCATCTGCGACGCGATCGACGCCGCCTCGAATCCCGAGTGCCAGGCCGGTATGACAACCGCCCCGGCACCTACATCCGCTACGAGCGGCGGGAGCGCCGGCATGAGCCGAGGCGTCATCCTGTCCGCGATGAGCACGAATCGACGCGCCGGCGCCCGATCGGCGGCATCCGGTGGGAGCCAGCCGAAAGGCGCGTCCGAGACGCCGACCAGTTCACCATCGGCGAACAGCTCCAGACGCGCCCGGAACCACCCGAACTGGTCGAGTTGCGGCTGCCACTCCAGTCCACCCGGCCCGCGGTCCGCGCCGACCACCGCCGCGTCCACCAACGTGCCGTCGAGGTCTCGCACGGACATCCGGGCCACCAGCCGCTGACCGGTCAGGTCGCGGAGTGAGGCCCGGAGCGTCGGTGGCTGCTCGGACCGAACGACCGAAGAACTTCCATCGACGCGCAGTTCGACGCGGGGGAGCTGGGAGATGCGAATGTCGTCGAACCACGCACCGGCACGGAAGTCCTCGGGCCAGACCTTGAAGTCCGGCAGGGTGGCCCGTTCCCACTCTCTTGGCTGGAGCATCTCCAGATCGAGCTGAAGAAATGCAGCATCCGACGCGTCGCCCCGCACCGACAGCGAAACGACCTCCCAGCCACCCAGCGTGTCGATGGGAGCGGTCGATCGGGACGAATCCGGAATCGGCGCTCCCTTCGCGTCCAGGAGTCTGGCCGTCAGACGCGCCCGCGCATGGTGACCTCCGTCCGTACGGATCGCGACCGTGATCGAGTAGTCCGCGCCGGGCAGCACCGGGACCACGCCGGGCTCGAGCCGGAGGCACGCCGACCCGCCGAGCGCGGGAAGCCGAACGCTCCCCACGCCGGTGTGGGCCACGGTGTAGTCGAGTTCGGCGGCGTTCCACGGCGGGAAGCCGGGGCGTGCCGAGCCGGTTCCCTCTCCCGCCTCCTCCGGGGTGGACTGCGCGCGGAACCAGTGCTGGGGAACCGGCAATGGGTTGGTCTCACGCTCCTCGAAGTCGAAGGCCCGGACGACGCGCCCCGCCAGGGAAGGACGTTGCACGCCGGCGTTCGGGGAGGCCTGCGCCGAGCCATCGGCCGCAATCAGCAAGAGCAACATGGACAGAGAGGCGCGCATCAGACGGGGGTTATCGGCCAGAGAGGGGGGCAGGGATGCAGCCGCAGCCCACAGGATCGGCTGGCATCGGGCGCGGGTATGCTGCACGCCTGCGAGCCGAACCGGAGGTCTCGACCGTGGCGCTCCCCCCCAATCCGATCCCGTATCGCCCCTTCAGACCGGGTCTCGACGCGACTGTCGCTTCGGAGCGGTTCTACAGGACGATGAACGCTCGGAGGTCGGTCCGGATGTTCAGCGACCGTCCGGTGAGCGAGGAGACGATCCGTTGGATCTGTGCCGCGGCGGGCACCGCCCCTTCCGGCGCGAACAAGCAGCCGTGGCGGTTCGTGGCGGTGTCGAATCCGGCGCTCAAGAGGCAGATCCGCGAGGGCGCAGAGCACGAAGAGCGGGAGTTCTACGGGCGAAAGGCGGGGGACGAGTGGCTGACGGACCTGATCCCCTTCGGCACGGACGAGAAAAAGGATTTCCTGGAGATCGCGCCGTGGCTGATCGTGGTCTTCAAGATGATGAAGACGGATGAGGGCGGACAGGTCTACTACGCGAACGAGAGCGTGGGCATCGCGGTCGGGTTGCTGCTCGCGGCGGCGCATCACGCGGGGCTGGCGACGCTGACGCACACCCCCAGCCCGATGAAGTTCCTGGGCGAGATCCTGGGACGGCCCGACCATGAGCGGCCGTACCTCCTGATCCCGGTGGGCTATCCGGCCGCGGACTGCGTGGTGCCGGACATCAAGCGCAAGCCGCTCGACGAGATCCTGGTCGTGAGGGCCTGACCTCGTGACTTGCCTAGTAGTACACCTTGCGGTTGTAGACGTACCACTCGAACATCAGCACGAGCAGAGCAACAAGCAGGAGCCACGGCCAGAGCCGGCGGTCCTTGACGCGTCCCTCGTTCTCCGCGGCGACCGTCCGTGAGGCGAGCACGAGTCTCGGGTGCGCACGGATGTCGCTCTCCGAAGCATCGGTCAGGTTCGCGGAGTAGGTTCGGAGCGGTCGGATCGCGCCCGGATCCGTGCCAGCGCCGGACCAGCGGATCTGGTACAGCCCCACGCGCCGGATTGGCCCGAACGTCACGCGTCGATCCGGAGCGAGCACGAGCGAAGTCTCGCGCTGATCCGGCTCCACGAGCACCGGCTCCGTCGCTCCCGGGGGCAACTGATCGGCGAGGATGCCGCCGGGCCGGAGCATGCGCCGCACGGACGGATCGGAGATGTCGGCTCCGAGATACGTGACTGCGGACGCGGTGAAGACGACAAAGGAGACGTCGAAGGGCCATGTGGACTCGGCGATGTTGAAGGGAACGACGATCGCCCGGGCCTCGGGCGTGATGAGCTCGGCGATGCCGGGGCCGACGGAGGTCATGGCGAGCACGGCGATCGGGTTGCCGTCAGGGATCGTGACACGCCTCGATCTGGCGATCACGGCGTTATCGAGAACAAGCCCGCGCATGACCGGATGGTCTCGCGCCCAGTCGACGAAGAGCGCCGACTCGCCCTCGCCCCCGTCGGCGAGTCCGAGCGTGCCTCCCGGCACCGCGTTGAAGACCAGCCAGCGACCCGGCGGGAGAGTCTCGCCGGCGCTCGTGCGCGGGAGCCAGGAATCAAGAATCACCACGTCGAACTGCGTGGCTCGACCCTGGTCCATCTCGGTCTGGAACTGCTCGGGCGTGTACGTGACCAGCCGGGCCAGCGGAAGTCCCTGAAGGGCGGCCTCGATGAAGAGACTTCCCCGCGTCACGAGCGCCACGGCGAGGCGCTTGGCCGGAGGCACGATGATGGATGCGCGGTCGTCGACGCGGAGCGCGTCGACGCGAGGATCATCATCGCCGCCGGTTCGCAGGCGCGTCGTGATCACGCCGCCCTCGGGCTGGTTAAGCGCAAACACGACGCCAGAGGTCGATGCGGACGATCGCTCGGGTGGCGGCGCGGCCTCGCCGTCCTCGGTCGGCGCGGGCGCGGGCAGAACGGCCACGCCGGGAACAGTCACGGACTTCACCCCGGCGACAACGCCGTCGATCGCGAGCTCGACGTCGAGCGTCCGTGCCGATGGATCGGTCGACGAGATCGACACGTAGACGCTCAGCCGATTCGGATTCTCAAAGTCGCGCTCGGCGCGGATGCTGGTGATGCCGAGGTTGATCGCGCCCTCCAGCCCGACGGCGTGGTACTTCACGTCTTTCTCGATCGTCGGAAGGACTCGGTCGGCGTCCTCGATCGCCCCGTCCGTCCAGAGATGGATCGTTGCCGGCTCGGCGAGCGAAAGCCCCTCGATCGCCTGCCCCTCGACGACGCGGCGCGGGGCGTGCGCCTGGGCAAGACGCATCGCCTCTTCCATGAACGAGATCGAGTCGCGGGCCTCGATCCCCTCGATCGCGCGGGTGAGCGCGCCCTTGTCGGAGGTGAAGTTGGCGACGACCTCGGCGGTGGAATCGAAGGCGATGACCATCGCCTCGTCCGCCTTGTCGCGCTGGAACGCGTTCGACTCACGCAGCGACTCCACCAGCTCGATCGCCTGCTGCTTCGCCGCATCGAGCCGCTGCACGGCCCGCGGCCCACCGGAGGCCGTCTCATCCAGCGACTGCATCGACGCGGAGCGATCGATCAGGATGATGTGACGCTGGCCGGTCGTCGCCATGCCCTTGAACTGCGGCTGGGCGAGGGCGAAGAGTGCCGCGCCGAGAACGATAAGCTGGAGCAGAAGGAGCAGGTTCTTACGGAGGCGCTGGAAGGGGGCGTTGGCCTGGAGGTCCTGGATCGCCTTCTTCCAGAGGAGCGTGGTGGAGACCTCGACGTCACGCCGCCGGAGCTTGAGGAAGTAGAGGATGAGGAGGGTGGGGACCGCGACAGCCGCGGCGATCGCGCCGACCCATGGGGTGAGCCAGGTCATCGCAGCAGCCCCCTCGTCTGGAGGTAGTCGAGGATCAGGGCCTCGACGGAGAGGTCGCTCTGCACGGTGATCGCGGTGATCTCTCGCCGGGCGCAGAAGAGGCGGAACTGGTCGCAGTACGCCGCGAGATTCTGCTTGTACTTCTTGATGAGCGGGGCGGAGATCGTGACCTCGGCCATGTCGCCGTCCTCGACGTCCTTCAGGCGAAGATCACCGGCGATGGTGGGATCGACCTCCTGCGGGCTGAGGACCTGGATGGCGAAGACGTCGTAGCCACGACCGACGAGGAGGCGAAGGCCGGTCTCGTATCCCTCTTTCATGAAGAAGTCGGAGAGGACGACCATGACGCCCCTGCCGCGGCGGGTGAGGGAGATGCGTTTCGCGGCCTCGCCGAAGCTCGTCGAACCCTCCGGGGTCAGGCCGCAGAGGAACGAGCCCATCTCCAGCGTGCGGCGTTTGCCCCGCAGGTCGCGGATGGAGCCCGAGATGCCGCCCTCGGCACGCGCCCCGCCTCCGATCGCCGTCGCGGCGACACGGTTGTAGTTCACAAGCCCCAAGTACGAGAGGGCCATCGCGGCCTTCTGCATGAAGATGAACTTGTTGGGCTCGCCGCAGTCGCTGGAGGCCGAGGCATCGATCACGACGTGGAGCGAGAGGTCCTCCTCCTCAAGGAAGAGCTTCAGGAAGAGGCGGTCGAGGCGCCCGAAGATGTTCCAGTCGATGTGGCGGAGGTCGTCGCCGGACACATATGGCCGGTGGTCGGCGAACTCGACGGACTCGCCGCGTTTCTTGGAGCGGCGCTCGCCCTTCATCTTGCCGGCGAAGATCTTCTTGGAGGCGAGGTCGAGCTGCGCGATCCGCGCGGCGAGGCGGCCGTCGAGCAGGTCGTCGATGGAGGTGGGACGGGAGATGGTTTGAGTTCTAAGCATGAGAATTAAGAGAACGCAGAGGGCGCGGAGAAATCAGAGGGACGCGGAGTTGAAGGCACTTCGTCAAGAAAGGCGGGCGGGACAGGTGTCGTCGTGGCGAGGACACGCCTGTAGATACCCTCCTTCAAACGCGCAACGTTGAAGTTGATCAGCAATCCGAGAGGCAATCGCATCGATCGCATGTAGCTGAGCATCTGGGCAAGATGCGCGTCATGGACTCGCTCGACCGACTTCAGCTCTAAGACCACAGTATCTCCAACAACCATGTCTACGACCTGCTCACCAAGTTCCAGACCCTTGTAACTCACGCGGACCGGTACCTGGCGCGAGTACCTGATCCTGCGCAGATCCAACTCATGGCACAACGCCTGCTCGTACAAACGCTCGAGCAATCCGGCACCGAGAGCGGAGTGGACCTCCATCGCGGCGGCAATGACCGAGCCAGTGAGCGCGTTCCACTCTGGCGGACATTCCCTCGATTCGCGAGATACTTGCTTCGGGATTGACCCATCCCTTTCCACTCTGCCTCCTCTGCGTCACTCCGATTCCTCTGCGCCCTCTGCGTTCTCTTTGTCTCGCTCACACACCATGCTGGACTATGGCCTGCGAGTCAGGATTTCCTTCGCCCCCCACGCGTTCGGATCCGCGACGGCTTTCTTCAGCAGCCCGCGCATGGTTTCGGGATCGGTCGCCGTTACGGTTCCGGCGCCGCTGGCGAGGGGGGCGGCGACGATCGCGCTGCTCTGCTGCTGCTGGCTGGTGAGCCACGCGGGGTTGAGCGACTGGTGCTCCATGGTGTCGCCGCTGACCTTGATGAGCCCGTAGTGGTACACGGGGGATGCGTCGTCGGACATGCGGGCGGGATCGCTCATCGGGATCTCGACGATGGATCTGCCGCCGATATCCACGAGCACGCCGGTGTGCTCATCGCCCTCGGTGGCCTTGATGCGGAGGCCGCCGCCGGGGGTTTCGCGGATCGAGAACTCACGTCCGTCGGTGCCGACCCACGTGCCGGCGATGGCCGAGGCGCTGACGCGCTCGGACTTGGCGAAGACGGGGCTTGCGCCGGACTGGCAGCCGCCGGCGAGGATGGCGAGCCCGATGATGGCGGGCGCGATGATTGTCCGGTTCATGATTCGCTCCTTCTTTGCGCCCCTGTGGGTCTTCTGCGGCCGATGCGTTCTCTTTTCGCTCACGCCCTCCCTCACGGTCGGGCTGCATGCTTGTGCCACGCCCTCGCTCGCGCTCGGGCTGCCTGTTCCTGATCGCTCACACCCCCACCGCCGCCATGGGCTGCGTCGGCGTCTTCTCCAGGATCTCCTTGACGATCGCATCCGGGTCGACGCGGTCGGCCTCGGCCTCGAAGTTGAGGAGGAGGCGGTGGCGGAGGGCGAGCGTCGCGATCTCCTGGATGTCCTTGTACGAGACGTTGTACCGCCCGTCGGCGAGGGCCTTGACCTTTCCACCCAGCAGCAGCGCCTGAGCCGCGCGGGGCGAGGCGCCGCATCGGACGTAGCGATTGGTGACACCGCCGTCGCCTCCCGCGGCGTGCTTGCCACCCGGATGCGTCGCGAGCACGAGACGTGCCGCATACTCCTTCACGTGCGGCGCGACGACGACGCCTCGGACGAGCTTCTGTGCGTTGAGGATCGCGGGACCGTCGATGACGCGCGAGGGCTTGGGGTTGTCCGTGCTGGTCGTGCGATCGAGGATGGTCATGAGTTCGTCGAGCTGCGAGTACCCGACGACGATCTTGAAAATGAAGCGGTCGAGCTGGGCCTCGGGGAGCGGGTAGGTGCCCTCCTGCTCGATCGGGTTCTGTGTCGCCATGACGAAGAACGGGAGTTCGAGCTTGTAGGTCTGGCCACTGACGGTGACGGAGCGCTCCTGCATGGCTTCGAGGAGCGCGGACTGGGTCTTGGGCGTGGCGCGGTTGATCTCGTCGGCGAGGACGATCTGGGCGAAGATCGGCCCTTTCTGGAACTGGAAGCCGCGACGCCCGGTGTCGGCGTCCTCGGTGACGATGTTGGTGCCGATGACGTCGGCGGGCATCAGGTCGGGGGTGAACTGGATGCGATTGAAGGTGAGGTGCAGCGTTTCGGACAGCGTGCGGATGAGCAGGGTCTTGCCGAGTCCGGGCACGCCCTCGAGGAGGACGTTGCCCCCGGCGAAGAGGGCGATGAGCACGCCGTCCACGACCTCCTTGTGCCCGACAACGACCTTGCCGATCTCGGCGCGGAGCTGCTGGAACGTGGCGCGGAACTTGTCGCACTCGGCGCGCAGTTCGGCGGGGGTCTCGGGGGCTGGTGGGATGCTTGTCGCCATGTTCGCACTCCGTAGTCTGTCGGGAGACACCCGACACTGTGGCTTCCGGTCAGTCCGTGTTCTTGTCCTGTCGCTCGCGCGATTGCCGCTCGATCTCGTCCTGTGCGCGCTTCTTGGCCCTCATCAGCGCCGACATGCCCTGCTCGCCAGCCTCGGCGCCCGCCTTCTGCGCTTCCGGCTTCGGACGCGCGATCGGCTGCTCAGTCGGCTTCACGCCCGTCAGCGGGCTGGGACCGGCGACCGTCGACCCGGGCGTTGCCTCGAACTTGCGGCCCGCGTCCCGCTGCGCCTGGCCCTGGGCCGGCCCGCCTTGCGACATGCCGCCCATCACGCGATCCCCTTCGCCCATCCGCTCGCGCGCCTTCGCCCGCGCCGCCTGGAGCGTGTCGATCCTCGCGCCCTGCTTCGCGCCCGCGGCACCGAAGAGCGCCAGCGTCCGCCTCCAGATCGCACCCGGGTCGATCCGAACCCGCCGAATCCCGACATCCACGAGGAACAGCCCGAGGCACGCGATCGCCATCGCCATCCACACCGGAGTCGTCGCCACGGGCATCGTCAGTCCGTCGCGGCTCCAGAGATCTGCGCTCTGCGGATCTGCGGGAAGCACCCGCCCTCCGGTCATCTCGGCGATCTGACGAAGCAGCGGCGCGTTGTCCTTGAGCGCGCGGAACTCGTCGGCAAAGGGGCGCGTCACGGCCGCCTGCACCGTCCCCTCGATCATCGGCCCGGCCGTGCCGTCAGGCGCCACATCACGCGCCGTGTACCGAAGGCCGAGCAGATAGGTTCCCGCCTGCTCGGTCGGAACACGCGCCTCGTAGCGGCCCGGACCCACCTGCTGCACCTGCACGTCGTCACCTTTCCCGTCGGGACGCGCAAGGCGTCCCTGGAACTGCGCGAAGTTCAGCCGCTCGCCGTTCTGGTCGAGC
Source organism: Phycisphaerales bacterium (assembly GCA_026647565.1). Taxonomy (GTDB): domain Bacteria; phylum Planctomycetota; class Phycisphaerae; order Phycisphaerales; family UBA1924; genus JAHBWV01. The sequence continues at coordinate 12,367 of JAPKGU010000009.1, read as the reverse complement.
GCGTCGATCGAGATCAGCGTCTGGTCGCCGCGGTTCTCCGTGGTCACGCGGATGTTCGCCGAGCCGGACGGACGCATCGCCCACCGCACGTGCTGCTGCCAGAACTGGTTGAAACCGGGCCACGCCACCCACGACGCCGCCCACTTTGTCGACACGTCCGAGGTGAAGGCCACCGCCCGGCCCAGACCGTGCTGCCACATCGCGGCGATCGGGTCGTTCTCCTGGCCCCGGATCGTCACCACGCTCAGCCCCTCGCGATCCGCCGTCACGACGTAGCCCGAGATCGGCGGCACCCCCGTCACGCCGCGCATCGTCTCGGCCGCGACGTCCACCACGCGCGGCACGAACGGCGTGCCCTCCCAGATCAGGGACCGGCGCACGGTCTGGGCTTCCTTGATGAATATCTGTGGGAGCGTGGCGAGCGCGGCCTGGGTGTTGACCTCGTAGTACTCCCCTCCGGTGTCCTTGGCGATGTCCCGCATACGCCCCGTGTCCCAGCCCGAGTGCGGAAAGACGCTGACGCAGCTGATGGAGACCTTGGACTCTCGGTACTTCTGGAGAAGCGACTGCGAGGGCATCGAGGGGTCGCCGTCGGAGATCATGATGACGTGCTTCTGCCCGGCGTTGACGCGCTGAAGCCCCGCCAGCGCGACGTTGAGCGAGGGCGCGAAGTCCGGCATGTCGCCGAAAACGAGGTTGTTGATCGCCTGCTTGATCGCGCTCTTGTCGCCCAGCTCCGCCAGGGGGTGCGTCCAGTCCACTCCCGTCGCGTGCCCGTACTCGACGATCCCCGCCATGTCCAGACGGGAGAGAGCGTCGATCGCGGCGTTGCACACCTGCTTCCCGTAGAAGACGCCCGAGGGCATCTCGACGGAGTGGATCACGAGCACCAGCGCGCCGCGAGGCATCTGTCGCTTCTGCGGCGGATCGAGCCGGACCGGGAGCACCTCCTCGACGGGCGAGCCGATCCAGCCGCCGGCGCCGAAAGACTCGTCGCCGCCGATCATGACGAGCCCGCCGCCCGAATCGTGCACGTACTGGCGGATGATGGACTGCTGCGAGAGCGTGAAGTTGTACGCGGACTGGTTGATGAGCACGATGGCGTCGAAGCCGTTGAGCTCCGTGAGCGAGCCGGGGAACTGCTCGGGGCCGACGGCAACCGTCTCGATCCGCCCGGTCTCCATCGCGTTCAGGAACGCTCGGGACTCGGCGTCGCTGCGCGAGACCACCAGCACCTTGCCCTTCCCCGACACGAACGTCACGGCGAGCGCTCGGTTGTTCTCCTGGATCGCATCGCCCGACCCGCCCACGGCGGACCCGTCGCCCGCCAGCGGCTCGAAGACCGCCTCGAACTCCTGGGGCCCCGCGCCGGCAAGGACCAGGGGCACCACATTGACGTTCACGCCCGGCTCCAGGTCCACGCGCATGGAGAGATCCGACGACTGCGGATCGAGATCGATCTTGCTCCCGTTCTGGAGAATCGACAGCAGCCCCGCCACCTTCGCCGTCGACGTGAGCACCACTTTGATCGCCACGGTCTCGCCCATGCGGGCCGTCGCCGGCGCCACAATCCGCTCGACGATCACCTCGCTCTCGTGCTCGTACTGGATCGGAAGCACGTCGATCGGGACCTTTGCGGCCCGCGCAGCCTCCGCCGCCTGGATCAGCGATCCGTCCGTCTCGTTGCCGTCCGTGACGAGCACGAGCCGGTTCGCGGCGTCCCTGGGCATCACCGCCATCGCCAGGCGCACGGACGAGGCGAGGTTCGTCCCGTCCAGAGGACCGGTGTCCTTGCGATCGACGCCGGCGACGCGCGGATTGGGAAGGTCCTGCACGCGGGACTCGCGCGCGACGGTCACCACGCCCAGCCGATCGTCCGGACGCTTGCCGCTCGACGCCGCCTCCGCGATGTACCCGTCGATCTCCGCCACGAGCTCACCGGGAATGGACCGGCTCGCGTCGAGCACCGCAGTGACGCTGACATCCTTGCTGGTCCTCCGCGTGTGCGGCTCGGCGAGCACGAGCACGATGAGCGTGACCAGAATGAAGCGAACCGCGATCGCGACCTTGCGCGAGGGGCTGCTCAGACCGGAGAGGTTGCGACGCGCGATCCAGAGCACCAGGGGCAGCAGGATCGCCAGGAGCAGCAGAAAGACCGGCGCGTCGAACTGCACCGGGCCGACGGCGATCGATCCGAGCGCCATCATGGCCCACCCCCGGGTCCGGAGGCGGACGATACCGGCATCGGCGCGCGGGCAATACCCGACGTTGGCGAAGCCGCCGGCCTCGGAGACCGGAACGCGATCACGCGATTGTTCCCGCCGTCGACAACGTACGCCGTCCGATCGATCAGGCAGACCGCCCAAGGCGAGACCATCTGCCCGTCACCCCGACCCCGAGTTCCGTACACCTCCAGCCCCTTGCCCGATCCCAGGTCGATCCGCTGCACACGACCGTTCTGGAACTCCACCACCAGCGCCGTGCCGTCGTCGAGCATCTCCACGCCGTACGGGTACATGAACCGACCCGGTTCCTGTCCTGCTTGTTCGGGAGATCCGATCCATGCGACCAGCGCTCCGTCGAGCGTGAAGCGGCCGATCCGGTGGTTGCAGGCGTCCGCGATGACCAGCTCGCGGCGCGACGGATCGAACGAGATCGACTGGGGCCGATTGAACTCGATGCTGGACGCGTCCGCGCCGGACCCGAACTTCCCGAAAGAGAACTGGAACTCGAAGCGATCGTTGTACACGCTCACGCGATCGGTGCCGCCGTACTCCCCGACGTATAGACGCGTGCCGAAGGCCGGGTCGCTGACGACCTCGACGTCCGTGGGATAGATGAACCGTCCCGGCCCCTCGCCGTACGTGCCGAACTCGGCCACGATCGACGGAGGCCGCGCAGGGTCCTCCGGGATGTCGTAGATGAGCACACGATGCTCGTGCGTGTCGGGCACGATCAGGACCGGCTTCCCGTCGAGCGTTGCGCAGGTCAGACCGACCGGCATCCCCTTCGCGTGACGCGGCGTCTTGATCTCGGAGAGTTGGTCGCCCGTGCGCGGATCGATGCGCTGGATCCGCGCCGTCTTGTCGATCACCCAGAGCGTCGATCCGTCCGTGTCGATCGCCCGGGGCGTCGCGAACTGGCCCGGCCACGTCCCCACCGAGCCGATGACGCGCTCGACAGGCATCGCACCGCCCGCCCGTTCGCTACGGCGACCGCAGGATGCCGGAGCGACCAGCGCCGCCGCGGCCAACACCAACGCCGCACGGCGGTGCACCGGGACGGCGACCCCGTTCGCGCGCTCCCTGACCAATGACCGGCGTCCCTTCAGCATCGGGTGCATCTTACGGAGAATTCGGGGCGGCGCGCTGGGTCCGCGCCCTGACCAGTCCCAGCGTCGCGACCGACAGCACCACGCCAAGCCCGGAGGCCACGATCCACACCGCCGATGCCGAGAGTTCCTCATTCCTGGCAAAGTGCAGGTTGTTGAGGATCTGGCGAGCGAGATTGCCCGGCCCCGGAACAGCCACGACGACCGAGGCCTCGATCTCGGTCATGGAGAGGAACGCCGCACACAGCCCGACCGCAGCCAGCACCGGCGCGTCGAGCACACACCGGCTCCGAAGGTACCCCAGGGCCGAGTCCCCTCCCTCCGATCGACGCAGATCTCGCAACGACGGGTGCTCCAGACGAACCAAGAGACAGCCGCCCACCGCACCGATCCAACCGAAACGCGCAAGGTGTGCGAGCACCTCGATCACGATCGATGAGGCGATCGCCCCAGATGGATCGATCCGGTTCCACCCCGAGACCAGCCCAGACCCGATCAGAACGCCGGGAGCCAGCCCGAGCATCAGCAAGAGGCGCGTCGCCCACGCGCCCGCCGGCACCGGCTTCATGCCCTCTCTCCGCGCGCCGAGCGAGACTGACACGGCAATCGCCACGAGCGCAACGACGAGACCCGTGATGGACGCCACCAGCGCCCCGTGCGCGACCGCCTCCCCGCTGATCGTCCAGAACTGAAAGATCGACCGGCGCTCGCGGATGGTCATCACCATAAGGACCGCCGGCGCGACGAAGGACGCACCCACCACGCACGCGACCACGGCAAGTCCGGCGCCGCGCCCATGTGCCCGACGCTCGGGCGCGTTCACACGCTCCCCAAGACTCCACGCCGAGAGCCGCCCGCCGAGCCACCAGCCCGCCACCACCGCCAGGGTGTAGAGGGGCCACGCCGCGGCGTGCGCCCTCCACGCCTGCTCCGGCGCCGAGCGATCCAGCATCAGCCAGACGTTGATCGCCAGCGTCGGGACGTTGGCAAGGTGAAGGGGCACGGCCGTCCCGCACACGAGCAGACCCACGACCAGCAACGCCGCTCCGATCGCCGGGGCCACCAGCCGCACCCGGATCAGCGCCCCCGCGAGAGGCCCACGCAACTCGTGATCCATCATCGTCCGGAGGTCCGCGTCGATGCGCCGGACCGATGCGCCGACGATCAGCGCCGCCAGAGGCCAAGCCCAGAGCGCGAGCCCGAGCACGGCAAGCCCGACCCCGAAGGCGTAGCTGAGCTCGCCGGCCCGCGCTCCCGGCTGCGCACTGATCCAGTCGCCGATCGCCCAGCCGGGCGACCGCAGCACGCCCCACCCCGCGTACGCCAGGTATGGAGGCATCACCAGGGGCAGGGCCCCGATCGCAACCACAGACGCCGGCAATCGACGCGGCAGCGACCACGCGACAATCGTTCCGATCGCGGCCGCGACGACTCCGACCGCAACGGCGACCAACGTGGTATTTAGGAGGAGCGGACCCGTCGAAACCGCGATCCCCGCCCCCGGGGCGCCGGGGTCTGACATCGCCCCGGGGTGCCTGAGCATGCCGCCGAAAGAGCCGATCAGGATCGGACCGACGAGTGCGGCCGCGCAAACCCAGATTGCTGTGTTCACCACGCGAACGAACACGGTTGGGCGTTGAACTCCCGTACGCTCCTCGCTCCGGCGCTCGACACGACACTCGCGCATGGGGGTGAGTCTACGGATCGGCGGCTCCGATTGGGGGGTTGTCCGGTGTTCGCCGCTCCGGCCCCCTTCGCGTATCATGCGCCGCTTCCGACCGGCCCGAGCGTGGCGTAACCGTTCGGTATCCGTGCGATTCTCGCGGACCCCCACCCATGATGGACATGAAGAAGTTGACCGAACTCGTTCAGATGATGACCGAGAACGGTCTCACCGAACTCGAGCTCAGAGACGGCGAAGAAACCGTGGTCCTCAAGCGGGGTCATTCGGGTGTCCCGATGATGGCACCCCAGATGATGATGCCGATGGCGATGCCGTCGGGCGCTCCCGGCTCCGGCGGCGCCGCACCGGGTGCCGCGGCAGCTCCTGCCTCTGATGCGGGTCTCGTCGCGATCGAGTCCCCGATGGTGGGCACGTTCTATTCCGCCTCGAACCCGGACTCCCCCCCCTTCGCGAAGGTCGGCTCGCAGGTGGGCCCCGGCTCGGTCGTCTGCCTCGTTGAGGCGATGAAGGTCTTCAACGAGATCAAGTCCGAGGTCTCCGGAACCGTCGAGCGCGTGCTGGTCAAGAACGGCGACGCCGTCGAGTTCGGGCAGAAGCTCTTTCTCGTCAAGCCCTGAAGACATTCACCACGGAAAGCTCGGAGCACACGGAGAAAGGCACAATCTTTCCATCCAATAGTCTCTGTTCGGTACTTCCCCCTCAATCCGTTCCCCTTCTTCTCTTCTCTGTGCTCTCTGTGTCCTCTGTGGTGAATGCCTTTGCATTTCTTGCCCTGGAGCGTCCATGTTCCGTCGCATCTTGATAGCAAATCGCGGCGAGATCGCCCTCCGCATCATCCGCGCCTGCCGCGAGCTCGGCGTCGAGGCCGTCTGCGTGTACTCCACCGCCGACAAGGACGCCCCTTACCTCAAGCTCGCCGACCGAGCCATCTGCATCGGCCCGCCCCCGGCCCGCGAGTCGTACATCAACATCCCCAAGATCATCGCCGCGGCAGAGATCGCCGACGTCGACGCGATCCACCCCGGCTACGGCTTCCTCTCGGAGCGCGCCGACTTCGCACAGATCTGCCGCGACTGCAAGATCGAGTTCATCGGCCCCTCGCCCGAGGCGATGGCCAAGCTCGGTGACAAGGTCGAGTGCAAGCGGACGGCCAAGGCCGCGAAGGTTCCGATCTTCCCCGGCTCGGAGGGCGCGATCGAGGACGAGGAAGAGGCCGTCAAGGTCGCCTCCGAGATCGGCTATCCGGTCATCATCAAGGCCTCCGCCGGCGGCGGCGGGCGCGGCATGAAGGTCTGCCACAACGAGGCGACCCTGCGAACCAACCTCCGCATCGCCAGCCAGGAGGCCCTCGCCGCCTTCGGCAACGGCGCGGTCTTCATCGAGAAGTTCCTGGAGCATGCCCGCCACGTCGAGGTCCAGTGCCTCGGCGACAAGCATGGGCACGCCATCCACCTTTTCGAACGCGACTGCTCGACGCAGCGCCGCCACCAGAAGCTCATCGAAGAGGCCCCCGGCCCACTGATCGACCGCAAGAGGCGCGATGCGACGTGCGAGGCCGCGGCGCGGCTCATCAAGGCCGCGGAGTACTCGGGCGCCGCCACCGTCGAGTTCCTGATGGACGGCAAGCAGAACTTCTACATGCTCGAAGTGAACACGCGCGTGCAGGTCGAGCACCCGGTCACAGAGATGATCACGGGTGTCGACATTGTCAAGATGTCCATCCTCGTCGCGGCCGGCGAGCCGCTGCCTTACAAGCAGAAGGACATCGAGATCCGCGGACACGCGATGGAGTGCCGCATCAACGCCGAGGACCCCGACAAGAACTTCATGCCCTGCGCCGGACGCATCACGACCTTTGAGCCGCCGGGCGGCCCGGGCGTGCGCCTCGACTCGCACGTCGTCACCGGGTACACGGTGCCGCCGAACTACGACTCCATGATCGGCAAGCTGATCGTCCACGCCGACGATCGCGAGCAGTGCATGAATCGCATGGCCCGCGCCCTCCGCGAGTTCAACGTCGGCCCGATCAAGACCACCATCCCGCTCCACCAGCGCCTGATGGAGAACGCCGACTTCCGCAAGGGCGGCGTGGATATCCACTATCTGGAGCGGTTGTTGAAGTAGGCGGCCCAGAGTCGGCGCAAGAAACGGGCCACTGTTCAAACACAGGTGGCCCGCTGTATCGCACCGTTGGTTGCCGTTCCTGGCGATGGGTCCCAATAACGCTCTGTGCAGGCACAATTAGGTCATTGTATCGCGAGCCCGATGAGCAGGACCGTCGCGAATAAGCCCATCACGATCACGTAGATCCGTTCGGATCGGCTCTTGCATTCAAAGACCGGTACACCTTCGGCTCGATTCCGCGCAACCTTGGCGATGAGCATCACCACAAGCAGGCCCATCATTGCGATCCAGATCGTTCTAAACACGTCCCGCCTCCGAGTTCGTTATCACTTTGCTAGGCAAGCGTCATTACCAAGGAAACGACACAGGCTCCTGGCACTCAAACTCTCCCTGAGAGGAAGGAGGAGGCGGACCACTCGGATGATCCCTTCGCCACTGTGACTCAAGACACAACTGCTGCATTGATCGTTCCCACTCGTTCTTCATGTTGTACTTCCAGAGCTCATGCATGATGCCAATGCCAAGTATGGCCGCGCCTCCTGCAAGGCACCCCGGCGGACCGCCCGCATAGCAGGCAACTAGGGCAGGCACACCGACGCCTATCAGTGCGACCTCACAGAACGTCTCGCCCTCATTGCTGCACGCTTCGTATTCAATCAGATTCTGATCCCTCGTGAACATCGCGATCTCGTCGAGAGCACACAGGGCTCGCGACTGCATATCGCTCACGAACTCATAAAGATCGTTCGCCGTGGCTCCGTTCCGAAAGACGACAGTTGGAAGGCACCAGAGTGTGTCCTCGTCTTGAACCATCAAGCCATAGCACGGATAGTCCCCGAAGGGACCTTCAAAGAGCCCGCTCCATGCCCATGCCAAGCGCCTTGGCGCCTGATTGTCTGGGTCGATGGCGACGAGCGAGGTGAAGTGGATACTGAACGACTGCGCGATCGAGTTCACACCCGTTGCGCTCTCATCACCGGCAACGATCGGCTCTGTGATCCGAAGATCCACAGACGCAGACATGTCGTACCACCCGAACGCTTCTGTCGAGACATGTTCGACAGCCAGATGCCCGCAGTAGAATCGCGTATCCGCGTGCGGATCATACTGTGGCGTCCCTCCCGAACCACTCGGAGTGCCGCTTCCACCACCCGGTTGGGCGTAGACCACGCTTGCTTAAATCGCAACTATGAACGTCAGACACAGTTTCAGCATGATTCCTCCCGTTCGCAATGAGGCGACCTCTTGCGCTCTTTCCGCGCATAGGGATCAACTGCCAGTTTACACACCTCGCGGCTCGCTCGCCTCGCGACTTGCGCTGTTAGGTAAGACACGAAAGCGACCGACATGCCCGCCGCTTTCCATTCCTTTTCTCCGCCTACCTCGGACACCCCTCGTGCGGCGTCCTTCCCCGCGTGGCATCATCACCGAACAGCTTGTTGCTCTCCTTGATCGCCCGCGCGCCGCTGCACGACGCATCAACGTGGTAGATCCGTGAGTTCTTCGACGCCACGATCGACGTGTTCACGGGCGCCGGCCCCGGTCCGCCACCGTCATCGGTCACCGTCGGATCCATCCACACCGGTGCGGTCCACACGCTGTCCCCCCGAGCATCCTCGCCGTCATCATCGCCCACACGCTGGTAGATTCGGAAGAAGACGTACTGATGCGCCCCCGTCGCGGCGATCCCCTCCACGCGGTGCGTGCCGTTGCCCGTTCCGAGGTCCTTGAACTCGATGGTCGACGCGACGTCCCCTCCGGGAGAAGGATCGCCGAAGACCTCGACCTGGTACTCGGCGTTCGGCTCGTCGTCGTCCGAGATCTCGATCGTGATGTCGAGCTCGGAGCCGCTCTGGGGAACGGGAATCGCATCGCCGCACAACTTCCCGTTCACCCTCGCGATCACACGCAGGTTCGGGTCCGTCGTCGCGTAGACGTGCCTGGCACGCATCGCGTCGAGGATCGACTCGCGCGTAAGCTCCGGCGCGATCACGCCCGTCCGCGCGCTCGTCGCGTCGCCCCAGTTGTAGTAATGGTTGTCCTGGTTCGCCGTTGGCGCGACGCGGAAACCCATGTTCAGATAGTGGACGTAATCGACCTCGGCCGCTCGATCGTGCGCGACGCCCACGCCGGGATTCAGTCCCGGGCCGCAGATGATCTCGATCAGGGCCGCGTGACGCCCCATCTCCCGCACCCACGCCTCATCGCCCCCGAAGTCGTCGCGGCCATACTCGTTCGTCCGCCGGAACTGAGAGCTGGGGTGGTTGAGCTGAACGATCGGCGCCGACCCGCGCGAGTCCGGGTTTGCGCCGAGCCAGCCGACAAGCTCATCGAAGGCCCCGTTCGCAGCGGGGATCACGCTCCCCACCTCAAAGACGTTCACGTGGTTGCCGCGGCTGATCGCGCTGAACTCCTGCCCGTACAGCGCCACGAACTCCCCCGGCACCGACGCCGCGAGAGCCGCATCCACAAGCGAGGCCTCTCCGTTGGAGGGCGCGCCGTTGTAGAGCGCCGGCTCGCGCGCGATCATCACGCCGTCCTTGCGACGGTCCCGGTTGTCGATGCCGCGTTCCGCGTCCTTGTGGTTGTGCTCGGTGACGGCCATGAAATCCAGGCCCCGCAGACGCGCGTGGTCGAAGGCCATCGCGGGCGTGCCGGAGCCGTCGCTGTAACTGGTGTGGGCGTGCAGGTTGCCGAACCAGACCTTGAGGCCCTGCGCAGAGGCGCCACCGTTCCGCACCGGCGCGAGCATCGCACAAGCCGATATCGCGACCGCCCACACACGAGCCCGTGCGAGAATCCGCAGACCTGATCCCATGGAGCACCTCCCGGCACATCGAGCAAGACCAGCCCGCCCCGTGCCGGCGCGCATTCTCGCATGGACTTGCTGCGAAACGCAACTCCGCTCTCTCGCTCCGGAGACCTTGAGCCTTGCGCCGATCCCCTCACATCCCCGGCAAGTGCTTCTCCACCCAGTCGTCCTGCCTGAGCACCCCCGCTCGCATGATGCGGGCCCGCTTCTCGGCTCGCGCCTGCGAGAGCCGCACCAGTCGCCGGACGAGAGGGTTCTGGCCGATCTCGTCCCCCGTGCCCGTTGCCTTCAGCGTCGCCGCGAGCTTTGACGCGTGCTGCGCGACCAGCTCGTCCTCCAGCGAGCAGAAGACCTGAGCCGATCCGGGGTCGCCCTGGCGTCCGGCTCGCCCGATGAACTGGAGGTCGACGCGCCGGGCGCCGTGCACCTCGGTGAGGATCACGTGCAGGCCGCCCGCCTCGCGGGCGCGATCGTCGAGCAGGATGTCCGTGCCGCGGCCCGCCATGTTGGTCGCGACGGTGATGGCGCCGGCGCGACCGGCCTGCGCGATCAAGGTCGCCTCTTCCTTGTCGAAGTTGGCGTTGAGCACGCGATGCTCCAGCCCGCGTGCCGCGAGCCGCTCGGCGATGTGCTCCGATGCCGCGATGGAGCGAGTGCCGACAAGGATGGGGCGGCCCTGCGCATGAACCCGCTCGATCGATGCCGCGATCTCGGCCCACTTGTGCTCCGCGGAGCGGAAGACCCGCATCGGCCACTGCTCGCGGATCACCGGGCGGTTGGTCGGAACGATGGTGACCGGGCGTGCGTAGACCTGTTCCATCTCGACCGTCGCGTCCGCCGCGGTCCCGGTCATGCCCGCGAGGAACGGGTAACTCCGGAAGAACCGCTGGAACGACATTCGCGCCAGCGTCTCGCGATCGGCCGTGACCTCCAGCCCTTCCTTGGCCTCGACGGCCTGATGGAGCCCGTGCTCCCAGGAGCGATCCGCGAGGAATCTGCCGGTGAACTCGTCCACGATCACGACGCGTCCGTCCACGATCTGGTACTGCTGTCCGGGGAGATAGCAGTGACGCGCGACCAGTGCCGTGCGGACCAGTTCCTTCGCGCGGCGCGTGGCACGCCAGATCGGATCATCAAGCTGCTTGAACATCTCCTCGAGCCGATGCTCGCCGCGCCGACGCAGCTCCGACTTGCGTCTCAGGTAATCGATCTTGTAATCCGGCCCCTCGTCCAGCTTCGACGCCAGCGCATCGGCCTGTTTGTAGATCGGCGCCATCTCGTCCTCGTGGCGCGAGCGCGCGATGATCAACGGCACCACGCCCTCGTCGATCAGCACCGCGTCGGCCTCGTCCACGAGCGCCGCCCGAAGGCCGGGCACGAGCGGACCTCCCGCGCCGTCCCCCCCCACGCCTTCTGCAAATCCCGCGAACAGACGCCGCCCCTCCCACGCGGACGTGAGCGGCCCCGTCCGGATCTGATCCCGGAGCCAGTCCGCCGTGATCTGCTTCGGCGTGCCGTAGACCACCGCCCGGGCATACACCGACGCTCGCTCCGAGGGCTGCATCTCCTGCACGATCGCGCCGACGGAGACGCCGCAGCGCCGATAGATCCCCTCGCGCGAGTGCGCGTCGCGCCTGGCCAGATAATCGTTGACCGTGAAGACATGCAGGTGCCGGCGCTGCCACGCGATGATCGGGGCCGCGATCGACCCCGTGAGCGTCTTGCCCTCGCCCGTCTTCATCTCGACGATCCGCCCGTGCACAAGCCCGAGGGCGCCCGCCAGCTGGACGAGGAACGCCTCCTCCCCGGTCTCCCTTCGCGCGACCTCGCGGATCAGGGCCATGGCCCGCCGAAGGGTCGCGTCGTCGCGCGCGCCGCGCACCATGGACTCACGCACCTCGCGGACGGACTCGTCCAGCGCGGCCTCGGAGTGACCCCGGATCTCCGGCGCCAGCGCGTCCACCCGCCCCGCCTCCGCGAGAAGGAATGCCAGCGCCGTGCGCCGATTCCTCAGACGAGCGGAGAGTCTCGTCGCCACCTTGTCGAGGCCTGTCGCCACGCGCGGCCGCATCGCGCCGCTCACGCGCACGGATCAGCCGCAGCCGGACGACGAACAATTGCGCGCGGCGGGCGCCCGGCCTTATTATCCCGATCATTTCAAAAAAGAAGCGCTCGTCGCGTACAGCGTGCTTGCGCTGCTCGTCATCGTTGCCTTCACCGTCAAACCGCATCTCGGGCAAGCCGCGAATCCGCTGGTCACGCCCGAAGGCATCAAGCCGGAATGGTATTTTTTGCCGGTTTATCAAAGCTTGAAATATGTGCCGGGCTGGCTGGGCGTGTTGGGCAACGGCGCGTTCGTGTTCTTTTTGTTGGTGTTGCCGCTGCTTGACCGCAATCCCGAACGCCACCCCAAACG
>JAPKGU010000089.1 GCA_026647565.1 Phycisphaerales bacterium | reverse complement strand
CGTAGGTTGTGGAGGGGGTTCGGGCGGGGTCTGAGCGGGGGCGCGCCGGGGCGGGTGGGGGATGGGTCGGCTTCGCGGCGGGTGTGTCTTCCATGACCGAGACGCCATTCACGGTGATTGATCTCGGAACGATGGCGTACGCCTCGGCGCTGGAGGTGCAGCGTTCGCACGTCGAGGAGGTGCTTCGATCGCGCGAGGGCGGCGTGCCGGAGGTGGGTCGGCTGCTGCTGGTGGAGCATGCGCCGGTGGTGACCGTGTCGAACCGTCCGACGAGCGCGGCGAACCTGATCGCGACGCCCGAGATGCTGGAGCGGGCGGGAGTTGAGGTGTGCGCAACGGATCGGGGCGGGGACATCACGTACCACGGCCCCGGCCAGCTGGTGGCGTATCCGATCTTTGATCTCAACCGTGTGGGGCTGCGGATCCATGAGCACATGCGGATGCTCGAGTCGGCGGTGATCCGGGTGTGCGAGGGGTTCGGCGTGAGTGCGTGGCGCGACCCCGCGGCGACGGGCGTGTGGACGCGGGATCCGGCGCGCCCGGATGCGCCGGACGCGAAGGTGTGCGCGATGGGGGTGCGGGTTCGGAAGTGGGTGTCGATGCACGGGCTTGCGATCAACGTGACGACGAACCTTGATCATTTCGGGCTGATCGTTCCATGCGGGCTGGTGGGGCGTCCGGTCGTGTCGCTTGAGCGTCTGCTCGGTGAGCGTTGTCCGTCGATGGCGTCGGTGAAGCGGTCGCTGGTCGCGGCGCTGGCCGACGAGGTCCTGGAGAGGATCGGGCGAGACGGCGAATAAGAACGCCCCCGCGCCGAGAGCGCGAGGGCGTGGTGAGGACCGTGGATCCGTGGGCCTCTGATTGCCGGGGCGGATCAGCGCCCGCCGGGCGTCGAAGGAGCGCCGGGCGTGGTGGGGGTGAGGGTTCCCTCGGGGGCCTTTTCGGGGAGCTTCAGTTCGACGCGGATCTTGTCGGTGATGTCGTCGGAGGAAGCCCCTCGGACGAGCGGGCGCGCCAGGATCTCCTGCATGACGGGGGCGAGCGAATCGCCCTTCATGCTGGTGGCGTCGAGGCGCGTCGAGAAGACGTGGGTGTATCCGAGCCGGTCGGCGACCGTGTTCACGGCCTCGTGGACAATGCCGTAGGCCTCGCGCACCTGGGAGGCGACGAAGGCGTCCTGCTCGCGGCTGGCCTGCTGCGTGAACTGGCGGAGTTCGACCTCCTTGGCCTGTCCCTGCTGCATGGTGTTCTGGTACTCGGGGGTGCCGGGCGGGATGAGCTTGATCTTGGTCTCGAGCTGCTTGAGCTCGGCCATGATGGCGTCGTACTTGGTCTTGATCTCGGCGTCGCGGGCCTCGCGAGCGGGCTTGTAGCGATCGGATGCGACCATGGCCTCAAGCAGGAGGAACATGTCAGCGGATGCGACTCGGAGCGTCTGTCCGCTCGGCTGCGCGACGACACGGCTCTCGGGGATACGCATGCCCAGACTGATCGCGATGGCACTCGCGACGCCGATCCAGACCGCCAGACGCTCTCGATTCCGCATGGAGTGAACTCCGTTCGACATTTCACTGTTGCCCGGTGCCTCTCGGGGCACATGGTGCGAGCGAGGGAATCGTAGGCCGGCGAACAAACACCCACCGCTGATCGAGGATGGGCGTCGATCGGGGCGGGGATCTACGCTCCGTTCGTGGCGACGAGCGGGCACATCCCGGTGCTGTTGGAGGAGACGTTGCGAGCGTTGGCGCCCGCGCCGGGGGAGACGGTTGTGGACTGCACGGCGGGGCTGGGCGGGCACGCGATGGCGCTGTCGGAGGCCATAGGAGCGGCGGGCGTGCTGGTCCTGAACGACGTGGACGAGGGGAACCTCTCCCGGGCTTCGAGGCGGGTGAGGGAGGGGCTGGGGGAGGGTGTGCCGCGGATCGTCGAGGTGTGCGGGAACTTCTCGTCGATTGCCCGGTGCGTGGCGGCGCAGGGGCTTCGGGCGGGGGTGGTGCTTGCGGATCTTGGATTTTCGTCGAGCCAGATGGACGACGCGTCGCGAGGTTTCTCGTTCATGCGGGATGGGCCCCTGGACATGCGGCTGGCGCGGCGCGAGGGATCGGGGACGGCGGGGAGCGGGATTGAGCTGACGCCCTCGGCGGCGGAGCTTGTGGCGTCGCTTCCGGAGTCGGAGCTGGCGCGGATCATCCGCGAGTATGGTGAGGAGCGGAACGCGTCGGGGATCGCGCGAAAGATTGCTGGGGCGCGACGCGAGAATCCGATAACGACGACCTTGGAACTGGCGCGGATTGTTCGATCGGCGGCGGGGCGTGCGGCCCCGGGCGGGATCGACCCGGCCACTCGGACGTTTCAGGCGATCAGGATCGCGGTGAACGATGAACTCGGCAATCTCGACGCGCTTCTGCACGCCGTTCAGGGCGGGATGGGGTCGCCCGCGCGTCCCGATTGGCTGTCGAGCGACGCGCGCATCGGGATCATCTCGTTCCACTCGCTCGAGGATCGGCCGGTGAAGCGGATGTTCGCTTCGCTGGTGGAGGCGGGGGTGGCGGAGGACGTGACCGGCGGATTCGTGGGTCCGTCGGAGAGCGAGATCGGATCGAACCCACGGAGCAGATCGGCGAAGCTTCGAGTTGTGAAGCGGCGCCCCAGTCGGCCCCTTTCGGGGGACGAGGCCAGCCCGGCAGCGGGAGGCATCGGTTCCCATCGCTCACCCGTGCAAGCAAGGACGCGGCACCGTGACTCGTGAACACAAGCTCTCTCTCATCATCGGCTTTGTCCTGATCCTGATCGTCGGCGTGCTGGTCAGCGACCACATGTCCGACCAGCGACGCATCCAGCTGGCGGGAGTGGCGGTGGACGATGAGCGATCGACCCTTGGCGTGACGCAGGGTGTGAATCCTGTGGAGCGCTGGGTGAGGGAGAACGCTGCGCAGATGAGCGTCGCGGCGGAGACGGAGTCTGTCGGGACCGACAAGGCCGCTCCGGTGACGCCCGAGGGCGAGGTGGAGTCGGCCTCGGTTCCGGCGACCGAGACAGAGGAGCCGGCGCCGCTGGTGATCCCGCAGGGTCGTCTGGCGAGCGAGGATGCCGGTCGCCTCGAGCAGGCCCTTGCGAGCGCCGGGGGCGTGATCAGGACGACGGAGCATGAGCCGGTTCTGGAGGTTCCCGGGGCGATTGAGGCGACCGAAGGTGCGAAGGCATCGCCGGTCACGGCGTCGCCGGCGGCTTCGGAGGTGGACGCGAAGGACGTCAAGATCTACAGGATCCAGGAGAAGGACTCGCTGTTTGCGATTGCGAAGGCGACGTACGGGGACGGCGCGCTCTGGCAGGCGCTCGCCCGCTACAACGAGGGACGGGTCGGGAAAGACGGAACGGTTCGAGTGGGCGCGACGATCAAACTGCCGCCCAGGCACGTGCTGACGGGCGAGCCGGCGACCAAGACGGAGCGGGTCCCTTCGGCGGAGCCGTCTGCTCAGGCGAAGCGGACCGAGTCGGCCAAGGGTGGGGCGTCCAAGCCCGAGACGAAGGCCAAGACGACGACGCACACGGTGGCGAGGGGCGATACGCTCTCGAAGATCGCGGAGCGGTACCTGGGATCGAAGTCGCGGGCGGGCGAGATCATGTCGCTGAACAAGATCTCCGACGCGAACCAGATCCGGATCGGGCAGGTGCTGAAGGTTCCTGCGAAGTGATCGGACGGCGCGGCCCCGGGCTTCGGGTTGCGCGCGGCAGAGAGCGAGGCGCCCGTGTTCGCAAAGATCGTCGCGCTCATCCTTGCACTCGGCATCTTTGCGTGTGCACTGCTGGCGCTCCGACAGGCGCGGATCCAGGCGTTCCATGAGTTGACGCAGACTCGGCTGCGGATCCGTGCGCAGGACGAGCGGTTGTGGGTGCTGCGCACGCAGATCGCGTCGCGAGTCACTCCGGACCACATCCACGAGATGGCCGCGTCGAGGCGGGCGATGAAGCCGATGGTCGAGCCACGGCCGGAGCCGCTGCCGCAGATCCGTCGGAGCGGCGATGGGCTCTTTGATGATCTGGGACGTCCGATCGGATCGGGCACGGAGTCGGCGCCGAAGCCGCTTGTGCCGGCGGGGCGTGCGCCGGGAACGGGTGGGGCGCGATGAGCGGCGGCAAGGACATCGGCGCGAGGGTGAACGCGTGCACGCTGGTTGCGGGCGTGCTGATGTGCGTCGCGTTTGCGATCATGCTGGCGCGGGTGGCGCAGTTGCAGGTGGCGCCGTCGGCGCGGCTGTCGGAGCACATCCAGGAGCGCGTGACGACGGCGACGCTGCCGGGGGTCCGGGGCGAGATCCTGGATCGGCGCGGGCGGCTGCTGTCGACGACGCGGATCGGGTATCGGGTGTTCGTCGATCCGACGCGGTTCCCGGATCCGCCCGAGGCGGCGATCGTGGCGCTGGCGGATGCGATCGGCGTGTTGCCTGAGAAGGTGGGCGAGCCGATCATGTCGAAGGTGGCGTACAACGACGCGCAGGCGTCGGTCGCGCCGGCACCGCACCAGGTGGATGAGCAGTCGCTGAGCGAGATCATGTCACGTCTCTTCGGACGCGAGGGAGAGCGTGAGGGCCCATCGGAGGGGGAGGCGGCGCGGCTGGTGCGGTACGTGCCGATCGGGGGCGTGCTCGACGAGGCGCGGATCGATGCCGTGAAGGCGTTGAAGATCCCGGGTGTGCACCTCGAGCGCCGAGACATCCGCGAGTATCCGGCGGGTTCGCTGGCGGCGTCGGTGGTCGGGAAGGTCGGTGAGGAGCCGAAGTGGTCGATCGGGGCCGAGCGGATACTCAACGGTGAGCTGCTGGGCACGAGCGGCAAGGCCGAGTACGTGCGCGACGCGAAGGGGAGGCCGCTCTGGGTTGAACCGGGGCACTGGAACCCGGCCCGGCGCGGCGATGACGCGCGGCTGTCGATCGACATGGAGTTGCAGCGGATCGCGACGGAGGAGTTGAAGAAGGGGATCGAGGACGCGGACGCCGCGGGGGGGCGGTGCATCATGCTGGACCCGCTGACGGGCGAGGTCCTGGCGATGGTGGACATCGTTCTGGATCGGACGGATCTTCAGCCGTTCCCGTGGGAGCCGCTGGACCCGAACGCGCCGAGACCGTCGGTGCCGGCGTCGCGCCCGAGGTACAAAACGCTGACGGACGACCCCGGGCGGCGGATCCATCCGGCGCTGGCGAGGAACAGGTGCATCGAGGACGTGTACGAGCCGGGCTCGACGTTCAAGTCGTTCGTGTGGTCGGTGATCACGGAGCGGCGTCTGGCAAAGCCCGACGAGGTGTTCGACACCGAGGGCGGGCGGTGGCACACGTTCTACGGCCGCTACATCGAGGACGTGACCAAGCGGGATGTGATGACGTGGCGCGAGGTGCTGGTGAACTCGTCGAACATCGGCATGGTGAAGGCGGCGGAGCGTCTGACGTTCCAGCAGCTGCACGAGGCGGTCACGCGATTCGGGTTCGGGAAGCGGACGAACCTTGGGCTTCCGGGCGAGGGCGCGGGCATCATCACGCCGATGAAGCGCTGGTCCAAGTACACGCAGACTTCGGTGCCGATCGGGCATGAGGTCGCGGTGACGCCCATCCAGATGGTGAAGGCGTTCTCGTGCTTTGCGCGTCCGGGCGACCTTGCGGGGACGATTCCGGAGGTGACGCTCCGGGCGGTGGATTCCGAGAGCATGTCGCTGCCGGTGGTGAACCGGGTGCTCCCGGCGGACGTGGCGGCGATGACGCGTGAGACGCTCGCGGGCGTGACGCACAACGTCGAGGAGCGGATGAAGCAGGCGAGGCGGATGGAGGGGGAGGGGACGCCCGCGACGCCATGGCGGTACGTGCTTTTCGGCAAGTCGGGGACGGCGGAGATCCCGCTCGGCAAGGCGCCGAAGGGGATGCGTCGGCCCCGCGGATCGAGCGGTTACTTTGACAATCAGTACAACTCGAGTTTCATCGCGGGAGGCCCGATCGAGGATCCTCGCCTGGTGTGCCTGGTGGTGATCGACGATCCGGGGCCGCAGCGGGTCCGGTCTCGGACGCATTACGGCTCGATGACGGCCGGGCCGGTCGTGAGGCGAGCGATGGAGCGGGCGCTCACGTATCTCGGGACGCCGCCGTCGGTCGGGCATGAGCCGGCGCTGGTCCGGACGGGCGAGTGATCGGGCGTCAGCGGAGCGGGGAGCGACCTGCGACGATCCTGTCCTTGGATCCGGGGCCGGTGATGCGATCGACAAAGGCCTGGTAGCTCGCGGAGGCGGCGAGCAGGTCTCGATCGAAGTAGGCCTGGAACGTCGAGGCGTTGCGGAGGCGTCGGACGCGCATGGACTCGGCGCCCATCCTGGTTCGGACGGTGGCGTTCATGCGGCCCTCGCACGCGTCGGTGAGCAGGGTCTCGAGGGCGGTGCGATGGCGGCCGCTCTCGCCCTCGCGGAGCCAGTGCACGAGTGCCCAGACCTGGGCGTAGTACGTCAGGGCGGCGTCGCCGGCGCGATCGATGAGGGCGGATGGCTCCGATCCCAGGAGGAGTTCCAGCGGCATCAGGGTGCCCTCTTCGCGCGCCTTGCGGAGGGCGTCGTAGCGCTCGACGTTGGACCAGCCGAGGAAGACGGCCTTGTTCTGGACGGAGTCCCAGCGGAATCCCTCCATGTACGCGGCGATGCCCTCTTCGAGCCAGATCGGAAGATTCTCCCGGAAGGTTGTCTGCGTGTACTGGTGCCAGCCCTCGTGCGCCGAGATGGCCAGCGTGTCCTGGATGCCGATGTCGAAGTAGATGCCTCGTCCGTCGGCGGCGTATCCGCCCCGCTGGATGCGGAGGTACGTGTCGGCGCGATCACGCATGAGCAGCTGGGTGAGGCGGGCCCACTGGGGGCGGTTCGCCATGATGTAGGTTTCCAGCCGATCCTTGGGCATGGGCAGCGTCGCGAGCGCCGCCGTGTAGGACGCGATCGCTCCTTCGAGGAAGCCGGGCAGGCGATCGGTGAGGAGCCCTGGGCGGACCGTGGTGAGGATGCGGTAGTGGGGGGTCTCGATCACTTCGCCGGCGGCGTTCTCGAAGGTCCATGGATCACGCGAGATGACGAAAGCACTGGACGAGCGGACGCTCGGGGTGACGCTGGGCGCGGGCGTTGATGAGCGGTACGGCGTGAAGGCCGGCTCCGGGTCGGACTCGCATCCCGCCGCCATGATCGAGGCGAGAGCGGCGACGACGGCCGCGCGGCGCCACTGTCCATTGCCCTTTGACCGTTGCCATTTCCGCATCTCGGAGTGCCTCTGTTCAGAGTTTGGCCAGTGCCGCCCGTGCGGCCTCGCGATCGGCGATGGCCTTGGCCAGTTGATCCCGTGTCTGATCGACCAGGTGCTTGGGAGCCCGGTCGGCGTATCCGGGATTGCCGAGCCGTCCCTCGAGCGCCGCGATCGACTTGTCGAGATCGGCCACCTGCTTCGCCAGACGCTCGCGCTCCGCGCCCGCATCCACCTGATCGGCAAGATCGCTCAGGAAGCACTCCTTTGAGTCGAAGCTGAACGTGACCGCCGCGCCGGCCGGCTTCGCCGCCGCGACCTCCGCAAGCCCGGCGAGCGTCTCCACCAGCCCACCCGCCGCCGCGATCTCCTTCGCGAGCGCCGCATCCACGTGCAGCGTCACGCGCCGCTTCGGCGCCACCTGGTGCTGGCTCCGCACCTCGCGGCAGGCCGTCACCAACTGACGCAGACGCTCAAATGTGGCCTCCGCGTGCGAATCACGCAGCGACGCATCCGCCTTCGGCCACATCTCGCGGCAGAGCATCCCGCTCCACTTCGCGCTCGCCCTGCGTGCCGCATCCTTGGCATCACCCGCGAGATCCAGCCCCGCGATGGCAGCAGTGGGGGGCAGTGACCGCACGCGCTCGTGGATCGCCTCGGTGATGTACGGCGCGATGGGATGGAGCATGCGCAGGATCGCATCCAGCGTCGCGCGCAGCACCGCCCGTTGCGAAGCGGATGAGGCAACCGTCGGCTTGATGGCTTCCAGATACCAGTCGCAGAAATCTCGCCACAGAAGGTCGTACATCGCCGTGGCATAGGGCGCATACTGGTACGACGCGAGCGACTGGTCAACATCGGCCACCGTCGCCGCCACGCGCGAGAGCATCCAGCGGTCAATGAGCGATCGTTCGCCTGGATTGATGTCTTTGGTGGCACTGCCTTTGGTGGCACCGCTCTCCAGAGCGGTGTGATTCGCCTCCGAACCATCTTTCTCCAAGATTGAAACTGCAAACCGTGCCGCGTGCCAGAGCTTGTTGCAGAAGTTGCGGCCCTGGTCGAACTTCGGGCTGGTGTTCTTGCCGGTCGTCGGATCGCGCTCGACGGGCATGCGCACGTCCTGCGTGCTCGTCGTCATCTGGACGAGCGTGAAGCGCATCGCGTCGGAGCCGTGGCTCTCGATGATGTCGAGCGGGTCCACGCCGTTGCCCAGCGACTTGGACATCTTCCGCCCCTCGCCATCCTGGATGACCGAGTGGATGAAGACATCGCGGAACGGCACGGGTCCCTTGCCCTTGCCACCTTCGGGCCTCTCCTTCTTCGTGCCTTCGTGCCTCTGTGCCTTCGTGCCTTCCGGTCTGAGGTACCGATTGAACATCACCATGCGGCTGACCCATAGCGTGATGATCTCTCGCGCCGTGCACAGCACCGACGTCGGGTTGAACGCATCGAGCATCTGCGGGAAATCCGCGATGCCCGTCGCCTTCGCCGCGGCTTGCGCATCCGGCCACCCCATCGTGCTCATCGGCCAGAGCGCGGACGAGAACCACGTGTCGAGGACGTCGGGATCTTGTGTCCAGCCGAGATTCTCATAGTGCTTGATTACTTCAGAGTCGCCGTCATTGCGTATGCAGACGCAGGGGCGACCGTTGTAGTGCCTCACGTCCACGCGATTATCAGCGAACAAGTTCTTTTGATCGGAGGTCAGTTCGTCGGTGGGACTCCACCATATCGGTATCCGATGCCCCCACCAAAGCTGGCGGCTGATGCACCAGTCCCTGATGTTCTCGTGCCACGTCTCGTACGTCTTCGCGTACCGCTCCGGATAGAACTTCAGCGAGCCGTCGCCGGTGTCTCTGTCTTTGGTGGCACCGCTCTCCAGAGCGGTGTGCCTTTGGTCTTTCTGCTTCCATATGCATTCGAGAATCGACGCGGACAGATACGTCCATGCGTAGTCGGATGGCCGTGCACAGATACCGTCCTCGACTGGATTGCGGAGGATGTACTCGACAAAGTCGCCAAGCCAGCCCCGGTCACGAACGATGTGGTCGAACCGCTCATCCTGCCACAGATGCCCGTTCGTTCTTCTTGATTCGTTGATTCTGCGAGCGGTGAACTTCTTGACGCCTGAAACCCACTCTCCCACACCGATGGTCTGCAACGGCCGGATGATCGCGTGCACATGGTCGGGCATGACGCACGCGGCAAAGAGATCGAATGCCTCGCCCTCGCCATGCCTCATTGATTCGAGGACAGCAGTTCGTTCCTGAGCAGATAACGCGCCTGTCATCAATCGCCATGTCACAAAGTAAGTGGCACCCTTGAGTTCCACATGTGGCAGGTTGCGAAGAGAGCGAATGAGCCCATTGGGAGAGGGCTCAAATGGTGGATAAGGGTCCATTCCGACAAAGCCCGCTGGTGCAAGGGGGCGGGACTTGAAGCTATCGATGGCCGAACCACCGCTCTGGAGAGCGGTGCCACCAAGAGAAGAGCCACCATTTGCCTTGTTGCCCCGCTGCTCATGCACCATCGCATCCAGCGCGGCGCCGGCCAGCTTCGGATCCGTCACCTTCACATACCACTGGTCGCTCAGGTACGGCTCGATCGCCGCGTGGCTCCGGTACGAATGCCCCACGCTGTGGCGATATGGCTTCTGCGCCTCGAGGAGCCCTCGCTCCTTGAACGCCGCGACGACCTTCTTGCGGGCCTCTTCGCGCGACAGCCCGACGAATCCGCGGGCATCGCCGACATCCGTCCACCCGTGCGCATCGCTGATGGAGGCATCGGGGGCCATGACATTGATCACGGGAAGGTTGTGGCGCCTCCCGATTTCGTAGTCATTGGGATCGTGCGCCGGTGTCACCTTCAGGAAGCCGGTCGCGTACTTGGCCTTGGCATCGACACCCTCGGCATCGGGATCGGCCGCGGGCATGACGACGTAGTCGTCTTCCACGATCGGGATCACGCGTCCCACCAGCGGCAGTTGGACGTAGAGGCCGCGAAGCGCCGCCGCGCGCGGATCCCTCGGGTTGATCGCGACTGCGGTATCGCCGAGGTAGGTCTCGGGGCGTGTGGTCGCAACCGTCACCCATGCGTTCTCGTCGCCGTCCTGCTTCTCTGCGCCCGGATAGCCCCGGGAGGCAAGCTCATCCCACGTGACCTCCTCGGCATCGCGAGGGTCGGTCGCGTTCGCGGGTTTGTGCACGAGCGGATACCGCAGGTAGAAGAAGTGGCCATCGACTTCTTCCATTTCCACTTCGTCATCGGAGAGGGCGGTCTGCGAGGCCGGGTCCCAGTTCACCAGGCGCTTGCCGCGGTAGATGAGGCCGTCCTTGAAGAGCTGGAAGAATGCCTCGCGCACCGCCGCGGCACACACCTCATCCATCGTGAACCGTTGGCGCTCCCAGTCGCACGAGCACCCCATCCGCTTGAGCTGATCCGTGATGACCTTCTCGTACTCGTCCTTGAACGCCTGGATCTTTCCGACGAACTCGCGCCGGCCTTCTTCGCCCTTGAAGTCCGCGCGGCGTCTTCCCTCTTCCTTCAGCACGCGCTTCTCGACCACGCTCTGCGTGGCGATCCCCGCGTGGTCCGTTCCCGGCATCCACAGCGTCTCGAACCCCTTCATCCGGTGCGCCCGCACCAGCACATCCTGCAGCGTGTTGTTGAGCGCGTGCCCGAGGTGCAGCGCGGCGGTGACGTTCGGCGGCGGGATCACAATGGCGTACGGCTCCGCCTCGCCGTTCAGAACGCGCGAAGGGTCGGCGTGGAATGCGCCGGTGGACTCCCAGTGTGCACGGATACGATCCTCGTGCTCGGTGGGCTTGTAGGTCTTCGGGAGGTCGCTTGCGCGGCCCGGACTTGCGGGATTCGGGGCTTGGTCGGACATGGCGTGAAGGGTATCGCCGTGCCGATAGGGATGCGACGATGATCCGAACTTCACCTGGGCGAGCGGGATGTGTGTGCGGCGTGGTTGTGCGCGGATCATTTCGGCGCGGGTCGGCGCGCTCGCCGGTGCTCGGCGCGGCGGCGCTGCTGCTTGCGGCGGGCGTGGCGCTCGTGGTGCTGCTCTCGCAGCGGGGTCCGAGCGGTGCGGAGGCCGGGCGTGAGAGCGGGGGTGGTGTCTCGGGGTCTCGGGTGCCGGCGGGGGTGCCGGTGGGGGAGGCGGTGGAGACGATTCTCGATGCGGCTCAGGCGCGCATCCGGGCCGGGCAGCGCGAGGAGGCGTCGAGGATTCTCGGCGAGGGGGTTCGCACGTACCCGGAGCAGCAGCCGCTGCGGCTCGCGTACGCCGAGACGCTGGTTGCGCTGTCGCGTCCGGCCGAGGCGTACGACCAGTTTCTGGCGGCGCTGACGATCGGTCCACGGACGGGCGAGACGGAGTTTGCCGCGGGGACGATGGCGCGTCTCACGGAGCGCCCCGGTCTTGCGATCGAGCACTATGTTGCGGCGCAGACGGCCGACCCCGGCAATCCGATTTATCCCCTGTATCTCGGGCAGGTGCAGCGATCTGAGGGCCTGGTGGAGGAGGCGAAGGCGTCGCTGGTGCGCGTGGTGAATCTGCAGCCGGAGAACGCGATCGCGTGGGGGACGCTCGCGGATATCTGGCTGGGTGAGAACAAGCTCGATCTTGCGATGCAGCACATCGGCAAGGCCCGTCAGCTGGAGCCGCTGGTCGGGACGTGGCGGCTGATCGAGGCGAGGATCCTGAAGCGTCAGTCCAAGCCGGAGGAGGCCTTGCTCGTGATGGAGGGGCTTTCCGAGGCCGAACGCCGGCAGCTTCAGTACGCTCGTCTGATTGCCGAGTGCCACGCGATGCGGGGGGAGATGGAGCGGGCGGTGGATGGCGTGGTGCGTGCGTCGGAGGCCAGCCCGATGGACGCGGACCTTGCGATCGAGGCGGCGGTGTGGCTGCAACGCATCGACCGGATCGACGAGGCGCGGGCGTGCGCGCGCCGGGCGCAGATGCTCGGGAGCGATCGCGCGGCGGAGATCCTTGCGGGCCTCGGCGAGTAGGGCCTTTGGTGCGACGGGCCGGCCGGCGCGCGACACACGGAAACGGGCGTCAGGTCAGGTGGAGGGTGCGGAGGAGCGATCCGGCACGGGTTGCCTGCGTAACCTCAGATTGAGATGCGTGAAGTCAGGATCTTTCCGAGGCCGGCGGGTGCGAGGACCCTGGGCGGGGGCTTGATCGCGATCGCGCTGGGGCTCCTGGTCGCCGGTTGCTCGGGTGCGGAGCGATCGATTGACGGTGGGGGTGCGGCATCGATCCCGCGTTCGGGTTCGCGCGGGCCGGTGTCGGCGATCGAGAGCCGCGTCGATCACGTGATGGGCACGACGCTGTTCATGCCGGTGACGATCGAGGGCAAGGCGGATGCGTTCAGGGTCGGTCCGATCGGCGCGGTGCTGGAGGATGGGCGTGATGTGGGGGCACGGCTTGTGTGGGTGACTGCAAGACCGGATCCGACGGAGCACGCGAGGTGGCTTGCGCCCGCGGGCATGTGGGCGGTGGCGGATGAGCCGGGGGAGGGAGAGCCGGGTGCGATTCCGGCCGATGGGCAGGGATTCTGGGCGGTGGTGTCGCGTCTGCCGGTGGACGGCGCCGGCCAGGGTCTGTGGGTTGCGGGGTCGCTGATCGAACTGAACTGGGTCGTGGGCGGGGCACGTGCAGAAGCGGGGAAGGGGCTGGAGGCGATTGCGCCGGTGTATCCGGGAGCGAGCGGCTCTCCGGGGTTTGATGCGCTGGTGAGGCCTGAGCGTGATTCGCCGGGGCGGAGGTGGCGGGCGATGCTCGCGACGGAGGGGCTGCGTGCGCCGGATCCGATCGCGTCGTTGGATCCTCTGGATGACGCGGGCGGCTCGGCCGTTGAGGCGCTGGAGGCGATGGCCGAGCAGCAGGGGGCGCGCTGGGCGACGGGGTTGATGCGCCTGTGGTCGGATGATCCGGATGTGTGCGAGCGGCTGAGGAGGGCGCTGTGTGCGGTGGCGTCGTTTGAATCCGGCGTCATGGCACCGGTGTGGAGGGATGAGCCGCGCGAGACGGAGTCGCTGCTTCGGGCACTCCTGGATCCGAAGGGGACGAGCGCGACGCGTGTGCGTGCGGCGACGCTGTACATGTCGGACCAGCCGGCCGGTGCGTGCTGGGTGATTGATGATGCGGGGCGAGTGGACGCGGTGACGGGGCGGGCGCTGTCGACGATGGGGCTGGCGAATCTCTCGGAACGATCGACGCTGGCGTGGGCGGCGCCGTCGTCAAGCGATGTGTCGCCCGCGCTGGAGCCTCTCGGTTCGAGGCGATCGATGGTGATGACGACCGCGTCCTCGCCGACGAGCGTGGAGGGCGTGGGGCGGATCAATGCGCACGTGGGCCGATGGGAGTCGGCTCGGACGGTGATCGCGAGTCCGCTGCGGGCGGCGCCCCCGGGGCTTCGGATGGGGCCGTTGCTCCCTGGCCTGACGCTTTCCGATTGGCTGCGCGGCGGGGAGCCGGCGCCCGGGCGTTCGGAGGCGGCGTGGACGACGGCGGCGCTTCTCGAGCGGATGCCCGGTGCGTCGGGGGCGTGGACGGCGTACTTCGAGTGTCGGCGGCCTCGCGGGATCGCGAACGATGCCGATTCGGTGCGTCTGTGGCTCGGTCCATTCGGGAGACCGGCGTCGGTGGTGCGTGTGACGCGCGACGGGAGCGTTCGGGACGAGATCAGGTCGGAGAGCGGCGCATCGCTGGTCGGTGAGGTGCGCGTGACGGATGATCGGTGGTCGTTCCGCGTCCGCCTTCCTGCGGGCGTGGTCCAGGAGGACGGCGTGCTGATGATCGGGATCGAGCGGATCTCAACCGGCGGCCGGAGGTGGTCTTGGCCTCGGCCGATGACGCCGTGGCAGGTGGAGCCGGGGCGGGTGCGGGTGGACCTCAATGCGTGGGAGGGGACGGGCGGCTGAGGGCGTGCGCGGACCGTGTCTTGCCGTAACCCTTGGCGACGACGTACGTCTCACGCGAGACGTCGCGGCTGGCCTTTGGCTTGAAGATCCAGACCGATCCGAACGCGGCGCGGCACTCTCTCACGAACTCCGGGAACTCTTCGCCCTCGAAGACCTTGACGACCATGGAGCCGGTCGGCCTGAGGAGCGACGGGAGGATCTCAAGGACGCGGCGGCAGAGACGCACGGAGAGGAAGTGGTCGCCGTGGCCGCTCGTGTTGGGCGCCATGTCGGACATGACGACGTCGAACTGGGGCGGCTCTCCGGCGAGTTCGGGGTACGCCATGGCGCGGAGCGTGGCCGGGTCGGTCGCGTAGATGTCGCCTTCCATCACGTTGACGTTCGGCTCCGGGGGCACGCGCGTGCGCAGGAGATCGATGCCGACGACGCGTCCCTCTGGCCCGACGAGTTCGGCGGCGACCTGGAGCCATGATCCCGGCGCGCAGCCAAGATCGAGGACTCGGTCGGCACGCTTGATCAGTCGGTGGCGTTCCTGGATCTCCTTCAGCTTGTAGGCGGAACGCGCGGCGTATCCCTCGGCCTTCGCCTGCTTGAAGTAGCGGTCGTGGAGCTGGCGTTTGCGGGGCATGGGAAATGGCCGGATGGCGGATGGGCAGATGGCAAGCAGCGTGAGCGGGTTGGCCGAGTGTGTCGGGCGTCAGTCGTTGGAGCCGTCGGACTCGTCGGCGTCGAGCTCCTGGCGTTCTTCGGCCCAGTTTGCCTGGATCGTCTCGAGGATCTTCTCGTTCACGGGGTGCTTGGGGTCCGGCACGAAGCCGGGGAGCGCCTCGACCAGCGCTCGGAGTTCCGTGAAGCGGAGGGCGTAGGGGTCTTTCGAGGCGTGACGGTCGGCGAGTTCCTCGGCGATGCGCTGGACGTCGAGCCACCCGAATGTCTTGCTCATGGCGTTGTCCGGGGAGATCTGCGAGGGGTCAGTGCGGCACTTCCTTGATCGCGTTGCGGTTCCAAGCGGGAACTCGGACGACGATCGGGCCTTCGCGCTCGATCTCGCACTGGCATGAGAGGCGGGAGTTCCGTTGCAGGCCGGGGGCCTCCTCGACGCGGTCCTCTTCGGCTTCGGTGGACTCGGAGAGGTTCTTCGAGCCCTCTTCGATGTAGACGTGGCAGGTGGAGCATGCGCAGACGCCGCCGCACGCGTGCTCGATGTTGATCCCGTTGTCCATGGCCACTTCGAGCAGGTGCTCGCCCCTGGCGGCCATGACCTTCCATTCCTTCTTGTCCGATCCCGTCAGCCCCTGCGGGTCTTCGAGGATGAAGGTGACGGGCACGGTCTCGGGGCCGTGATCGTGGTCGCTGCGTCGGAGGTGCATCTCTTCATGCCTCGTGCGGTGCGGCGCGTGCCGCGGGTGAAGTGCGGGACTGTCGATGGATTGGTCGGCGGCGTTTGTGGGCTGAAACGTGGGTGGCGATCTCGGCGATTCTAGCGCCGGGCGCGGGCCGGCGAGCCGTGCGGCGGAGCGTGCGCACCTACGCTCCTGCCTTTCCCGGCCATATCCCTCCGGAACGAAGATGAACCTCGCCGACGCCATCTCCATCCGCCGCACGTTCGCGATTATCTCTCACCCGGACGCGGGCAAGACGACACTTACGGAGAAGTTTCTCCTTTATGGCGGCCAGATCGAGCGCGCAGGGTCGGTCACGGCGCGCAAGAACCAGCGTGCGACGGCCTCGGACTGGATGGAGCTGGAGAAGCAGCGTGGGATCTCGATCAGCTCGACGCTGCTCCAGTTTGACTACGGGGGCTGCCGGGTGAATCTGCTCGACACGCCGGGCCACAAGGATTTCTCGGAGGACACGTATCGCGTTCTGACGGCGGTGGACGCGGCGGTGATGGTGATCGACGCGGGCAAGGGGGTGGAGCCGCAGACGCGGAAGCTGTTCGAGGTCTGCCGCAGGCGGGGCGTGCCGATCTTCACGTTCATGAACAAGTGCGACCGCCCGACGCGGAATCCGCTGGAGCTGGTGGATGAGCTGGAGCGAGTTCTAGGAATCCAGTCGTTCGCGATGAACTGGCCGATCGGGAGCGGGCCCGAGTTCAAGGGCGTGTACGACCGGCTGGAGCGTCAGATCCACCTGTTCGAGCGGACGGTCGGGGGCATGTTCGAGGCGCCGGTGAACCTGGTGGGCCTGGACGACCCGGCGCTGCAGAGCAAGCTGACGTCCGAGGCGCACCGCGAGTCCCTGGAGGAGATCCGCATGCTCGACGGGGCGGGGGCCTCGTTCGATCGCCGCGAGGTGCTCGCGGGCACGACGACGCCGGTCTTTTTCGGGAGCGCGATGAACAACTTCGGCGTGCAGCTGCTCCTGGACAACTTCCTGAAGTACTCC
>JAPKGU010000088.1 GCA_026647565.1 Phycisphaerales bacterium | reverse complement strand
CCGCCGGCGTTCGCCGATGCGGCTGTCGAGATCGCTCGCGAACGATTCGGCAAGGACTCGCCCCGTTACGCGGACACGCTCCGCGACGCCTTTTTCATCCACGGTCTTTTCGGGCGACCGGCACGGGCCGCCGAGGTCGGCGCAGAGGCGCTGTCGCTCGAAGAGCGCCTCTCCGGACCGAGCACGCCGACGGCGCGCAACCTCCGCTCTCGCACGGGCCGTATGGTCGCGCTGACGGGGCGCGCCGCCGAGGGCGAGGCGATGGTCCGCGAGGCCATGAGCGGCCCGGATGACCTGAGCCAGAGGGACAATGTGGCGATGCGAGCCGACCTTGCCTTCTGCCTCGCCGGGCTCGGCAGGTTTGATGAGGCGGATCGCGAGGCGATCGCGGCGCTCGCGTACTTCGAGGCCGTGCGCGAGAGGGAGGCGGTCCTCCCTCTCTGCGAACTGCTTGCCGAGTGCGCGCGTGCACTTGGAAGGGAAGGGGACGCCGCATCGTGGGAGGCGCGCGCCGCGGCGCTCCGACCGTGATGACCGTCGAATCAGGGCAGCAGGCGTCTCGCGGTCTCGGGTGTCGGGACGGCGCACGCCGCCCCGCTCTCCACGCGCCCCGCGATGCGGTACCGATGTCGCGCCACCAAGCGGTACCCGAGGTCGCGCAGCGGCTTGGGCACGACCCACAGCAGCGCCCCGATCATGCCCCATGCACCGCCGATCGCTCGCAGCAGTCGGACGGACGCGCTGGATTGCGTGTGCAGGCGGCCGTTCATCAGCAGGACCATGGTGGACATGTCCAGTGGCTTTCCTGGAAGCGGGAGCGAGGCGTATGTCGGGCCCTGGAGCGGCGCGAAACGCAGCACTCCCCGGCGATCTCGCGCGAGGAACCATCGCACCGCTCCGTTGCAGAAGCCGCACTCACCGTCGTAGAAGAGGATCGGGCCGACGTCCTCCTGCGGGTGCGAGATCATGCTTGATCCATCCGCACGAGGTTCCACCCGCAAACGTCGAGGGAGTCGCTGTGCCAGGCAAGCGGCTCGCCATCGACGCGCAGACCCGCAGCGGGTACGAGGGTGTCTTCAAGACGCGACACTGATGCACGCCGCAGCGACCAGGGCTCGTGCTCGATGCGGCCGCCCATGACGAGCCCTCGCCGCATTGTGAAGAGCCAGTACCGCTCTGTGAGGAAGTGCTCGATCGAACCGGGAACGGATCGAGCGACCGGTGCGCCGCGCGTCCACTCGACGCGTGCTCGCTCGCGCCCATCGCGTCGTCTCCAGAGGGCGTAGTCACAGGAATCGATCTCGCCCGACCCGGTGTGAGTCGATCGCACGCGGAATCGGCTGTGGACGTAGTTGAGAGACCAGAGCCAGTTGCCGCCGAGCACGGGGAGCAGGCGCTCGGCATCGAGCGAGAAGAACCAGACGCCGGAAACGTCGTTGCCCAGCGCGTTTCGCGCCCGCACGTATGTGCGAACGTTGCACTCATAGAAGGAGGAGAGACCGGGGAGCGGCGGATAGCCGCGGAAGCGGGTCGCTTCCATCCGGAAGGGAACGAGGGCGACCCACGCGGAGCCGCCGTAGAGATCGACCTCCAACGGGTCCGGGATCAGGGGCCGGATCGCGTCGGGATCGATGGGCCAGTGCAGGAACAGGAGACTGTCCCAGCGCATACGGACGTCCGGGCTGCGCGGGGGCTGCGCCGACACGCCATGCTCTTGTTGCGCGACGTGTCCCATCTCGGAACTGTAGGTTTGCGTGGTCCGGCCCGAGCGCCGCGCGAGCGGATCAGAGCTTCGGAGCCGGGGGGAAGTCGATCGGCGTCTGAGCGACGTGATTGAAGTAGTTGGTGTAGAGGGCGAGCGCGTACCCCGCGATCGCCTCTGCGATGTGGCCGTCGCCGTACCCGGCCCCGCGCACGGCCGCGAGATCCTGGTCGGAGACATGGCCCTTCTTCTCGTGCAGCGCCGCGACGAACCTCGCGAGCGCCGCGAGTTTCGCGTCCTTGAGCGTCAGCTTCCGCGCCTCGATGGTCTGTTCGTCCGTCAGGCCGAGCGACTTGCCGATCGCGGTGTGGGCCGCGACGCAGTACTCGCAGTCATTGAGGGAGCCGACCACCAGTTGCACGACCTCGCGTTCCTTGCCGGTGAGCATGCCCTGGCCGAGCGCCCCCGACAAGCCGAGATAGGCCTGCAGTGCCGCGGGTGATTGGGCCATGCTCTTGAAGATGTTGAAGTGCTTGCCCTTGAGCGGACCGTCGAAGATCTCCTTGGCCTTTCCGGACGCGGATGCGGGATCGACTGGTGCGATGCGTGACATGGATTGCTCCGTTGTGTGCCCGAACATCGGCCCATCGACACCGAGCGGCGACCGGTGGGCCGGGGTCTTCTTTGATGCCGCGCCGACCGAGCCGGTTCCCGGATTCCACGCGCTCCGGTTCCATACCCTCTTCCGGTGAGCACGACCCTTATCCTTGCGATCGAGACCAGCAACCCGACGGCCGATCCGGGTGTCGCGGCCAGCGTCGCTCTTGCGCGCCCGGGCTCGGGTTGTCCCGAGCCCCTGGCCACCGTCCGGCTTGGCGACAGCGAGGCCACGGGTCTCATGCCGAGCATCGATCGCTGCTTCGCGGAAGCCGGGCTTTCGCCACACGATCTTCGCACACCCGGCTCTCGCATCGGCGTCTCGGTCGGGCCCGGCGGGTACACATCCGTGCGGATCGCCGTCACTGCGGCGAAGTTGCTCGCCGAAGCGACCGGGGCATCCTGCGTTCCCGTTCAGACACCTCATGTTGTCGCGCGCTCGATCCCGGACGAGGCGTTGTCTGACGCCAATGGGCCACATGCGTTCGTGGTCGCACTCGCCTCGAAGCGAGAGACGGCGTGGCTCGTTCTGTTCGGCCCCGATCGTGCGGAGCGTCGCTTGCTCGGGCTGGTCGATCACCGTGCGCTCGAGGTCGCGGCAAGGGAGGGCGCGCGCTCGTTCATCATCGACCGCTTTGCCCCTCCGGCGATGCTCGAGAGCGCCGCGAAGCTCGGGATGCGCGTCCGACCGCCGCGATTCGATGCGATGGCGTGCGCCTCCCTGGCGATGGAGGTTCCACCGGTCGATCCGCTTTCGCTCGCGCCGGTGTACCCCCGTGAGCCCGAGGCCGTCACGAAGTGGCGTGCGCTGCACGCGAATCCGCGGATCCGTCCCTGATTGCCGGCTCGATGTGGATGAGCAGCGACTCGACGCGCGGGAGCGCCGCCCGGACCGCGGCCTTGGCTTGGCCCGTGAGATCGTGCGCCTCGCGCACGCTCATTGCCGGATCAACTGCGGCGTGCATCGTGACGCGGTGCATGCGCCCGCTCTTGCGGGCGTGGCAACGCTCCACCGCCTCAAATCCCTCGACAGAGAGCACGATCCGTGTGCACTCGCGCTCGATCTCGGGCGTGGACTTGTCCATCAGTTCCGACGCCGGCTCACGCACAAGGAGCACGCCGTTGATCACGATGACGCAGGACGCCAGCAGCGCGGCCCAATCGTCCGCGACCGCGCACCCCTCGCCCCCGACGACCGCGATCAGAATCCCGACGAATGCGGCCAGCGACGTGATCGCGTCGGAGCGATGGTGCCACGCGTCCGCGTGTCCAGCGCTCGATCCCGCTCGTCTCGCGGCCCGTTTCGTCGCACGAAAGAGCGACTCCTTGATGACGATCACGATCGCGAGAACGACGAGGGTGAAGGGCTTCGGCACGTCGTGAGGCGTGAGGATCTCTCGCACGGCTTGCACACCGATGCCTATTCCGGCTCCGACCACGAGCAGCGAGACGGCAAGCCCCGCGAGCGCCTCGACCTTTCCGTGCCCGAACGGATGGTCCTCGTCAGGGGCGCGCGAGCCGTATCGCAGCGCACCCCACACCACAACCGACCCCGCGATGTCGCAGAGCGACTCGACAGCGTCAGCAACCAGTGCGAATGACGAGCCGAGGACGCCGGCGGCAAGTTTCGCTCCGGCGAGCACCGTGTTCACAACGACGCCAAGCAGCGCGAGCCGCTCCGGTGAATCATCGGGCGATTGCCGACGGGTCACCTGGCGATCCACAGGGCTTGGAGACATGCAGGAGCGTACGGGGCACCGCGCAACACGCGCTCGTCTGGGGCACGGGGGCATCACGCTCGCGCGGACTCGCCGCACGCGCCGGCCACTCACGATTCGGCGCGTGCGACGGAAATGAAATGGGGGGGCAGAACCCCTCCGGCTCCTGCCCCCCCGCTGGGACATCCACGCCCGAAGGCATGGACGGCGGTGCCATCCGCATCCACGAGAGAGTGAACCGGGGACACACGCGTACAGGACCAGAACTTTGCCCCGTGCACCGACAATCCCAAGTCCACTCAAAGAGAGACGCGGACTCTCCGCTTCGGCGCGCCCCTTCGACGCTTTTCTTCACGAAACCGCGTCACACGGCGCACAACGGCCACTTTGGCCGCTTGGCTCCCTGTAGGGTGCCGACTTTGAGCGCGTGCCACAGTGTCCTCCGCATGGGGGACCTCCAGGTGACAGCTGCCCCCGACCATGCGACACTGGTCGCATGCGGAACTCCTCAAGCACACCCTCCGTTTCCTCTCGTCGGTCGTTCCTCGCGGCTTCGGGCGTCGCCCTCACGGGGCTGGCGGGGTCTGCGGCGGGTCAACCCCCGGCCGCTCCACCTCCTCGGCCCGCAGCCCCGAGCGGCGTTCCGGACAAGGGACCCCAGATCGGCGACGATCATCGCGGTCCGTGCGTGATCGCCAGCGGCAACGGCCCGAACGCCACCGCGCGCGCGTTCGAGGTCATGTCCGCCGGCGTCGATCCGAGTGAGGCCGTTGTCGCCGGCGTCAAGCTCGTCGAAGACGATCCGAACGACACGTCGGTCGGGTATGGCGGACTCCCGAACGAGGAGGGCGTCGTTGAACTGGACGCCTCGGTCATGCACGGGCCCACGCACAAGGCCGGAGCCGTCGCGGGTCTTCGCAACATCAAGAATCCCGCGGCGGTGGCCCTCCGCGTGCTGCAGCGCACGGACCATGTGCTGCTCGTCGGGGATGGCGCGCTCCGGTTCGCGCGTGCTCAGGGCTTCAAGGAGGAGAACCTTCTCACGCCGGAGTCGCACGCGGCGTGGCTGCGGTGGCGCGAGTCGATGGGCGCTGACGACTGGTTGAACCCGGAGGAGCGTGATTGGCCTCGTCCGGGTCGCAAGTCGCTGGAGGAGTTCCTCGCCGAGGAGCAGCGCCAGTCTCGCGTGCCCGGTGACGGCGAACCGATTCCCTTCACGTGGGGAACGATCCACTGCTCCGCCGTGAACGCGTCGGGAGACGTTGGCTCGTGCACCACGACGAGCGGCCTTTCCTGGAAGATCCCCGGCCGAGTCGGCGACTCACCGATCGTCGGCGCCGGGATGTACTGCGAGAACGCGGTTGGAGCCGCAGGGTCGACCGGTCGAGGCGAATCGCTCATCGTCAACTGCGGCGCGTTCTCGATCGTGCAGTTCATGGCCTCGGGGATGTCGCCGACCCAGGCGTGTCTGGCCGCCCTCAAACGCATCGCCGACAACACGCTGGAGAAACGGCTGCGCAACGAGCGAGGTCGGCCGAACTTCAACGCGTCGGTGTACGCGCTGCGAAAGGATGGTGCGTATGGCGGCGCGTGCCTCTATCCCGGCGGCTCGTTCGCCGTGACGACGAGCGATGGCGTCACGAAAGTTCACCCGTGTGTGCCGCTGTTTGACGCGATGTGAACCAAGGGGATGTCGTCGACGCCGCGCATCAGCAGAGCAGCGTTCGCTGAGAGCGCGGCAACCTGCGGTCACCACTCCGCTCTGGCCGGCGTATGGACCCGCGTTGCCGCGCGACGCCCCCACCACGTCCGCGGTCTCAATCCTGTTGCTCGCGAAGCCGCGCTGATTCGGCTCGGTGCTGCGTC
Organism: Phycisphaerales bacterium; assembly: GCA_026647565.1. GTDB lineage: Bacteria > Planctomycetota > Phycisphaerae > Phycisphaerales > UBA1924 > JAHBWV01. Next base: position 10,662 of record JAPKGU010000088.1, on the reverse strand, counting down.
CTATCACGCCGTCGCGAGCCAGTCGGGGAGCGCACGGACCTTTCCCTCCCCGTCCACGCAGGCGAGCGTGGTGGTGGCTACGCCGACCTCTTCGCGTGTGGGCGTTCCGTTCCGCTCTATCACGGCGAGCGTGTACGCATGGTCGATCTTCACGCGCCCGCCGCCCGCAACGTTGCAGGCGACTTCCACGACGTCGTCGTAGAGGATCGGGCGCCGGTAGGCGATCGAGAGCTTCGCCACCACGAGAAAGACGCCGGCTCGCTCGAGATCCGCGTAGGAGACGCCGCTCGTTCGGAGCAGTTCCGTTCGGGCCATCTCGAGCCAGGGCACGTACGACCCGTGATGGGCGACGCCCATCGGATCGCACTCGCAGTATCGGACACGGAGCGTCGACCGCCCGCTCGTGCTCGGTGCGGAGCGCGGACATGGCCCGATTCCGTCACGCCCGCCCGGATTCCTCGACAGAGACTCCATGACCCTTCCTCTCGTTCGGTGTTCGGCCTGCGTACGCGACACACGCGGCGCTGGACCATGCTACGGAGCCGGGTCGCCATCCGCTCGATATCGGACCTTGCCCGGACGGGAGTGAGGCCCGTCGGATCTACGGATTCCGATGTGCCCGCCGTCAGGGAAGCGCTCACATTGCCCAAGTTCCCGTGCTCGGACCTTGAAATCGTCCGGACGCGTGATACGTTGATTGTGGAGAGAGTGTCCGCCAACGGGAGACGGTGGGCACAAGACAAGGCGCGGATCACGCCTCGCCGAGTCTGGATGAAGGGAGAGAAGTGGTCATGGCAAGAAGGGCCTTTGTCGCGCTCGTCGCGAGCACCGGAGTCCTCGTCACCGTTGTCGGCGCGGGTGTGGCGCTCGACGCCCACAGCACGCACGAGATCGCTCGTGCGACGGGCGCGATCGCCCCTTCGTCGCCCACCGAAGGTTGGCTTCTCTCGCCGGGCGCCGTTGCGTTGCTCCTTGCGTCGGCTTTCGTCCTGATCAAGGGGCGACGAAGCTGAGACCCTGACGAACCGATGCCATCCACGTCCGTCGCGTTCTGGAGGCGTGACGGACGATCAACGGCCGGGCCCCCACGCGTGGGCTCGGCCGGTTTCTTTCACGCGGATGCCCATCGTCACGATCCGATGCCCAATACCATGAGCGATGGATCGGTTCGGCCCGGGCGGGCCCGCAAAACCCGCGTTCCACCCGCTGGCGCTGATCCTCTCGCTCATCGTCGCCGCCGGGCTGCTGGTCGTGGTGCTTCCTGTGATGCTCGTGGCGGGCCTGATCGGCCTGGGTCTGATCGCGGCGCTCTGGGCGTGGATGGCGGTCCGCGCGTGGGTCGCTCGCGCGCGCGCCCCGAACGGAGCGCTCGACGGGCGCCGGAACGTGCGTGTTCGCATGCCGGACGATGGACGGGGAGCGGACGGTCCACGCTGAGATCGACGCGTCCGCGTCACTCTGCCGTGTGCGCCAGTCCGGGGTCGGCCACGATCGAGAACGGAATGGTGGTCTCCGCAACGGCGCCGCCGGTGAGATCGCGCATCGTGACCTTGAGCCGGTACTTGCCGATCGTGAGCGTCGGGGGGAGTTCGATCGCGTTCGTGAGGTAGAAGTCGCGTCGCTTCGATCGAGTGCTCTCGGAGATCGTCTGCGCCGGCCGCTTCCAACAGTGCGCGCCGTCCGCATCGTGATAGATGTTCAGTTCCTGGGACAGCTCCACGGTCTGACGCCCGCCCGCGCTTGCGCGCGACGCGAAACGATCGACCTGGGTGTACACGATCACCGGGCTTGGCCGCCCCGCGAGGAACGCGTTCACACCAAGCTCCACGTAGTCCCCGAATCCGTTCACGCGCGTGCAGAGACGCGCGTCGGTGATGCGGAGCGGCAGCCCGACACTCGCCTCGTCCGCACTCTTCTGGAGCGCGTCAGCGGCATCGATCGCGGCGGCACCTTCGGTTCCGGGCTTGAGCGCTCCGACCAGGCCGGACACCGCCGCAACGGCCGAACGCTCGGAGGGCGCGAGATTCTGGTGTCCGGGAATCGGATCACCCGCGTTCACCGCGAGGACGGACGCGACCACAAGATCGGCCGCGGGTGCTGCCGATGCCGCGGCCCGATCGGTGAGCAAGCGCGCCAGTTCGACCGAGGCGAGACGGATTCGCTCATCGAGCGGAGCTTCTCCTGCCGGCGCATCGGCACTCCCTTCCATCGACGCCAGCCCCGCGCTCACGCTCGGGGGCTGCTCGTCGCGAGCTTGCGGAGCGGTTCGCTCCACACTCACCAGACCGACCGAGACGCTGCTCCCATCGGCGATCGCCGTCGCTTCGCTCGTCGCCGTCCCGGGATTGCTCGGTTGGCTGTCGATCTCGGCTCGGCGTGGTTGTCTGGCGTCGCGGCTCGGCTGCGCTGCCAGCGCTCGCTCCAGGTCGATCGCGGCCTGTTGCGCCATGGCATCGACCGACCCCGGCTCGGGTGGCGCATTGGGATCCGGCGTTGCAACCCTGGGCGTGGGCGAGTCGCCTCGCTCCATGGCCGCAAGACCGGTCGTCACCGGTTCGTTCTCGCCCCGACCCGTTCGCGTGTTCTGACCGCACGACAGGGCGCCGGCGGCAAGCCCCGACACCGCCGCGATCCATCCGATTCTGGTCAAGCTCCGCACGGTCGCCTCCTGCGCCTGGTGCGCCATTCCTTTCCCTGTTCCGCCCGCGCTCCGCGCGAGGACTGTGCCGATGCGTGATTGACCGCCTGTTCAACGCGCACCGGCACCCTGAACATCGGCAGGATTCGCCGCGAATCTTGCGAATCGCACGGCCAGCGTCTGGAGAAGCAGCTCCGGATCACCGCCCCGTTTGCTCAGCCGGTCGGCGTGCACGCAGGCGAGGAACAGCTCGGCTGCGGCTTCGACGGACGCTCGGTCTGCGATCGAGGCGATCGTCTCAAGGGCGCTGCCCCACACACCGATGGACCGGCCGGCCGCTCGCACGTTCCCGCCCTGGGCGCGAATCCGCGTCGCGGCGTGGACCTTCCTCGCAAGATCGTTCAACGCCCACTGCACCCGGACTGTCGGTTCCCTGGCCACATCGAGCAGATACCTCAGGTTTCTGAGCACCGCCTCCGGGTCGGGCGTCAGGAACTCGGCCTGAATGACCCAGAAGTCCTCGGTTCGCTCGTCATCCACGAACTGGCGCACGAGGTCTGGCGTGATCGTTGCCCGCCCATCCGGGCCGGATCCGGCTGCCGCGAGCTTTGCCAGCTCGGTGTCCATCCGCCCGAGATCCGCGTCGAGCAGCGTCGTGAGGATGCGGGCCGCGTCCTGTGTGACCGTCGCGTTGTACCGCTTGTCCGCCCGCGCGATCGCCCACGCCGCCGCCTTGGGCGGGTCCGGGCGGTCGCACTCGACGAAGACGCCGCACGCCTCGATCAGCTTGTCGAGGTTCCCGGGACGCCAGGTCTGTCCCCTCATGACCAGCGTCGCACCGTCGCTCGGCGCCGCGCAGTACCGCTCGAAGAGCGCACGGTTGTCGTCCTTCACGAGGTCCGGGGCGTTGTCCAGCAGCACCAGCTTGTGAGAGGACATCAGGCCGAAGGATCGGCACTCGTCGAGCACGTCTGCCGCGGCACACGATTGCCCGTCGAACGTGAACACGTCCAGGCCGCCGTGGTGTCTCTCCATGGCCTCGCGCAGATGGGTCGTGCGCTCGGTCCGCAGGAACGCGCTCTCTCCCCGATACACAACCACGCGCCACGCCGGATCGAATGCGGGCATCCCCCCGCTTCCGCCCCGACCCACGCCACCCTCTGATTGCGACGCACGCTTTGCCATCGCCGGAGGGTATCCCCGCGCCCGCCATGCGCCCCCCAGCCTGCGCGTGCCCCCGCGGCCCCCAGCACGCCCCCCCCGGATGCTCACACCCGCTTCAGGTCCCGCACCGTCCGCTCGCTCACCACGTTCCCCGTGTTCAGCGTCGTCGCCGGCTCGAACAGCACCACCTGCACCTCTTCCGTCGCCACCGGCCGGTGCTCCACGCCCCGAGGCACAACGATGAACTGCCCCTCGCCCACCTCCACCCGCCGGTCTCGGAACTCCATCACGAACCGCCCCCGATGCACCAGGAACATCTCGTCCTCGTGCTCGTGGTGATGCCACACGAACTCACCCCTGAACTTCACCAGCTTCACGTGCTGCCCGTTCAGCTCCGCCACGATCCGGGGCGACCAGTGTTCGGTGAACGTCGCGAATGCCGCGTCAAGATCGATCCCGACTGCCGAGGTGGTCTGCACAATGGGGGCTCCTGCTGCCAACCGCCCTCGATTGTTGGCGCCACTCACACCAGCGCCGGCTCAAGCCCCGGCTGCCGCTCAGAGACCGGTCCGCCGCCGGGCGTCGCCGCATGCCGATGGATGATCCCGTCCACGTGGTCCAGCGTCAGGTGCCCCGCATCCGCCGCGCTCTTGATCTCCGCCGTCAGCGCCTTGGCCTGCTCGTCGCTCAGCTTCAGCCCGAGCTGCTCCGCCCGCGCCCGCACCGCGTTCCACCCAGTCAGCCGGTGCGCGACATGGATGTACCGCGACAACCCGAAGTCCTCCGGCCGCAGCGCCTCATACGCGGACGGATCATTGAGCACCGCCTTGGCATGGATCCCCGCCTTGTGCGTGAACGCCGCGAACCCGGTGATGCACGTGTTGAACGGCACGTCGATGGAGCAGAGCCGCGCCACCGCGTGGTCGATGTCGTGCAGCAGCGGCAACCGATACCGCTGGCGGATGAGCTCCGGCTCCGAGGCGTACAGCCGCGCGATGATCCCGCCCAGCGACGTGATCCCATTCCGCTCGCCGATCCCGAGCACCGTCGTGTCGATGTGCGTCGCGCCTGCCTGGAGCGCCGCCCACGCGTTCGCGACGGCGCAGCCCGTGTCGTTGTGCCCGTGGAACTCGATGTCGAGCGTCGGGCCGATTGACCCGCGCACCGCGCGAACCGTGTCCGCGACCCGGAACGGATCGGCGATCCCCACCGTGTCCGCGATCCCCACGCGATGGATCCCGAGCGGCGCCACCGCCTCGTACACCCGCAGGATGTCCGAGAGGTCCGACCTGAAGCTGTCCTCGGTGCTGAACCGCACCTCGACCCCCGCCTCCACCGCGATCGGGATCACGTCCCTCGCGAGCGCGATGATCTCATCGATCGACTTTCCGTGGCCGAACCGCCGCAACTGCGACGACGTCCCGATCACAATGTCCACGCCCTGCACGCCCGTCTCGATCGCCAGGCGCACGTCGTCGGGGTGGCAGCGTGTGTGCGTCAGGACACGGGCCTTGAGCCCGAGTGACGCGATCGTGGCGCAGTCGTCGCGCGAGGCGGGCGACGCCGCGGGACTCGTCAGCTCAAGGTAGTCCACGCCGAAGGCGTCCAGCATCGTCGCGATGCGGATCTTCTGCTGCGTGGTGAAGAACGCGTTGGCGAACTGCTCGCCCTCGCGCAAAGTGGACTCGATGATGCGGAAACGCGATGCGGGAGAGAGCATAAAGACTCCAAGGGAATCGCACCAGCGTGCGATCAGCGAAGAAAGACTCACCACAGAGACACAGAGGACACGGAGAACGACCGAACGACAGAGAGCGCCGGAGACGATCGCGAGACCAGGGAACGGTCAACGGTCGACAAAGCGCAATCCCTCTGCCCCGTCGTCCCTTTCACTCACCGTTTGTCATCATTCGAACACAGCTTCCGCATCACGGCCTCTGTCAGCATCTCCGTCGTGCCGCGTCCGCCGAGGTCGGGCGTGAGCGTCGATGCGTTGGACTCGCGCAGCGTGATCTCGACCGCGCGCTCGACGCGCAACGCCACCTCGCCCTGTCCGATGTGTGCCGCCAGCATCGCGCCCGACAGGATCGCCGCGATCGGATTGGCGATCCCCCGCCCCGCGAGATCCGGCGCCGACCCGTGCACCGGCTCGAAGAGCGCGTGCCGATCCCCGACGCTCGCCGACGGGGCGAGGCCCGGTCCGCCCGCGAGCCCCGCCGCCAGATCCGAGAAGATGTCGCCGAACAGGTTCTCCGCCACCACCACCCCATACCGAGCCGGGTCCATCACGATGTGCATGCACGCCGCGTCGATGTTCTCGATCTCCAGCACGACATCCGGATAGTCCACCGCCACGGCCCGTGCCGCCTCCAGCATCAACCCACCCGTGGCCCGCAGGATGTTCGGCTTCTCCAGCAGCGTCACCCGCGCCGGCTTCCCCGTTTCCTTCGCGCGCTTCTTGGCCTCCTCCATCGCCACCCGCACGACCCGGCGCGACGCGTGCTCCGTCGTGATCCGCACCGACATCGCCATCCGCCCGCGCGTCCGCTCCCTCAGGAGCGACAACTCGTGATGAACCATCACCGCATAATCCCCATCCACATCCTCCACCTCGATGCCGCAATAGAGCCCCTCTGTCGACTCGCGCACCGTCAGGATGTCCGTCCCGCGTCGCGCACCCGCCACACACGCTCCATCCGGACCGGCCCACGCCCGAGCCGGCCTCAGCCCCGCGAACAGGTCGAGCTCCTGCCGGAGTCGCACGATCGGCGAGCGATATCGAAGGCCATGCCCGCGCAGCGATGGCGCCAGCTCACGCGCCGCCTCACCCTCCGGCTTGCTCGTGATCGCCCCCATCAGCGTCGCATCCGCCCCGCGCACCGCCTCCAGCGTCTCGGGCGGCAGTGGCTCACCCCGCTCGCACCACTCCCGCCACCCGATCGCCCGCTCCTCACACGTCGCGCGCAGCCCCGCCTCGATCAGCACGCGAAGCGCCGAGCGAGTGACCTCCGGTCCGATGCCATCGCCGGGAAGAAGCACGATGTGCGGGGTGTTCGACATTGTTGTTGCTCAAGAGGACAGGACTCACCACAGAGGCACAGAGAACACAGAGAAGGCGAAAGGCAGGAAGTGTGAAACGAGCATCAAGACGCTGCACCGCGGCCACAATCCGGTGCTTCAAGGCCCGCAAGTGCGCCTTGCGCTACCCGTTTCATGCTTCCCCCTCCTTTCCCCTCTGTGCCCTCTGTGCCTCTGTGGTGAGTCCTCTTCTTCTTCGCCCATTGCTCAACGCCCCCCGCCTCCAGGAGCTCACGCATGAACGGCGCCAGCGGCGTCACCCGCAGCACCGCCGCGCCCTCTCCCAGCGTCAGCGTCCCGCGCTCCGCATCCAGCGCCACCGCCGGGCCCAGCCGCGCATGCTCGATCTCGCCACGCGCCCGCGCTTCCGCGCTCAACGCCGCGATCTCTTCAAGCACGCCCTCGAGCGCCGGGCATTCCAGCACCAGGAGCCCGTTGTTGATCGCGTTCCGCAGGTACGTCGCGTTCACCGACACCGCCACCACCGCCGCGATGCCGCGACACTTCAACGCCGTCGCCGCCTGCTCGCGCGAACTCCCCCGCCCGAAGTTCCGACCCGCCAGCAGCACATCCCCCGCTCGGATGAACGGCTCCACACATCCCGTCTCCGCCCCGTCCAGATTCTCGAAGACGACCCGCGCCATCTCCTCCGCCGTCATCCCGCTCCGGTACGTGTGCCTCCCCGCGTAGATCGCGTCCGTCGAGACGTCCGACTCCGGCACCAGTATTGCACGGGGAAGAGGAGACTCACCACAGAGGCACAGAGAACACAGAGACGAACCATTCAGACTCGATCGAGCATCGACCACTTCTCCCAATCCGTCACTCTTCTCATCCCAGTTGTTCTTCGTTGCCTTTCTCTCTGTGCCCTCTGTGCCTCTGTGGTGAGTCCGGTCCGTTTCTTCCGGCATCGCGATGTATCCCTCGATCGCCGACGCCGCGACAATCGCCGGGCTCGCGAGGTACACGCTCGCCGATCGATCCCCCATCCGCCCCGGAAAGTTCCGGTTTGTGGCCGAGATCGCCGTCTCACCCGGCCCGAGCGTCCCCTCGCCCAGACCGATGCACGGCCCGCACCCGCTCGGCAGGGCGATCGCCCCCGTTTCCATCAGCACACGCCACGCGCCGCTCCGCTCCGCCTCGCGCTGCACCGCTGCCGATGCCGCCGCGACATAGAACCGCACGCCCGGATGCACCCGCTTGCCCCGCATCACCCGCGCCGCCTCGTCCAGATCCGGCAAGCGCGCGTTCACGCACGAGAGCAGGTACGCCGCATCGATCGCGATCCGCTCTCGCTCCACCTCGCACGCCGGCCTCGCAACGTCTGTCCGATTCGGCCCCGTGATCAACGGCTCGAGCATCGATAGATCAAGCTCGATCGTCGCGGCGTGCCGCGCGTCCTCGTCCGCGCGCATCGGCGCGTCCGCCCATGCGCCCTCATCCACGCCGCGCCCAGCCAGGTACTCGCGCACACGCTCATCCGGCTCCATCACGCACGCGATCGCGCCCCACTCCGTCGTCATGTTCGCGATCGCGATCCGGTCGCTGATCGAGAGCGAGCGCAACCCCTCGCCCGTGAACTCAACTGCCGCGTTCTCGACATCGCGTGGCCAGCCGCCGCACAGCGCGAGAATCACATCCTTCCCGCTCACACCGGCCCGGAGCGTTCCGCGCAGCTCCACCCGCACGACCCGAGGCACCGCCCACCACGTCACCCCCGTCGCCCACACCACCGCCGCGTCCGTCCGCACCACCGGCGCCCCGACCGCACCGAGCGCCCCGTACGCGTTCGCGTGCGAGTCCGACGCCACCACCAGCGACCCCGGCACCACGTGCCCGCGCTCGATCATCAACTGGTGCCCGATCCCGCTCCCCGCGCGATGGAACTCCAGCCCGTGCCTCTTCGCGAATCGCTCGATCGCCGCGTACCGCCCCAGGTTCTCCGGCGTGTGGTTCTGGATGTCGTGGTCGAGCGTCAGCACGATCTGCGTCGGCTCATGAACCTCCGCCGCCTCGCGCGCCTCGAAAAGCCCCTCAAACTTCGGGATCACCGCGCTCGTGTTGTCGTGCGTCATGATCCGGCGCGGCCGGATGAGCACATACGCCCCCTGCCGCGCGATCACACCATCGCCGCGACCTCCGGCCAGGTGGCGCGACACGATCTTCTCCGTCAGCGTCAGCCCGCTCATGCGCCGATCCCTCCCGACGCGGGCCAACGCGTCGCCATCAGCTCTGCCGCCAGCGTCTCAATCGCGCGCGTCAGCACCCTGATCGACCGCAGATACTCCGCGATCGGCAGATGCTCGATCGGTGTGTGATCGAGCGCTGAGTCGCCCGGCCCGTACGCCGCGATCGGACACCGCCACACCGGCGCCACCACGTTCAGATCCGCCGTCCCCGTCTTCAGCTTCGGCCGAGGCGAGCCGCCCTCCGCGCGCACCGCGCCCGACAGCGCCCGCGCCATCGGATCGTTCCGATCCACCGCGTGCGCCCGCTCGTGCCCCTCGAACCGCAGCGTCACACCCTCGATCCCCGCCGCGATCGCCTCGATCCGCGCCTGCAACTCTTCCGGCCCCACCCAACGCGGCAATCGAAACCCTCCCACCACCGCCGCACGCTCGGTCAACCCATCCGAGGCCGACTCCATCGACCGCAGCGAGCACTGAATCAGCTCGAACGCGCCGGGCCTCTTCGCTTCTCTTGCTCCACCATCCCCCGCTTTCGCGCCGTCTGCGGTTCTGAAGTGAATGTCCTCTCCGTATCCCGCCGCGGCTCTCCGCGGCCCTCCGCGTTGAGGCTCTTCTCCGCCGTTCCCCCTCTTCTCTGTGCTCTCTGTGTCTCTGTGGTGAGTCCCTTCTTCGTTCGTCTCCCGCACCATCTGCACAACCTGTTGCCATGCCCCACACACCACATCCGGCGCCGACTCCCTCGGCCCCGCGCTGTGGTGGCACGCTCGCTCGACATCGATGCGAACCACCAGCCGTCCCTTGTACCCGAGCGTCACGCCCTCCCACCCGCTCGGCTCGCCGATGATGCACGCATCCGGCCTGAACGTCCGCGCGATGTGCCGCGCCCCGCGCGAGTGAGGCGTCTCCTCGCCCACCGCGCCGCACACGCGCACCGTTACGCCCTCGGGCAGCGTCGCGCGCGCCGCCGCGACCAGCATCGCTGCCAGCGGCCCCTTCGCATCCACACTCCCGCGCCCGTGCAGCACCCGCGTGTCGCTCTCGGCGGTCTGCTCCCCCTCCATCCTCACCGCGATCTCACCCGCCACCGTGTCGATATGCCCGAGCAGCACGATCTCAATCCTGCCCGTGCTCCCCTCTGTGTCCTCCGTGCCTCTGTGGTGATTCCTCTCTTCTCTGACCGCAATCCCTGACCCCGCCTCATCGATCTCCGCCTCCATCCCGAGCGCCCGCGCGTGCATCACGAACCGCTCGACCGCCGCGCGCTCGTTCCCGCTCACGCTTGGCGTCGCCACCAGGTCGAACAGCACATCGACCGCGTGCTCATCCGACCACGCCGCGTCGATCGGCGTCGGCGCTTGCCCCTCCGCTCGCGTCGCGCCGCTCATGCGACCCCCGCCGAAACTGGCGCCGCACTCGCGCCCGCCGCACCCGTGCCCACGAACAGAGTTCCCTCACCGCGGCGTGCCCGCGCGATCGCGTTCTCACCGTTCGCCGACGCGATGACCACTCGCGCGACAGGCCGCCCCCCCACGCCCCGCATCGCCTCCTCCGCCGCGAGCACCTTGTTCTTCATCCGCCCCGCCGCCGCGCGAC
>JAPKGU010000087.1 GCA_026647565.1 Phycisphaerales bacterium | reverse complement strand
GCCGGGTCGAGCTGCGCCAGCACGGCCCCGAGGCGGCGGCGTGCCACCGCCGCGCGAGGATCCCGGGATTCCCAAGTCGGTGTGCGTCAAGCCCGGTCAGTCACGTGGCTGGCCGGTGTCGATTTCGCTGCCTCCGTAGTCAAGCCCGCGCAGCCCGCCGCGCGTCCAGTGGTAGTAGCCCTTCACGTTCGAATCGGTGAAGGCGCCGTTGCGTGTGGGTGGCTCCCACTGCTCGGCGGGACGCAGGCCCATGGCGTAGTCGAACCAGTCGACGCTGGAGCCCCTGGTGGTCGGACTGTGGGGATCCCAGCCGAGGTTCGCTTCGGTGTTCGGACGAACGGCGACGGAGGCATCGAACAGGAGAACGGGGAGGCGGGCCTCCGCGTAGCCGTAGAACAACTGGAACTTGCCAAAGTAGCGGGCCACGTCGTCGTGCATCAGGACCTTCTGAGCGGGGAAGGTGACCTCGGAGGCGTTGGTGGCGCCGAGCGCGGAGCCGCCGGGGACGTTGTACGTGCGGTGCGAGGTGCCCCACTTCAGTCGATTGGATACGACAGTACCGGACGAGGCCTTGATGCTGCGGCTCTGGCCCTTGTCGTAGAGCGCGACCACGGCGGAATAGGAGGAGGAGTATGGCCAGCGCTGATCATCCTTCGGCATGGTGCCGCCGGCTCTCCCTGCGGGATTGGGGACGTACTCGCAGTTGTTGTAGCCGCGCCAGTCCTGCCACTTGAGGCGGTTGGTGTCGGCGGGGCTGACGACGAGCTTCTCGGGGAGGCGTGAGGCGAGATAGTCCTGGAGGGGGAGGTGGGAGTAGAGGACGTGCGGGATCCACGAGCTCGGGGGGACCATGTCGTCGCGGCCGCCACGCTCGCGGATGATCCAGATCGCCTGGTGAGCCGCGGCTTCGAGATCGGAACCGGGTGAGCCGAAGGGAGACTCGGCCTGGCCGGCGACCCAGGAGAACGTGGGGTTCTTGTCCTGGTAGTCGGTGGCGTAGGAGTTGGTGCCGGTGCCGATCTGCTTCTGGTTGTTCATGTCCAGAACGAGCTTGGCGGCCTTGCGTGCTTCGCCGAGCGCCGGCAGCAGGATGCCGATCAGCAGCGCGATGATCGCGATGACGACGAGCAACTCGATCAGTGTGAAACCTCGCCTGTTCATCGATCGGGACTCCAATGGGATGTTCATGTGCTGTACCTCCGCGTGGATGGACCACGCCGACGTGCTTGCGTGTCGAACTCTGCCGAGGCCCAGCGAGATCCCTCGGGTCGAAACCCTATCCTAGCAAACTTCACGGGATTCATGCAATACGCACTCGCAAACTCCCAAACCGATCGAAATACGAACAAATCAGCTGTGGAGACTTGGTCCTGTCCAGATGTCTCAATATAGGGTGAAAACCCCGCCGGTCCAGAGTTTTCTTGCGATTTTGTTCGACGACGTCGGCAGGGATGGTGAAGCGGAGTCGAGCGTCAGCCCCGGGCGACGGGCGGGAGTTCACGCACTTCACCGAGGCCGAGGTACTGGCGATCGTCGTCGAGTATGAAGCCGGCGGCGCACGACGGGCACTTGTCGCTGGATGGATCCGCGGGTTTCTGGCAGGCGTGGCAGAGGCCCAGAAGGTGCGCGACGCCGGGGGTGCGGCGCGCCAGTTCCCAGAACTGGCGAGTGGATGGGCCGCGGATGATCGTTGCGTGCGTGATCTTGCCTTTGAGGGCCATGGCGCGGACGACGGCGTAGGAGCAGCCGGGCCGGAAGGGGTGCTCGATGTCACGGATGTACCAGGGGCCCATGTGGTTCTGCGTTGCCTGGCGCGAGAGGGGATCGAAGTACCCGTTGCAGGTCTCGCAGCGTTCTCGCCGGAGGGACGAGGCGCCGCAATAGGGGCAGAGCACGGCGCGGCGCTCGTCCATGGCGTGCCCGCCCTCGATCCCGTGGAATCTGTCCGGTGCTCTGCTCATGCGCGACATGCTACACGATGGGGAGGGGCAAGGGCAGTCGGGGGAGACGCGGTTCTTTGCGGCACGAACACCTATGGTGTTCGCCATGGGACACGCACGCTCGATCGCTTCGGCCTTCCTTCTCGCGATGATTCTGGCGCCGGCCGGGGGCGGGTGCGCTTCGGACGGTCCGTCGTCCGACGGTCTGAGTGAGCGGGATACCGAGGGGCTGCGAGCGTCGGAGCGGACCGTCCGGGTCTCGGGCGCGACGCCCCGGTCCGGGACGGTTGCGACCGAGTCGCCGGCGCTGGTGATCGGCTCGGAGACGATGACGATCGGGCAGGTTGCGCCGTACCTCGGGGAGGCGGCGGGGGCGCAGGTGATCGAGGAGCTGCTGGTGACGCGGACGGCGGAGCGACAACTGGCCGCGGCGGGGCTCTCGCTCACGATGCAGGACCTGGAGAGCGAGCGAGCGGAGTTGATGCGCGCGCTGGCATCGGGCGGTTCGGGTGATCCGGACGTCTTGATTGATTCGGTGAGGCGTGCGCGTGGGCTTGGCGATGCGAGGTTCGGGCTGCTCGTGCGTCGGACGGCGGCGCTGCGGAAGCTGATCGCATCCGAGGTTTCGGTGACGGAGGAGGAGATCGCGCTGGCGCATCGGGTGCGGTACGGCGAGAAGTACAGGGTGCGGCTGCTGCTGACGGCGACGGAGCGCGACGCGGCGACGGCGCTGGCGGAGCTGTCGGCGCTGGAGGGCGGGTCACGCCGGGCGCGGTTCATCGAGCTGGCGATGGATCGGTCGATCGACGCCTCGGCGAGCGCCGGAGGGCTGCTTGAGCCGATCTCGCCGGCGGACCCAGCGTACCCGATGATCGTTCGGACGTCGCTTCCGGGGCTGACGCCCGGCGCGCTCGGCCCGGTGCTGGCCCTCAATCCGAACTACGCCGTGGTGCTGATGGAGGAGGTGATCGCGGACCAGGGGGTGGGGCTTGACACGGTGCGGGAGTCGCTGCGGGCGGACCTGCGGCGCCGGCAGGAGCGGATCCTGATGGATCGGCGGGCGCAGTCGATCCTCGACGCGACGCCGGTGACGGTGCTCGACCCTTCGCTGCAGTGGTCGTGGCGGACGCGCCGGGCGCGATCCGAGAACTGACGCCCGGGCCGATGGGTCCGAGAGCGCGGGCGAGTCGCGATGTGGGGTTGTTTCGAGGCCGATGGCTCGAACCCGGGGAGATTGCTGTATACTCGGCTTCAGATCGGGGACACCCGAGGGCTCCAAGTGCCTTCGAACGATGCCATTTTCGCGACGCGAACAACGACTCGGCTGCTCGACGCGCTGAAGGAACGGGACAACCAGCCCGCGTGGGCCCACATCGACACTCGCTATCGCGCGGTGATCGCGGGGACCGCGCGCCGTCTGGGGCTCTCGGACGCGGACGCCGAGGAGACGGCGCAGCGCACGCTCGCGGAGTTCGTCCGCGTGTATCGCGAGGGCAAGTACGACCGCTCGAAGGGGCGGCTCAGCTCGTGGATCCTGGGGATCGCGCACCGGACGGCGCTGCGGGTGAAGCGGGACGGGCGGCGGGCGGCGCACCTGGACATGGATCAGGCGGAGGACCACGCGCTCGCCCCGGAGCACGACGCGGCGTTGCGATCGATCTGGACCGACGAGCGCGATCGGACGATCCTGGCGCGTGCGTTCGACCTGCTCCGGGAGGACGCGGGGCTGGACCCGAGGACGGTGCTCGCCTTTGAGCTGGTCGCGATGCGGGGCGTGCCGGCGCAGGAGGCGGCGTCGCAGTGCCAGATGTCGGTGGACCAGGTGTACGTGGCGCGGACGCGGATGACCAAGCGGCTGCGTCGGCTGGTCGAGGAGCTCACGCACGCGTTCGAGGAGGACATCTGAGATGGTCCCCGAGCGACGCGGTCCGGCGGGGCCATGCCCGACGGCGGCGGAGATCGATCGGCTGGTGAGCGGGGACGATCCGGACGGTGCGCTGCGCGCGCACGTGGACGCGTGTGAGGTGTGCGCCCATCGGCTGGAGGCGGCGATCGACGACGCGGCGTTCATGGCCCGCGCGCGGGCGTTGGTCGAGATGGAGCCGGGGCCGGAGGGTGCGCCGCGGATCAGCGGGTACCGGATCCAGTCGGTGATCAACTCGGGGGCGCAGGGCGTGGTGTATCGCGCGGTGCAGGAGGCGACGTCGCGCGTGGTGGCGATCAAGACGCTGTCGACGGGCGGGGACGTTTCGGCGCGGCAGCGTCACCGGGCTGAGCGTGAGGCCGAGATCACGGCCCGGCTGAGACATCCGAACCTGGTGACCGTGTTCGAGTCCCGCGCGCTGGCCGACGGCCGGATCGCGGTGATCATGGAGTACGTGGACGGCGTGCCCTTGGACGCGTGGAAGCCGCCGGGCGACACGCCTCAGGCGCGCCAGCGGGCGCTGCTCGAGGTGTTTGTCGCGGTGTGCAACGGGATCCACAACGCGCACCTGAACGGCGTGATCCATCGGGACCTGAAGCCGGACAACATCCTGGTGACGGGCGAGGGGCGACCGGTCGTGATCGACTTCGGCATCGCGCGGGCGGGGACGCTGCGTCTGACGATGACGGGTGAGTTCGCGGGGACTCCGGCCTATGTCTCACCCGAGCAGGCCTCGGGCCGGTCGGAGCAGATCGATGCCCTGACCGACGTGTACTCACTCGGCGTGATCCTGTACCAGCTGCTGTGCGGGACGATGCCCTACGACGTGGGCGGGACGCTGTTCGAGATCGTGCGCGCGATCGCGGAGCGCGAGCCGGTTCCTCCTCGGAGCGTGTCGCCGACGCTCGCGCCGGACCTCGAGGCGATCGTCCTGAAGGCGATGCGCAAGGACAAGACCCTGCGGTATCAGTCGGCGGCGAGCTTTGCGCGCGACATCGAGCGGTTCCTCTCGGGCGTGCCGGTTGATGCACGGAGCGGCTCGGGGTGGTACCTGCTGCGGAAGGCGATCGCCGTCAATCGCGGGAGGATCGTGACGGCGTCGGTGGTCGGTGTGCTGGTGCTCGGGGCGGTGGGCGCGGCGGTGCTGAGCGCCGCGGGCGCGGCGTCGTCGGCCCGGCGCGCCAGACAGGATCGCGAGATTGCGCACCAGGAGCAGGTTCGGGCGCAGGCGGTGACCGAGCTGCTGCGCGAGGTGATGCCGGTCGACGACCCGAAACGTCCCGAGCTTGCGACGGAGCTTGGCGCGGGTCTCGATCGCGTGTACATCAGACTGGAGACGGGCGCGTTCGCGGATGATCCGGATGTGGATCAGGCGCTGCGGCGGCTGTGGAGCCGCGTGTACACGGACCTCTCGGGCGGCAAGGCGCTGGCACAGGTTCAGTACTCCGAGGTGGCGCTGCGCTCGGGGCTTGAGCGGCTTCGGGCGAGATTCGGGGCGGTCCACCCGGAGATCGGGGACACGCTGCACGAGCTGGGCGCGATCCTGCTGGTGAGGAAGAGGTACGCGGAGGCGGAGCAGGTCGCGCGACAGGCGATGGAGATGCGCCAGGGGCTGCTGGGTTCCGGCGCGGATGAAACGGACGTGGCGATCTCGCGTGCGCTGCACGCGCGTGTGCTCATGGCGATGCAGCGGAGCGCCGAAGCGGAGGCGGAGGCAAAGCTCGCGCTGGACGCGCTTCGGGCGACGCCCGGACGCGAGGCCGACGGGGCGGCTGCGACGATGGCATCGCTGATCGCTCGGGTCCGGCTGGGGGCGGGGGCCGCGTCCGAGGCGGAGCCGCTCTTTCGCGAGGCGCTCGCGCTGCGGATGCGAACCCTGATGCCGGCTTCCCCGGACGTGATCGCGTCGCTCTCGGACGCGGCGGACCTGATCGAAGCGGCGCCCGAGTGTGCGCTGGCTCGGGACGTGGCGCGAGCGTGGGACGTTCCGACGGCGCGGGCTGCGGCGGCGCTTCGCGAGGACCTGTCCATCCTGGGCGCGCCGGGCGTTGCGACCTCTCAGAGGTCCGCTCCGTTCGGGCGCGCGGCGGCGCTGGGACGGCTGGCGGTGCTCCATCAGCGGCTGCTCGGTGAGCGGGATCCATCGGTGGCACAGGTGTACATGGTCAGGATGCGTGCGGCGGAGTTTGAGGGCCGACGCGACATGAAGATCGACTCGGCGCTCCTGGCGGCGGACGTGCTGTCGGCGGCCCACGGCTCCGACCATCGATCGCTTCTTCCGTGCTATGAGTCCGCCGGGCTTGACCTTGCGATCACGGGCCAGACGCAGAGGGCTGTAGACCTGGCGCGGAGCGTGGTGAAGATTCGATCGTCGCTGCCGCCGGAGGCGCGTGACCCTCTTCTGCTTGGCAACAGCCACCGATACCTGTCGTGGTTCCTCGGTCTGCACGGCTCGCACAACGAGGCGATCGAGGAGGGGCTTGTGGCGCGTGAGCTCTTCGAGCGTGCGCTCGGTCCGGATCATCACATCCTGGCGACGATCGACGCGTACATGGCCGTCTCTCTGACCGCTCAGAGCCGGGAGCCCGCGGGCGGGTCCCGTCGGTTTGCGGATCCGCTGGCCGAGGCCGATGCGAGGTCGGCGAGCGCTCTGGCAGCGATCGCCACTTCGGCTTCCATGCCGCGGGATCAGGCGCTGGTGATCCGAATGCATCGAGTGCACGTGCTGTGCGCACTTGGGCGCGCGGCCGAGGCGGCGCCACTGATGGCCGATGGCCTGAACCCGGGTTTCGTGGCGGAGGTCGGGTACCCGTGGCGTCGCATGTACTACGAGGACGCGATCGCGTGCGCCGAGGCGGTCGGGAAGGCAGACGAGGCGGCGGACCTGCGAGATCGACTCGCGAATCCCGCGTCCGCCGGGGCGGTTCCGCCGCCCTGAGCGGAGAAATGCCACGGGCCGATGGCGGCTGCGCAGCCCTCCACCGGCCCGTGTCCCAGTTGCGTGACGAGAGTGAGAGGGATCGATCAGGGCCGATCAGCGGCGGCGACGGCGTGCCGCGAGAAGCCCGCCGGCGCCGATGAGAGCGAGGGAGCCGGGAGCCGGAACAACCTTGATCCTTGCGCTGAAGATGATCCCGCTGACGCCGAAGCCCGCGTCACGCTGGTACAGGTACATGTAGTTGAGCCCCGGCGTGACCATCGCGGTGATGTTCTGGTTGTGGATGGTGGGCGTCGCGTAGCTGCCGCCGGAGTAGCCGGTGGGGATTCCATTGATGTAGAGCCCGTCCGGATTCGGACCGCCGAAGAGGGAGTCGCCCAGGTAGTCGTCCACGGCGTACTCGAGCTTGATGTTCGCGAACGTGACCGACGACGTCGTGACGAAGAACGGGACCGCGTACAGCACGGAGCCGGCGACACCGTTGCCTGAGCCGGGCGATCCGTCGGGGTTGACGAAGTAGCCGTCCCAGTTGATCCAGCGCGCCAGCGGGTCGCTGATCCCGGGCGTCCATACGGAGACGGGGTTGATCACGTGTGCGGGAGCGCCGGTGTTCGCACCTGTGAAGTCGGCTCCTCCGAAGACCGAGCCGCTCGCCGGCGCGCCGCCGGGCGTGCCGGGTCGCCAGGTCACAATGTCGTCGGGCTGACCGGCGATGCCGGGGAAGCCGCCGACCTGGCCGCTTCGGAGGTTGATGATCTGAGAGGCGTGCGCGGCTCCGGCGGCGATTGCCATCGCGAGCAGCAGAGAGGACTTGGCGGCGGTCGTTGTGAACGTCTTGGTCGTCATGTCTGGGCTCCTTTGTGACTTGAGAATGCGGTTGGTTGGGCTTGTTCGCGGCGGGTGCCCCAATCGGGCGATCGCGGCGTGGGTGGCGGTTTGACGGGCGCGTCGGCACATGAGTTGCCGCGTGGCGCCGGAACCTTGCTCGGTTGGTCGTTCTTTTTTTGGGAGGATGGGTGGCGCCGGGGCTTCGCGGTGCAACCGCCGGCGCTGGAGGCCACTACGCTCAGTGGGCATGTGCGACGCGAGGTCTCGCCCTTCGGGGTTCACGCTCATCGAGCTTCTGGTGGTGATCGCGGTGATCGCGCTCCTCGTCGGCATCCTTGTGCCATCGCTGGGTGGCGCGAGGCGACAGGCACGCATCACGGTCTGCGGCAGTCGGCTGCAGCAGATCTCGGTCGGGCTGACGCTTTATGAGAACGAGTTTCCGGGATTCCTTCCCCAGCACATGGGCCCTCTGCCCGGCGGGGGAGAGTCGGTGATCGGCTCGCTGTTCGGGGGGAAGCGCGGGCAGCTTCCGTTCTACGGAATCAACGAGATCGGTGCGGCGTTGCGGCCTCTCAACCCATATGTGACGTCGGCGGGTATCCAGGCGGAGGAATCGAGTGATCCCGGGGTGCCTCCGATCGAGATGCCCCAGTTCCGCTCGCCGATCGACGAGGGCCTGCGATCCACGGGCCTCCCGATTCCGGGGCTGGAGCGCGCGGACCTGATGTATGACTTCCTGGGATCGTCCTACACGCTGAACGATCACGCGCCGGACAGGAACCCATACGGCGATGACTACCCGACGCTGATTCCCTCGGGGGGCGGGCGATTGCCACCGGTGGAGCAGCCGACGAAGACGTGGGTCGTGGGAACGCACACGATCTACAACTATGACGACGGCGGGGATCGACGCCAGATGTGGTTCGGATCGGCGGGTGTGCGCGCAAACCTCGCGTTCCTCGACGGGCACGTGGGGCTGAGCATTCCGGTGGCCGAGGGCCAGACGCCGACGACGGACGACTACACGTTCCTTCCGCAGACGCGTTGGCTCGATCGATTCTGATACGACTGCGGGGCGCGGAAGGGGCGAGGTCCGACTACGCTGGATTGGCGCGTCAAGGACGCGATGCGAGGGCAGTTTCATGGCAGAGATTCGGGCCGTTCTGGTGGTTCTGCTCGGGCTTGCGGGCGCGTGTCGATGCGACGCGCAAGCGGCACCGAGCGTGGACGTGCGCTTTGCGACGTTTAATGTCGAGGACGTTCGCCGTTCGGACATCGAGGATCCGAGCCACCCGCGTCTGCGCCGCATCGCGTCGATCATCCGTGATCTGAGGCCGAACGTGATTCTCCTGAACGAGATCGCGTACGACGGCGCCGGGTCGCCGGGATTCAAGGATGGGGACGAGCCGGGCCAGAACGCGGCGAGGTTCGTCGCGAACTTCCTCGCGGCGGATGGTCCGGACGACGGGCTCATTCGCTACCGGGCGTTCATGGCGCCTGTGAACACGGGGATGTTCAGCGGACACGATCTGGACAACGACGGCCGCACGGTTTCCACGTTTCCGATGCCCGAGCCGGCGCGAGCCGATGGTGCGCCGGCCCGCCAGACCGCGGACCAGCGAGCGTACGGGAACGACTGCTGGGGCTTCGGGACGTTTCCCGGGCAGTACGGGATGGCGGTCCTGGTCGACGAGCGTCTGGAGATCCTGGTCGACAAGGTCCGCACGTTCCGGCTGTTGCCGTGGGACTATGTGCCGGGCGCGTTTGTGCCGCGGGTTCCGGAGACGAACGAGCCGTGGTACAACAAGGAGGAGTGGGCGGCGTTCCGGCTGAGTTCGAAGTCTCACTGGGACGTACCGATTCGCCTGCCGAACGGAGCGGTGGTGCACGCGCTCTGCTCGCATCCGACGCCGCCGGCTTTCGACGGCCCGGAGATGCGCAACAAGAAGCGGAACCACGACGAGATCCGATTCTGGGCGGACTACCTGGACAACGCGGCGTATGTGGTGGACGACACGAGCACGCCCGGGGGCCTTGAGCCGGAGGCACACTTCGTGATTCTCGGGGACCTGAACGCCGACCCGGTTGACGGGGACTCATTCAAGAACCCGATCCAACGGAATTTGTTGTCGAATCCACGCGTGAACGCGAACGTTGTTCCGGCGTCGGACCTGATGATCGAGGGTCTTGATCCGACGGACACGTCGATGTTCAGGTTGCGGGTGGACTACGTGCTTCCGTCGAAGACGGTTCAATCGCTCGGGTCCGGGGTGTGGCGGGCGAATCCGCAGCCGCGCGAGAGACCGTTTCCGAGCGATCACTTCCCGGTTTGGGTGGACGTTCGCGTGCCGGCGCCGCGCGGGCCGTGAGGGCGCGAGGATGGGTGTCGGGGCGTATACTCCGTGACGTTCGGTCTGGCAGCAAATCGTGCTGTCTGACAGGATTCGCAGGACAGGGAAGTTGAGGATCTGGGTTGGCGCAGCATTCGACGACGATCGCGGGAACGCTTGAGCGGGTGTCGGAGCCGCCGTCGTTTGTGCGCGCGATCGTGATCACGACGAAGCCGGGCATCACGCGTCTGGTGACGATCACCTCGCTGATCGGATTTGCGATGGCGGCGTTGGGCCGGAGCTGGACGGCGGTGGAGTTCGTCGTGTCGCTTGTCGGGTGCGGAGTCGGCACGTTTCTCTCTGCGGGCGGCGCGAACGCACTCAACCAATGGCTGGAGCGAGACCGGGACGCGCTGATGCACAGAACGGCGACGCGTCCGATCCCGGCGGGGCATCTGGCGGCGGGGACCGTGCTCTCGGCGGGGCTGTTTCTGTGCGGGGCGGGTCTGTTGGTGCTGGGTCTGACCGTCGGCGTCGCGCCGATGCTGGTGTCGCTGGCGTGCATGGTGGTGTACGTGATCGCGTACACGCCGCTGAAGACCAGGACGGCGCTTGCGACGCTGGTGGGGACGATCCCCGGCTCGCTTCCGCCGCTGATCGGGTGGTCGAGCGCGTCGGCGACGGGCGGGCTTGGATCGCTCTCGGAGGCGGGCGGGCTGTCGCTCTTCGTGCTGATGACGGTGTGGCAGTTGCCACATTTCTGGGCGATCGCGTGGCTGTATCGTGAGGACTATGCGCATGGCGGATTCCGTGTGCTGCCGATGACCGACCCGTCCGGGATCAAGACTTCGGCGGCGATCGTGGCGACGTCGGCGCTGCTGATTCCCGCGACGATCTGGCCGGCGTTTGCGATGCCGGACCTTCTGGGACCGATCTACACCGTTGTCGCAGGCGTGACGGGCGTTGTGTTTCTGGCGTTGGCGCTGGCGATGGCGCGCCGGCGCGGGCGGCCCGCGGCCCGCCGACTGTTCTTCGCGTCGATCATCCATCTGCCGGTGCTTTTGATCGCGATGGTTGTCGACGGATTCGTGCACACGCTGCTCTGAGGCACCATGTCCCACTCCGACTCCCCTCCTCCGCCCTTTCCGCGCTGGATCCTTGCGATGCTCGCCGTGACGGCGCTGATCGTGCTGGGCTCGGCGGTGATGGTCATGAAGGGAGGGCGGCGTGCGGCACCGGCGCCACCGGCGGCGGGGGCATCGCGTGGCCCGCTGGTTCCGGATGAAGGGCTGGAGGCGCTGCAGATTCCGACGTTCTCGCTCGTCGACCAGAACGGGAAACCGGTCGATCACTCGGTGTTTGACGGTCGCGTGACGATCCTGGACTTCTCGTTCACGAACTGTCCCTTTGTCTGCCCCGGCATGACGGCGGCGATGCTCATGCTCCAGTCGGAGCTCGTGGGAACGGGCGTCCGGTTCGCGTCGATCAGCGTCGATCCGAAGAACGACACACCGGAAGCGATCCGCGCGCACGCCGACGCGCGGGGCGTTGACCACGAGCGCTGGACGTGGATGACGGGTGATGAGGCGGAGATCCGGCGGATCGTCTCTCAGAGTCTGATGTTCGAGCTGCAGGACGACCCGACCCGGCCGATCACGCTGCCTGACGGCTCGGTGATGAACAACATCATCCATCCTTCCCGGCTGTTCCTCGTTGGTCCGGATCGGCGCGTGCTCGCCCTCTACGCGTTCAACGATCCGGACGCGATCGCGGCACTGCGTGAGCGGGCCACGGCTGCGGCCCGTCTGTCGGCGTCACTGGGCGCCGGCCGGCGTTGAGGCCTCGTTCGACCGTGGATTCGGGCCGATCGGGTGAGGCCGATCATGTGAGGCCGATGGCTTCGCGCACCCTCTGACGGGTGGACTCGGCGTACATGTCGCGTTTGCCGAAGCCGGGGACGGCGCCGGCGGTCTCGGCGTCGGCCTGTGCCTCCCGATAGTTGCTGACGAGCATGAGACGCGCTGCGATCCCTCGAAGGGCGATGTCGCGGATCAGTTCGATGCCGCTGGGGTTGGAAAAATCGCCATCGAGCAATCGGTTGATCACGAGAAGATCGCTGGCCATCGCGGCGCGATACGCCGCTTCTTCGTCGGAAACGGCCTCGACGATCGCGCCCGGGGCGATGCTCTGCATGGCGTTCCTGAGCGCGAAGGCGTCCGGCCCGCAGTGTCCGACCAGCACGATGCGCTTCGCGGCCATTGGATCGCTCGCTCCGGAACCCCGCCTAGGACCGCGCGGGGCTGATGACGAGGGTTTCTCGGCGCAGTTCGACGACGGCCCGGCCGATGCGAAAGGTACGCACGCCGCCGGTGCGATCGCGTGCGGCGTGCAGGACTCGATCGATGGAGGCAGCGCCGACGCGATCAAGCCCGAAGCCTCGACCGACACGAGCGAGGGCGAGCCGGATCGCTTCCCCTCCGACGACCGGCGGCTCGTCGCGGAGCCGGGATCGCTCGATCCTGATCGAGCCGTCGATCCCGGCGGGGGCGTCGATCGCGCCTGCGCGTTCCGTGAGGACCTCGGACGCGCCGCGGAGGAGTTCGGCAGCTCGGGCGGCGCGGCGTTCGACGCCGGGCGCCATCGCTTTCAGATGGGGCACGACCTGGGCGCGGATCGCGTTCCGGAGCAGGGCCGTGTCATCGTTGGTTGTGTCGTGACGCCACTCGACGCCGGCGATCGAGCAGATGCGCTCGGTGTCGATGCGACTGACGCCCAGCATCGGCCTGACGATCCACGCGTCGTTCGGCTCGGATCCGAGTCGCCTCGTCGGGTGCGGACCGGCAAGGCCGCGCGGGCCGGCGCCCCTGGCAAGGCGCATGAGCATGGTCTCGAGCACATCGTCGGCGTGGTGCCCCGTGGCGATGAAGCGAGCGCGTTGGTCCCGGGCGATTCGGGCGAGCGCCGCCTCGCGGGCGCGGCGCGCGTTCCGCTCGAGGTTTCCGGGGGTGCGTGCGCTGACGCTTGCCTCGCAGAACGGGACGGCCAGGATTGCCGCGATGGATCTGACATGGTCGCGATCGGCGAGGGATTCGCGCTCGGCGCGGATGTCATGGATGACGTGTGCCGCAACGATCGGGATCGGGGTCACGGCCAGCGCGAGCAGAAGCGCGAGTGAATCGACGCCGCCGGAGCAGGCGACGACGGTCGAGCGCTGGGGATCACGAGCGGCTTCGGCGCACGCCCGGGTGAGGCGGCGATGGTCGCGCACGATCCGGCGAATGGCCGGATCCTGTCGCAGGGCTTCCAGGGTGGGACGTTGGAATCCGGGTGCGGCCATGGTCAGACCCGTTCGGGGCCGTCCGGCGGTCACTTGGCGGCCCGCGCGGCTCGCTTGCTCTTGTGATGGGACTTGGGCGTGACGTGGAAGGTCGCGACGGCCCTTCCGACGCGCTTGGGCTTGTCGCCGGGCTTGTTGATCTGCTGCTGCACGTCCATGGTGATGGCGATGTTGAACTCTCCGCCCCGGCTGACGAGTTCGTTGATGTCCTCGTGGGGCGAGATGAGGTATCGCGCCGGACCGAAGCAGGGGCGGAGGAACTTGTACTCAAGGTGCTTGCAGACGACGGTGTACTCGCCGCCGCAGATGCCGAAAACGTACATCCCCCCGGCGATCTCGGCGTTGCCCAAGAGTGCGGCGCCCGCCATCGCGTTGTACCAGTTCCGATTGAATCGCCGGAAGGGCAGGACGGCTTCGAAGGTCTTGCCGTCGATGCGCTTCATCTTGATGCCCGAGCGGAACGCGTACGGGAGCCAGATGAGCGAGGTGACGCGGTGCCAGAAGTTGTTGCGACTCGAGAGGCGGCTGATGTACGCCTCGATTCGGGTGAACAGCGTGCGCTTCTCGGCGGTGTTTCCTGCCGGAGAGCGCGCGGGGGCCGGCGTCGGGGGCGTCTCGGGCGCCCGGGGTGCAGGGTCCTCGATGACGACCGGGACTGGAGGCGCGTCGGGTGCCGGGGTTGTGGGTGTGGTCGTCACGTGGATCGATTCGTGGAGGACGCCGGGACGGACGCAGCAGTACCAGAGTGTAGCGGAGCCCGAGGGGTTACACGCCGGAGGGTGTCAGCGTGAACCAACCCTTGCCGTCTCGCGAGACCGTGACGACCGGGTTGCCCGGCTCGTGGTCGAGAACGAGCGTCCAGCGCCTGTCCGCGGCCTCTCCCAGGAACCATCGCTTGGAGACCATGGAGGTGTAGGGCTCGACGTCGTATGCGAGGGAGTAGGCCGCGCCGGCGTGCGCCGCGGTCGGCATGACATCCGGGGTGAAGACAACGGTGCGTCCGTTGGTGTCGGTGAACGCCATCGCCTGTTGCCCCCAGGTGTGTCCTGGCACCAGGAATACGCGCACGCCGGGAGCGACTTCTGTTGCGCGGAGCTCCCATGGGACCATGGGGTCCTGATCACGCTCGACGATCGCACCGGGAAGGAATGGACGTGGAGAGTCGACGGTTCGCACGCGCTCGGCGATCGGCTCCAGGTGGTCGCGGTAGTAGGTCCGGGTCATCACGCTCCGGTTGGCGAGGGCGTCGGACCATTCGCGTGCCTGGCAGTGGATGATCGCGTTCGGGAAACTGGGGACCGCGTTGTGCGGCCCGCCGCTCTCGCCGGGAAGCGGGAGTCGTGTCAGACCGCCGGCATGATCGAAGTGCATGTGTGTGACGAGGACGCGTTCGATGTCATTGGGGCTGCAGTCCGCCTCGTGGAGTGCGTCGTGGATCCAGCGGCCGTCGAGTGCGAAGACGGACGCCATCTTGGCGTCGAGCTTGTTGCCGGTGCCGCACTCCAGGAGCAGGAGGCGTGGCGCATCGACGCCGGGTGGAACGTCGGTGGCGCGTTCGAGGAGGACGCAGTTGTGGTGGACGTCCATGCGTCCGTGGGCGTCGGTCTGAACGGCCTTGGACCAGACCACTCGCGGGATCAGTCCGAACATGCTCCCGGCGTCCAGCTTGAATCCGCCCGCGCGGAGGAGCGTCCATCGATATCGAATGTCGAGACCGTGGTCGGCCGGTCTCGGGAGCGGCGTTTCGTGTGTCATGGCGGGGATGGTAAGGGGTGGGCGAGGGGAGTCTCGATGGCGCGGTCAGGGGATTCGGACCTGGCCGGGCACAAAACCAAGGGGGCCTCCGCGGCCGATAGACTGTTCGCCATGCCGACCCGCCTTCCCGACGCACGCGTCACGCCCCGGTTCGCGGGCGTCTGCACCTTTTGTCGCTACCCGTTGATCGACGCGGTCGAGCCGGCGAATCGGCCCGTGGACTGGGCGGTGTACGGCGTTCCGTTCGACGGCGGCGTGACCTATCGGCCCGGAGCACGGTTCGGGCCACGAGCGATCCGCGAGGCGTCTCAATACGTGAAGGCGTACTCGATCGAGCACGACGTGAACGTGTGCGAGTCGCTCTCCCTGGCTGATGCGGGTGATGCGCCGGTGCGTCCCTACGAGATCAAGGGGACGCTCGACGCGGTGCAGCAGTTCGCATTGACGCTCGGCGAGCCGTCGCGCACCCGGCTGCTTGCCGTCGGGGGCGACCATTCCGTCGCGTACGCGAACATCCGCGCGACGTTCGACCGTCGAGGGCAGCCCCCGGGCGGGCTTGCGCTGATCCACTTCGACAGCCACCTGGACACCGTCGACGCGGTGTGGGGGGAGCGTCACGGACACGCCTCACCGTTCATCCGTGCGATCGAGGATGGGCTGATCGATCCCAAGGCCATGATCAGCATCGGGATCAAGGGGCCTCTGAACCGGCGCGACGACCTGGACTTTGCGAGGAGCCGCGGCGTCACGATCGTCACGCACCAGACCTGGCAGCGCGAGGGTTCCGCGGCGATCGCCGAGTTTGTGAATCGGATCAGGGCGCGGGAGGCATATCTGACCTTTGACATCGATTGCGTTGATCCGGCGTTTGCCCCCGGGACGGGCACGCCCTGCCCCGGCGGTTTCTCGAGCGCCGAGCTGCTCGGGATCCTGCGGTCGCTCCGGGGCACGAACATCGTGGGCGCGGACGTGGTCGAGGTCCTGCCGGATCGCGACGTGTCCGGGATCACGTCGTTCCTGGCGGCCCATGTGATCTTCGAGATTCTGGCCCTTGATGCGGCACGCCGGAGGGGCTAACCGATCCGGCGCCGGCGCGAGAGCATCAGGCCCCCAATGCCTGCGGCGGCGAGCGAACCGGGCGCGGGGATCACTGTGTCCAGATAGTCCGTGAGCGTGCGGAGCGTGATCTCGGTCGCACGGACCGCGGCGTCGAAGGGCGTGTCGATCCCGACGTGGATGTGCCCGGCGGCGAAGTTGCGGAACTCGGCGTCTTCGCTGTTGTTGAGCGAGTTGTACCAGACGCCGTGCAGGCCGATGAACTCCGAAAGGAAGTTGCCGCCGAAGCCGACCGTGTCAAGGTACACATCGTCGATGATCCCCTCGGCGGCGACCGCGCTTCGGATCTGCTCCATCGGGAGCGAACTCTGGAGGATGGTGTCGACGGGCAAGCTCAGGAAGATCGGTGAGCCGGCGCTCGGCAGTCTCGGGTCTGAATAGTCCGGGGACCAACGCGAGCGGTCGCGGCGTTTGTGCTGCGTCTCGATCTCCCATGAACTGCCGGGGTTCCCTCGGCTGAAGG
>JAPKGU010000086.1 GCA_026647565.1 Phycisphaerales bacterium | reverse complement strand
GCGAGGCGCTGCGTGATCCGGGGTGGAGAGGCGACCGTGACCCTCGGGGGCGACCCCGGGGTCCAGCCGGGGCTGGGCGGGCGCTCGCAGGAGCTGCCGGAGCACATCATGCGGGCCGTCCCTTGCGGGGCGGCCCCTTCTCATTTCTGGAGCAGGTCGATGGGGAGATCACCCCGAATCGGGCCTCGACCTCGGCCCCCCTCGAAACTGGTCGCTCCGATCACCCGTACATTCTCATGACACGTCGCGCCCACGTTGCCGGATCGTCCGGTCCGACGGCGTTGGGGCCTCGTGTGCACGGAGCCGCACCATGCCACGCCGCGCCAAGCCCGCCCTCGCCCTCCAGATCCTTCTGGCCAGCAGCGTCGGCGGCTACGCGAGCGCCCAGACGCTCGATGCGGGGTACGAGCCGGTGCGCATCACGGTCCAGGATCCAACCTCACCCGAGGCGCGTGCCGAGGCCGAAGCGAACCGAAAGCGGATCGCGCTCGAGCGTGAGCTGATCAAGATTCGCGCGGCATACTTCCGGGGCGTGAGAGACACGGAGAAGCGTCAGGTCGGCCTTTCGAAGCTCCGCGCACACACGGACCCCGGCGCCTATCAGGCGCTGCTCAAGGTGTTCGCACGCGAGGGCGACGATGTCTACTCGACGCTCTCCGAGATGTTCGCGGACCAGAACACGCCCGCGGGGGATGCCGCGCTGGCGTGGGCCGCGATCATGGCATCGGACGAGTCGTTCAGGCGGATCGCTTCGAGCCGGATGCGAGAGAGAGTCATGCGACTCGGCGCGCCCACGCCGCCCATGGTGACTGTCTTCGACATCGCGCTGCAAGGCGATGACGAGAGCCGCATGAACGCCGCCGCGGCGTTCGCCGACGAGTTCAACCTCGTCGGGCTTATCCCCCGCCTCATCTCGGCGCAGGTCTCGGGCAACACAGGGGGCGGCGGCTCGGGCGAGTCCGATCGAACGGGAGATCTCGCGTTCATCGCGATCGGGCGTCAGGTCGCGTTCGTCTCAGATCTCACACCCGTCGTCTCGGACAGCGCTGTCGGGTATGACCCCACGGTGAGCATCATCAACGAGGGGACGCTGATCCGCGTGCACGACGCCGCGGTCACGATCTACCGCCAGTACGTGAACGCGTCGCTCGTGAATCTCTCGTCGCGCGCAACCGGACGATCGACCGCGGGGCTTGGTTTCGACACCGAGGCGTGGAAACGCTGGTACATCGAGGAGTTCATACCGGCGCAGCGTGCCGCAGAACTCGCCAAGGAATCGGGAACGACCCAGGAGACAGCGCCGAGCCGCAGGAGCCCCGGTCCGACGCCCCCACCCCCGTCCGGCGGCTGAGCCGTCACTCCTTCCGTGCCGGCTTGGGCCGTTGACGCTCGATCGCCATGCGCATCATGTTCCGCATCGACTCGGCTTCTTGCGCCGTCAGGCCCGACGCCGCGAGATCGACGCTGATCGCCGGGAACCACACCTCGTCGCTCGGGGTGTAGCCGATGGCCCGGAGGCGCTCTTCAAGATCGGCGAGGTGTCCCGCGCCGTAGAGGATCCCGACAGTCTTGACATCCGGCTCGTCGCGGAGGACTGCATGGAGGTCTCGCATCACGACCTCGTTGCGGTCGTTGATGATCACGTTCATGAGTTGCTCGCCGCCAGCCATGCCCCCCATGCCGGAGGCCAGCAGCTCGTCCGCGGCACCCAGCATCTCGACCATCATGACCTTCATCATCGCTCGTGAACGCTCGTTGCCGGTCGCAAGTCTCAGGACGAACCCGGCGAGCTTGGCGCCGAACGACTCTCCTGACAGCATGCGGAAGAGCTGATCGCCCCCGGCGCCGGCGGCTTCGAGGCGCTCCTGGACCTGGTCCACCGACATGTCGCTGTTTCGCCAGTTCGGCCCGCCCTCGTTCATCGCTTCGGGCTGGAAGACGAGCCCGAGCGCGTCGGCCAGCTGCTTCTGGATTCCCGGGCCGCCCTCGCCCTTCTCGCCCGCGGAGAGCGGCTTCTGGCCGCTGAACCGAAGATCGGCGTTCGGGCCCTCGCCTCCGGGCACGCCGTCCGCACCCAGACTGACCAGATCGAACCCGGTGTCGGATCGCTCCATCTCGATCGCGCGTCCCCAGCCGTCGCTTCGTGCGCCCGCGATGATCCTGGAGAAACGGTCGTCAAAGCCGTCTTCAACCGCAGCAAGGTCCGCCGGGATCTGGCCGGTGGCGCCTCGCCTTCTCTCGACGGCCAGCGCAAGCAGACGGAGCCGCCGCTCTGTGATCTTTCCTCTCTGCTCGTCTGTCGCCTCGCCCGCCATGTCTCCCAGCCCGCTCGGCTTGACGCTCTCGAAGAGAACGACGTCCTGCGCGTCCATCAGGGCCTGGATGTCCTTGTAGAACGAGGGATCGCCGATGTGGACCGCGCCCGTCAACTGCACGTCCGGGCCCGACTGCCCCTCGCGGATGTACCGCCTCGACGCGACCTCCAGTCGGACCGTGTTCCCGTCGTCGGTCTGTGTGACGCGGACGAACCCCGATGGGGGCGCGGGATCTTCCACAGCCTGCTGGAAAGAAGCGTGCACCGGCGCGCAGAACGTCGAGGCGCACATCGCAGAAACCAGCATCGACCCTGCTCGCCGGGCACCCGACTTCATGCGATCTTTGATCAACACACCCGCCTCCATCTGCTCGCCAGAGATCCGTATCAGGCGTTCATCCGCCCGCGGAAGAGCACTCTATGTACCGGCCTCGATCCCGCTGGTGTCGCACAGTTTCGATCGCATCCTCCGGATTCTTCGGGAATCACCCGTCAATCCTCCCAGAACGCGAGACGCGACCTGCGGACTGCCGAGCGCGGCAAGCGCCGGCACGCCCGCCTCGTCGCACATCCGACGGAGCAACCGGCGATCCGTCGGCCCCAGGCCGACGACCGACGCGAGCCGCCTGAAGGCTCGCTCCTCCGGATCGTGCTTCCATCTCACGTACATCACGCCCCACCATGCCCACCACGCGGCCGTGACCAGCAGCACCACCACCGTCAACCCGATGAGCCACACCGACGGCCCGGTCCCTATGCCCGACGCGGCGGCGTTGTGCTCGTCACCCGTCACCAGTCTCGGCGGAAGAGGCCGTTGCGTCGCCATCGTCGTGACGACGCCCCCAGCGATCACTCCGACGCACCCTATCACCCATGCGACCATGATCTCACCCCCAGCTCGGCTCGATGGCCGAGGCGCGCCAGCAGCGCGCAGGACTGGCTCCGGATCGGCGGCACGTTCGGAAACTCCGCCCGGACGTCATTCGCTCTGATCTTCAGCCAACCCCGGAGCGATTCGTCGCGCAGCACGTGCATCGCGCGCGAGGCGGCCCAAAGTCCCGCGGCCACGTGCTCGGCCCGACTATCCGCGACCAGGGTTCGGATCGCCTCGGAAGCGCCCGCCTGATCGACGCGATCACGGACTGCCATCGCCGCCAGACCCCTGGCAACCGCGCCTCGCACGCGATGCGCGGGATCGGACTTGAGCTCCAGGAGACGGCCAACCGTCGCATCCTCGCACTCATGAGACCGCTCGCTCCAAGGGCCGAGGACGATCGAATCGATGGCGTTCGCCCTGACGCGTGCATCAGCGCTCTCCAGGAGCAACTCGAGCGCGTCGTGTGCCGCTGGGGTTCCGATGACGCGGAGACAGCGAGCGACGGATGCAAAGAAGCGTGCGTCCGCGCTCCGATCGTGCGTTGGATCACGAGCCAGCCGGACAAGGTCCGCCTCGATCGCGGGCAGCACCCGCGCCACCTCCGCTTCGAGAAGCGCAGGCTCCCTCAGGCGCGGATCCAGCAGACGCGCACGCACCGACCGGACGAACTCCGCGGCGTTATCGCGAGCGGCTCGCAGCACACGCAGCCGAGACGATGGACCGACAACCGGTTCCGTAACGAGGCTCGCCCTGTCCTCGCGCGCCACGCGCCGAACGTGCCGATGCGGACTCGTCGACAGGGCCTCGAGCACTCGGGAGATCTCTGGCGGCACCCCCCGCCGGCGCGTGGCAGACACCCCGCAGCGAGACCACTGGTGAATCGCCACGCGCGCCACCCTCTCGCTCGCGTCGAAGCACAAGTCCCGCAGCTCCGCGGCCGGTGCGCGAGCAGCGACCGCCAACCTGACCGACTCATCGTCATCGGTCAGGAGCGGCTCCAACGCCACGCTGCGTGTGCCATCGTTCGCTTCGATCGCGGAGACCAATCGGGGAACATGCCGCCTCGCACCGGGACTGAGCCGTTCCAACTCCGCCGCCGTGGGCAACACCCCGCCCGGAGCGAGATCGCTCGACCGCGTATTCAGAGCAGCTCCGAGCACCGCCAATCGAGCCGAGCGAGCCGGCCTCGCGGCGAGGTGCCCCACACGCAGCACCGCCTCGTGGTCCGCCACTCCATACGAGCGCGAGAGTCGATCGAGTGCCGCGCCCGCCAGTCCATCGACCGAAAGCCATCGCCATGCCCCGACGCGGATCAGCGGGTCGCGGTCCCAACGAAGCACGCCCCCCAACGCTCGTCCGATCGGGGTGTCGCTCGCGAGGGATTCTCGAGTTAGAGCGTCAGCGTACCGGCGCCCGCCGGGAACACCCCGAACACCCTCCAGTACCGCCCATACCGCCCAAGCCCAACCCCGAGCGACGGGAGCGCGATCCGACCCGACACCCTGTTCAAGCGAGAGAGCCATGCCTTCGGCGATCTCAAGGCATCGCTGTCCGTCGGCCACAACCCCGGTTGTTGCAAGGTCCCGACCGGTCGCGCGAGACACCGAATCGAGCAGTTCGCGCTCGGCCTGGGCGTTCCCTCGGATCGCGAGCAGCGACGCGATCCGGCTTGACCACGGCTCGCCGAGCGAGGTCGCCAGATCGAGACATCCTTCCACCAAGTCCTGGCTCTCCGTGATTGCGTTCGAGAGACAGAAGCGTTGAAGCTCGCTCGAAGCCACCGCGATGGCAGCGCCTTTCTCTTGTGTTTCCAGACACTTCCAGCGATTTGCCAGCACCGAGGCGGCTTCCGATCGGAGTCGGCACACATCTTCGAGGGGTACGCGAAGCGCGCGCCGCACCTGGCGCGCGAATGGCGATTCTGCGTGAGGAGGCGTCGCGGCAATCTCGATCAACTCCGCCCACGTCCAGCGCGGGGACTCCCGACCCAGGGACGCGATCACCCGAAGTGCCGCCAACCGGGCCTCCAAGTCGAGCCGCCGAAGCGCTGCACGTCGATCGTCCCCCTTGACTCGCACGGTTCCTCCTCTTTGGACTCTCGCCGTGATTGGACGGGAATTGACAGGCGGAAGGGTTCATTCCCTAGTAGACACCGGGAGTGCGAGTAGATTATCTTGTGGGTCATTCCTCGGCAACGCACGATTGCCGGGAGTTCTTTGGAGCCGGCACCCGATCTGGGGCCGACGTGAATGTGTCCGCACCTCCGCGTGCTGAAGACTCGGGACGGAGTCCGAGATACACAGGGAAACGCAAGGGGACGCGATGAGCCAGCAAGCCAAGACAACAAGTCTGCAGTCGTACCAATCGATCCTCTACGGGCGAGCCCTCCATCCCGAGTTGTTCGCCCTCAAGGATCGACGCGTCGTTCGGGCGCCGAACTTCGAGTTTGAAGCGTGGCTCATGAACGGAGGCCACCTCCTTCGATTCGAGCACAAGACCATGTGCGCCAGCGAGCTCGTGACGGATCAGGATGGCGGGCTGCCGGATTCCGGCGTTGTCGCGGCTTCTCTGTGCGCCGGTGAGCGAGACTTCGAGCACACGTTTCCGCGTGATGGCGTGACGTACATGACCACGATCCAGACCGAGACGCTCTCGGAGAACCTGTACGCCGCGACCCTGGACGAGATGCTCCGCTTCGCATCGGAGGTAAACGGTCTGTGCACCGTGTGGGAGGACGGGACCGGGAAGTGCCTCTCGCTCCTGGACCTGCAGCGATACTCCAAGGAAATGCACGCCCAGTCCTTCCACCTGCAGGCCCAGGGGGGCGTGGTCGTGCGGACACAGTCGATATTCGAGCTGGAATGAGCCGGTGCCGGCGCTCTCATGACCGGCTCGGGCGGTGCCGATATAGTTGTGCCATGCACACGCGCGTTGACACGTGCCGCGCTCGAATTACCCGGCCCCGCTGAGGCCCGGGATGCTCTCCATTCCGGCGTCTGAGGCGGGGCCTGCACCGCGTGGTGGGTCTCCGCACCCGTTGCGCCGGCCGAGCGACTCCGTTCGTTCCGACTCCTTTCCGAACTACGATCTGCCCCGCCCGCTCAGCGCTTCGCCCCCCTTCGGGCTTGCCGCACGCCGGGGTGATGAGGTGACCGACCGATGACGCAGTCCAAGCCAGAAGCCGCCCCGACGAGCGCCGCCCCGCATGGAGGCGACAAGGCGGGTGAGAAGAACCCCTACCGGGCGACGCTGAACCTGCCGAGCACCAGCTTTCCGATGAAGGCGAACCTGGTGCAGAACGAGCCTGCCTCGCTGAAGCGATGGCAGGGCATGGGGCTTTATCGAAGGGTGCGGGAGGCGAGGAAGGGGCGTCCTCGATTCAACTTCCACGACGGCCCTCCCTACGCCAACGGTTCGATCCACCTTGGCCACCTGATGAACAAGACGCTGAAGGACCTCGTGGTGCGGACGCGCACGCTCATGGGGTTCGACTGCGCCTATGTACCGGGGTGGGACTGTCACGGGCTTCCGATCGAGCACAAGGTTGTGACCGAGATGCTCGAAAAGGGCAAGTACGAGAAGCTGAAGACGCTCAGCGAGGACCAGCGTCGGATGGCGATCCGCCGCGAGTGCCAGGCGTATGCCGAGAAGTTCCACAAGCTTCACACGACGCAGATGTCGCGTCTGCTGACGCTGGCCGACTATGAGCATCCGTACCTGACGATGCAGCCGTCGTTCGAGGGAGCAACGCTTGAGCTGCTCGCGGAGCTTGCCGCCCAGGGGCTGGTCTTCAGAGCGACAAAGCCCGTTCACTGGTCGATCGCGAACGAGACGGCGCTCGCGGAAGCGGAGCTCGAGTACGAGGACCGAGAGGACCTCTCGGTGTATGTGGACTTTGAAGCGCACGACGCGCAGGCCGTGTACGACGCGTTCGGATTGCCCCCGATCAGCGACGAAGAAGAGGACGAGGAGGGAGAAGAGAGCGACGGACCCGAGGCGAGCGATGCCGCTCGCGAGCCGAAAGCGGGCGTTCGACCCTCGCAGCGTCCCTGCTTCATGATCTGGACCACCACGCCGTGGACGCTTCCCGCCAACGTGGCGGTGGCGGTGAACCCGAAGTTCGTCTACGCGCTCGTGTACGTGGACGGGAACATCACCGTGATGGCCGAGGCGCTGGTGGAGAAAGTGACGAAAGCCGCGGGCGCGGATCGCGTCAGAGTTCTCGCGACAACGGACGGAAAGCGCCTGCTGGGCCTTCGATACCGGCACCCGTTCGTCACGAACATCCCGCCGTGCGGGCTGGGGCACCCGTGCGACCCCAACAGGGTGTGGTCGGTGGTCGGCGCCGAGTATGTCACACTGGAAGACGGAACGGGCCTCGTGCACACCGCGCCCGGGCATGGACAGGAGGACTACCAGACGGGGCTCCGCGAGGTGCTGCCGATCTACTGTCCGGTGCAGAAGGACGGCACGTACGACACCTCCGTCCCCGAGTGGCTCCAGGGGATGTCGATCTGGGACGCGAACGCGAAGATCGCCGCCCACCTCGAGCAGTCCGGCCACATGTTCTTCAGTCACGCCTTCACGCACAGCTACCCGCACGACTGGCGCAGCAAGACCCCGGTGGTCTTCCGGTGCACCGAGCAGTGGTTCATCGGCGTGGACCGGCCGACGAAACGCGAGGGCAGGACCCTGCGAGAGCTCGCCGTGCGCGCCGCGGATGATTCCATCGCGTTCGTGCCGGAGTGGGGCCGCAACCGGCTCCGCGGCATGCTGGATTCACGCCCCGACTGGTGCATCTCGCGCCAGCGTGCCTGGGGCCTTCCAATCCCCGCTTTCTTCTCCCCGACCGGCGAGGTCCTCTTTACGCCGGCGTCCATCCGCGCCGTCGCAAAGGCAGTGCGAGAGAAGGGATCCGACGCGTGGTTCGCCGGAAACGCCTCCGATCTTCTCGCGGCGTACGACCCCGCGAACGATCCCGACGCTCCGAAGGGGCTGACGCGCGACGCGCTCGCCAGTTACACCAAGGGGCAGGACATCCTCGACGTGTGGTTCGAGTCCGGATCATCCTGGAATGAGGTGCTGCGCGAGCGCAATGGCGGCTTCCCCGCAGACCTGTATCTGGAGGGATCGGACCAGCATCGCGGCTGGTTTCAGGCGTCACTCCTGGTGTCCCTGGGCGCCACCGGCTCGCCGCCCTTCAGGGGCCTGCTCACCCACGGATTCATCGTGGACCGCGACGGGAAGAAGCTCTCAAAGAGCAGGCCCGACGCGAACAGGTACGAAGTTGACAACCTCTTCAGCGAGTTCGGCGTGGACGTCATGCGCTGGTGGGTCGCGTCGCTCGCGTACGACAACGACGTGAAGGCGGATCTCGAACTGTTTGCGCTCGCGGGCGAGTCGTACCGAAAGGTGCGGAACACGCTCCGATTCCTGCTGAGCAACCTCTCGGACTACGAGCCGGCCAAGCAGCCGCCGGACCTGAGCTCGCTCGGCCGGCTGCCGCCCGCGTCGATCGACGCCTGGGTCCTTGCCGAGTTCGACCGACTCGCCCGGGAAGTCATGCACGCGTATGAGAGCTACCAGTTCAGGGTTGCGCACCAGCGGATCTTCGATTTCTGCAATGAGACGCTGAGCGCGATCTATCTCGCTGCGGTCAAGGACCGGATGTACTGCGACCGACCGGACTCGGAGCGACGCCGGCGGTCTCAGATGGCCATGCACGCGATCGCGGAGGGTCTGTGCCGCCTGCTGGCGCCGATCCTCTGTCACACGGCGGACGAGGCATTCCGATCCCTCCGGGGTGCCGCGCCGAATGACCCCAGCGTGTGCGTG
Source organism: Phycisphaerales bacterium (assembly GCA_026647565.1). Taxonomy (GTDB): domain Bacteria; phylum Planctomycetota; class Phycisphaerae; order Phycisphaerales; family UBA1924; genus JAHBWV01. The sequence continues at coordinate 7,623 of JAPKGU010000086.1, read as the reverse complement.
CACGTGGAGGAGATGTTCGGCAAGCCCGGGGCGTGGGGATTCGGCGTCGAAGCGGACCCGCGATGGGGCGAGGTGATGGAGATCCGGACGGTCGCGCTCGGCGTGATGGAACGGTGCCGCGCCGAGCAGGGCGTGGACAATCCGCTCGACATGGGCGTCTCCCTGCCGGACAAGGACGGCGATCTCCTGGCGTTCGACGCCTCGGACCTGGCCGATCTTCTCGGTGTCAGCATCGTGACGATCGCAAAGGGCGCAACGGCGCCCGTCGTCACCGCGCTCGGAGAGCAGCACCCCAAGTGCGCCCGCTCTTGGAAGCGCGACGGAACGGTGAAGCGCCGCTCGGACGGCGGACTGCTCAGCGATCGCGACGCGCTCGCCGTGGGCGTGACCTGATCCGACAGACGACACCGTTCTCGGACCATGCTGTCGCGTTCACGCCTCATCACCCCTCCAGACGGAAGGGGATGTTGCGTGAACGCAACGTCGCCCATTGTGAGTCCGGCTCGCACCTCCGATCCTCTCTTTGATGGCACACGACCCACACGCGAACGCTCCCACGCCCAGCCCCGCCCCAAGATCTCCCGACGCATCGCCCGAGCCGGTCGACGGCGTGCTCCGCATGGCGACGCTCTCCCATGAGCTTGCGAACCTGCTCGACGGCTCCCTCCGCTGCCTGACGCTCGCTCGCACCGACCTCCGCGACTCGTTCGCCGAGGTGGACGCCGTCGGCCGCGCCTCGCGCCGGCTCGACACCGTCTGGCAGGCGATGGAGCGAATGGCCTCGCTTGTCGACGGCGCGATGCGAGACGCCTCGCGAGGCCTCGCACGCCCAGGTGGTCCCGTCGGCGCGATCCCCATCGTCGAGAGCGTGCACCACGCTGTGGACGTCCTCGCCCCGCTCGCTTCCGCGGCTCTCACCCGCATCGAGACCTCCTTCGACGAAGCGGCCTCGAGCATCCCGACCGGCCCGCTCTACACTCCCATCCTCAACGCCATGCAGAACGCGATCCAGGCCATCGATCGGACCAGACGCCCCGGCCGGGTCGCTGTCGAGGTTCGCATCCAAGGTGAAGGAGCGCAGCGCTGCGTGGTGGTCCGCGTGTCCGACACAGGGCCCGGAGTGCCACCGAACTTCAATCCATTCGCCGGCCTCCATGCGCCGGGCGGGCACGGGATCGGGCTGGCCCTGTCCGCCGCGATCGTCCACGGACTTGGCGGCACCGTGCAGCTCACCAACGGCCCTCACGGACGCGGCGCCGCGTTCACGATCACTTGTCCCGTGCGTGCGCTCGCGCAAGCCGGGGACGGAGCCGCGGCGTGACCGAAACGACACCAGGACGGGTGCTGGTGGTGGACGACGATCCCATCGTCGCCGAGTCGCTCTCGGAGTTCCTCGCTCGCGAGGGCTATCGCACGTCGACGGCGCTCTCGGCCCCCGAGGCCCTCGACCGATTCCGTGATGCCTCCGACGATGAATCGCTCCCTTTCGAGATCGTCCTGTGCGACCTGTCGCTACCGGGCATGTCCGGCATCGACCTCGCAAGGACGCTCCTGCGTGAGCACGTCGGCGTCTCCATCATCATGCTCACCGGATACGGCACCATCGAGAGCGCCGTCGAGTCGCTCCGCGTCGGCGCCATCGACTTCCTGACCAAGCCCGTGCTCGACAACGAGCTTCGCCTGGCGCTCGAGCGTGCACGGCGCCACGCGGCGATCATGGCCGAGAACCGCACCCTCCGACGCCAGCTCAGCGGTCGAACCGCGCTCGCGAGCATCCTCGGTTCCGACCATCGGATGCAGAAGATCTTCGACCTCGTCGGCGCCGTCGCACCCACCAAGACCACCGTGCTCATGTCGGGAGAGAGCGGCACCGGCAAGAGCATGGTCGCCCACGCCATCCACCGGCTCAGCCCCCGGAAGGACAAGCCGTTCGTCGAGCTTTCCTGCGGCTCCATCCCCGAGACGCTCCTCGAGTCCGAGCTCTTCGGACACGTCAAGGGCGCCTTCACCGGCGCACACGCCGACAAGCCCGGCAGGTTCCTCGCGGCACACGAGGGCACGATCTTCCTTGATGAGATCAACTCCGCTTCGCCCGCGATGCAGCTGAAACTGCTCCGCGTCCTCCAGGAACGCAAGTTCGAGCCGGTCGGCAGCAGCCAGACCATCGAGGTGGACGCTCGCGTGATCCTCGCCACGAACCAGCCCCTGGAATCGCTCGTCGCCGACGGACGCTTCCGTCAGGACCTCTACTACCGCATCAACGTGGTCAAGATCGAGCTCCCGACGCTGCGCGATCGCATCGGTGACGTCCCCCTTCTGGCCTCGCACTTTCTCCAACGCTTCGGCCAGGATCTTGGCAAGCAGCTCACGGGCTTCTCGCCCGAAGCCGCCGAGATGCTCCGTAGGTACTCCTATCCCGGAAACGTCCGGGAGCTCCAGAACATCATCGAGCGTGCGGCGGTGCTGACACGATCTCCGACCATCGGCGCCGAAGACCTCCCGCCCCACGTCACCGGAGCCGCAAGCGTCCCGCTGGCGCCCACGCCCGAGACCCAGAGCGCCGCAAGGCCGTGGGTTCCGATGTCGCTCGAGGACGCGCTCAAAGAGCCCGAGCGTGACATCCTCCTCTCGGCGCTCCAGGCAAACGGCTGGAACCGGCAGAAGACAGCGGATCAACTCGGTATCAACCGAACGACGCTCTACAAAAAAATGAAGACCCTGGGCATCGAGGCCGGCGAGGAAGCGCCGCCCGGCTCGCGCGCCGCGTGAATCACGACACGCGTCGATCCCGGTCTGGCCACTCCCAAAAAGGCAACCGCCCCAGGTTTCCCTGGGGCGGCTGAGGATTCACTTCACGTCACTGGCAAGACAGTGAACCGATCAGCGGTAGAAGTTGGTCGCCTCGGTCTCCTGGACCGGACGCGTCAACTGATCGCTGGTCATCGTGGTGCCGAAGCGGACGGAGCCGTCAGCATTGGCCTTGACCACGACGGTCCACGTGGCCTTCGCGCCCGGCGCCAGGGAGGCGAGCGGAGCGAAGGTGATGGTCTTGCCGTTGACGGTGGCGGCGGTCGCACCAGCCGACGAGACATAGCCCATCTGATCCTCGAGGGTGCAGACGATCTTGATGTTGGTGTCGGCGAGCGAACCCTGGTTCGTCGCGACGATCGTGTAGGTGGTGTTGCCGCCAACCTCGACCGGATCGGGGCTGTCCACAACTTCGAGCAGGATGGCCGGGATGCCCGCGAACTCGGTGCCCGCCTCGGCGGAGACCTGATCGGCGCAGGTGGCCTTCGCCATCGCCACGTTCTTGATCGTGCCGATGGACGGCACGTTCATCGTCACGCTGACCGTCTTGGAAGCGCCAGCCGCGAGCGAGCCGACGGCCCACTGCACGCTGTTGCCGACAAGCTTGCCGCCGTCGGTCGCGCTCACGAACGTCGCGCCGGCCGGAACCGGATCGTCGATGACCGTGTTCGCCGCCGCGGCATCACCCTTGTTGGAGACCGTGATCTCGAACGTCACGGGGCGCCCGGCAAAGAGCTTCGCCGGACCCTTCTTCGTGATCGCCAGCACCGGCTGACGGACGACCGTGGTCGTCTCGCCGGACTTGGCCGAAAGGCCGTTCGCAGAGGCCGCCGAAGCGGAGTTCTTGAACGAGCCGGTCTTGTCCGCCTTCAGGTTGAGCGTGAACTCCTTGCTCTGACCGGAGCCGAGGTCGCCCGCGGCCATCTCGACGACGCTCTTGCCATCGACCGTCTTCAGGCCGGCGGGGAGCTCGTCCTTCACAACGACGTTCTTGGCCACGCCCGTGCCCGTGTTCGTCACGGTGATCTTGACCGGGATCGTGTCACAGAACAGGACCTCGGCCGGAGCCGTCTTCGTCACGGCCAGAGCCGGGGAGACGACGTTGATCGTCTGGCAGACCGGCAGCGTGTAGTACACGCGAGCGCAGGCCTCGATCGTGCCGGCGCCACCAGCGGTGCCCTTGATCGTGATGGTCTTGTGCTGACCGGGCGACAGAGCGCCGAGGTTGAACGACACAACGCCGCCGTCACGACGCGTCCCCTCGGGGGTCGAGGAGGTCATCGTGAAGCCGCCGGGGAGAACCTCATCGATCACGATGTTGTCCACCGTCGTCGGGCTGACGTTCGTCGCCTTGATCATGTACTCGAACGGAGCGCCCGCAACGACCTCGGACGGATACATCCGCTCCACCAGCAGCGCCGCGTGCTCCGCGTGCCCGCTGGGGTAGTACACCGCGCTCGCCGAAGAGGGCTTCACGGGCGCAGGAGCCGCAGGGGCCGGCTTCGCAGGCGCCGCAGCAGGGGCCGGCGCGGGCGCGCGCTCCTGCGGGTACCACACCTGGCCGTCCGGGCGGATCCACTTGTCCGGCTGAGAGTCAGGAGAGTTCTCGCAACCGGCAAAGATGCCGGTCAGACCGAGGGTCAGGGCCAGAAGTTTGAGGCCTCCGCTCATTCGCATGTCGTGTCCTTTCGAAAGTTCCCCTCTGGCGACCGGTACCAATCCGGAGCCGACGCCGCAGAGCGGGCGAAGATTTCTCCCAGAGTACAGGGGTTTTAGCGCGCAAGGGATCGCAAAGCAACGATTGGACACTCTCTCAGACGCATTGGATCGCGCAAGATCCCAGCTCTACGCTGCGGCGCGCAAAGCGCAGAAATCGCGCCGCCAAAGAGGCAGCCGCAACCATCTGCCATAGCGACACTTAGACCCACACGCCCATGTGTTCATCATGACCGTTCCGACGCGTCATTCGCCGACCGAAACCGCATCGGCTTCCAGTCGCTCACGCGCCGGGTTCGAAAGGCCCCCAACTGTCGGCGAAGGAGCCAATCCGTGCGCGAACGCGAACAGCGCAAGCCGCAGACGATCGCGAATCCCAAGCCGCCCCATCAGACGCTCCACGTGACGCTCGACCGTCCGCGGACTCAGGAACATCAACTCCGCCATCTCACGCGTCGACAGCCCGTGCGAGATGTACTTGAGCACCTCGAACTCGCGCGCCGTCAGGCGATCCACCGCGTCGTCGGACGCGCACTCGGCTCCCTCGTCCGGCGACGAGAGCACCCGCTCGCCGGAGACAACCCGCTCCAGCGCCGCCAGGATCGCCGAACCCGAGTCGGATTTCGTCAGATACGCCGCCGCGCCGATATCCGCGGCCTCACGCACGAACCGCCGATGCACGTGCGCCCCAAGGAACACGATCTGCGCGTCCTCATTCCTCGCTCGAATCGCGCGCGCCGAATCGAACGGCGAACGCCCCGGCATCTCCACGTCCATCAGCACAACGTCCGGCGACAACGAACGCGCCACCTGGGGCGCCTCATCGGCGCGCGCAAGACTTCCCACCACCCGATAGCAGCCCGTCGACTCCAGCATCGCGCACAGGGCGTCCCGCACCAGTGCCTCGTCGTCGACGATCAGCACCTTCCACACGCGGCCCCGATGAGCACCTGCATCCATGGATATTCCGTTCCTATGTGTGTCGCCCCGGGCATCCGGCGATCGTTTCGCAAAGCTCGCGCAACGACTCAAACACAGACGACCCGGGCGGTTGTTCCGGCTTCGCAAGGGACACTGCTGCGCCCCCACACCCACTTCGCGTGTCCGACGCGCCAACCCCGCAGCGGCCCAGCCGCCTCGCATGAAGATTCCGGCAAGATGGGAGGACTGTGCGCCTCACGGGGCAGCATGGCCGTGAGAGAGCCGCCCCGAACGCCGGAACACCGTCGACTTTGTTGAGATTCAGTCTCAACACCGCGTGACTTTGGGGGTGCGCCCCTCAATCATTCCGCTCCGCGCGGCTCGACGGCCGCTCGGCGACTTTGACGACGCTGCCCTCAAACCTCGCTTCGGCCACCGACGCACCCTCCGGGCTCGCATCGGACCGCACGCCCGGCTCGTCCCGCTCGACGCGGGCCTTGCTCGCCGGCACGGGCGTGTGCGCGGTCGGTCTCGCCGGAGTCGGCGTCGTCGTCCCCGGCATGCCGACCACGATCTTCCTGATCGTCGCGGCGTGGTGCTTCGCACGCTCCTCCCCGGGACTGACGGACCGCCTGATCAGGACACGCTTCTTCCGGCCGTTCCTGAGTTACATCGAGCCGGGCGCGCGCATGCCGCGGCAGGCGAAGGTTGCCGCGATCTCGATCATGTGGCTCGCGATCGCGGGCTCGTGTGCGCTCCTCGTCACGCGCGACGTGACGCCCGTCGTGCCCGCGCTGATCGCGGCGCTGGGCGTCATCGGAACGGTCTGCATCGTGCGCCAGGGCAAGGGCCTCGCCGTTCGCGGCACGTAACCGGCGCGTGAAAGTCGGCGCGTGAAGATTGGCCAGGGCCCCGAAGAAGCCCAGGTGTGGATCTGCTGACCGCGTGGGAGGCGTGTATCCCTCCGGCGATCCCGAAAAACCGGTCCATCCGCATCTCGCGCCCAACCATCGCTCCGCCAGCCACTTCTGATTGTGACACAGAATCTCACTGACAGACGTCTGTCAGTGACGAAGCGCCCCCGCGCTTGCATCGCCGCCGCCGCCTCGTACATTCAACTCCATGATCGCCTCACCCGACATCTCCGACACATCCTCTTCTCCGCGTCCCTCTGATTCCTCCGCGCCCTCCGTGTTCTCTTCGCCTTCTGTCTCTTCCTCTCGAACCGCGAGCGTCAGCGAGCGATCTTCTGCGCCATCCCCTCAGCCCGCCGCGCCGAGCGACATCACGCCCCGTCAGCGCTGGGCCCATCTCCTCGTCCTCGACATGATCAACGCGAACCTGCCTCTCGCGCGCCTCGCCGATCACCTCAAGATCCCCTTCGACACCCTCGTCGCCCACATCAACACGCCCGAGGTCCAGGCCGAGATCAACGCCTACGAAGCGCTCATCAACCTCCGAGCCCGCCTCATCGGGGAATCCGCACGCCCCATCTCTCTCCGCAAACTCCTCGACGTGCTGGAGAGCCCCGCGCCGCGTCCCAGCGGCCGCGACATCGACGCCGACCAGCGCACCCTCCACCGCCACGCCGAACTCATCCGCCGCACCGCGACCACCATCGCGCGCGAATCCCGCGCCCTGGCGCCCAGACACGCACCCGCACCCAAACACGCCTCCGATCAACTCACGCAAAAGGGAGCCCCGAGCGCAAGCTCGGGGTCGTCTTCCGGCGACTCACCCACGCGAAGCAACAACCGCGCACGCCAGGAAGTCCCACCCGTTCCCGCTCAGCACACGTGCGTTGTCGAGCCGGAACTGGTGCGTGACGCTCCCGCGCCATCCGAATCCCCCTCCCCCTCTGCCCCTTTGCCCCCCAGTCCCTCTGCCCCTTCCCTCCTCACTTCTCCGCGTCCCTCCGCGTCCTCCGCGTTCAACAACTCTGCTCCCCCTTTGCGTGACTCTGATTCCTCTGCGCTCTCTGCGGTCTCTTCATCCCGAACCGACCCCGCGACCGAGCGATCCGACGCGACCAACACCCCCGGCCGCGCCGAAGCACCCGCACGTCAATCTCCGACCGATGCACTCCGCGCCGCCGCGGGCTCCACCCACACGCTCCGCGGCCCCTCGCGCCGCGCCCGCGACCGCCCCCCACACCCCGCCGCCTGACACCCCGCCCCC
>JAPKGU010000085.1 GCA_026647565.1 Phycisphaerales bacterium | reverse complement strand
CTGGGCAAGGTGAGATGAAGCCGTGGTCTGCCGCGAAGGGCCGCTCTGGTACACTACAGGCACGCCTCTTCCAGCGCATCGATAAGCCGTGGTCTGCCGCGAAGGGCCGCTCTGGTACACTGACCTGGTCCAGGCGTGCCGCATGATGCCAGCCGTGGTCTGCCGCGAAGGGCCGCTCTGGTACACTACACCTTGTCGAGGATGGTGGAAAGCGTGTGCCGTGGTCTGCCGCGAAGGGCCGCTCTGGTACACTCGCACGGTCAGGGTAGACCGGACGGATGCCGCCGTGGTCTGCCGCGAAGGGCCGCTCTGGTACACTCATTGGGGCCGGCTCCCGCAGGCGCCGCAGGCCGTGGTCTGCCGCGAAGGGCCGCTCTGGTACACTGTGCGCGTCCGCATCGAGGCCAGAGAGCACGCCGTGGTCTGCCGCGAAGGGCCGCTCTGGTACACTAGCGGCTACCCGGTCGAGGGCATGGATGTTGCCGTGGTCTGCCGCGAAGGGCCGCTCTGGTACACTCAGCCCTTTCGGGCCGACCCAGGCGGAGAAGCCGTGGTCTGCCGCGAAGGGCCGCTCTGGTACACTGCCCTGGGAGCGCAGGGCATCGATCTCCATGCCGTGGTCTGCCGCGAAGGGCCGCTCTGGTACACTGACGTGGCCGCGGGAGGTGCCGGCGAGGTCGCCGTGGTCTGCCGCGAAGGGCCGCTCTGGTACACTGACCAGACTTGAGCGCGCCGTCAGTCACGGGCCGTGGTCTGCCGCGAAGGGCCGCTCTGGTACACTTCCCCTGACCGAAAGGTCTTCTGCAAGCAAGACTTACGGCAGGGTCGCGGCTAGAAAAGCATGAGTTGGGGAGGTGGTTCCTCCGCCGGACCCGCGCTTTTGCCGCGGTAGACCTCCATCTTTCCGAACTGGCGATCGGTGATCGCGACGAGCCGGACCTGTCCGTGATCGGGCAGGACACTTCGCACTTCTGCCTTGATCCCATCAGCAAACTCCTCGCTCGAGCAATGGCGAGCATACACGGAGAACTGGAGCATCGTGAACCCGCGTAGGAGCAGGTCGCGTCGGAATCGTGCCGCCCGCTTCTTCTCTGCCTTTGTGACGACGGGAAGGTCGAACATCGCAAAGAGCCACATCGCACGATACCCCGAGAACAGCGGGTACTCATCGTCTGGCGTGAAGCGCGGTTCCGCATGCTTCGCGCTGCGATTCCGCCGCCTCTTCACGATCGCACCAGTCCGTCAGGAAAGAACACGCGGAGTTTGGACACATCGTCATTGCCGCACATCGCGCGTCCGAGGGAAGCCGCGGAGCGCCCGATCCAGTCGATCACTGTTCTTGATTCTCCCTCGTGCGTGAGTCGATCGTGGAGCACACCGATGATCTGTTGCTTTGTGTGTGCATCGAGTTCCACGCCCGGTCCGTGCTGGCCGACGATCTCAGCCACGGCATCGTCGATCATTACGCGCCACGGTTCCATGAGATCATCGGCGAGGCAGTACGGGTTTGACCGCCCGTGGTGGCAGACCCCGAGCGAGGGGTGAAGCCCGTTGGCGCAGATCGCGCGACCGACTGCGGCTCGGATCACGGCGTAGCCGTAGTTCAAGAGACGGTTCTGATCCGGTGCATCACGCCGGCGCCGAAAGTTCGAATCTCCGAAGAGGCGCGGCCAGTAGCGTTGTGCGGCGTGCGCTTCGGCGTTTCCGGCATCGCCCGATCGCACCCCTGCCGCGATTGTGAGCAGGCCGCCGTCATCGCCGATCCGAATCTGAAGCAGCGATGCCTGGGCCATGATCTTGGCCCGCACGATGGACTGCCAGATCCGCTTCTTTCGTGGCTCCGTCACGGAGGCCTGTGCGATCATCCGTTCGGTCTGGAGCGTGTTCGCGGAGAGCGGGAGCATCAAGCCGTTGGGGAGCATCGAATCGTCGCAGACGAGCACCGCAGCACCCTCGGCCATCAGCCCGGAGAGCACGGACTGCGTGCAAGTCACTCGTGCGTTGGCGAGGATCAACGCGGCGATCTCGGCGAGCGGCGTGGAGAGGTCCGTCATCCCATCGCGCTTGACGATGAGCTGGCCGTACCGCACGCTGAGGTACGCTCCATCGCTGGAGAAATCGAGTATTCGTTCTGCACCCGAGCCCATATGCCGCTCAGTCGTTGGCTCGGCGGATCTCGCCGAGATAGGTCACCAAGACCTTCGACGCCGACAGCTTCCGCATTGAGTCGCCTGATCCGGTAATCCGGATGCGCTCTTTCTTGCGCTCCGTCGATGGCCTGGCATCATGGGTTGGCAGGACCTCAATGTCCCCCTCACTGATGGAGAGCACGCGGAAGACGCGACGCGTCGCCGGGTCTCTCGGATCATCCATCTCAATGTGTTCGCCCCTCGCGAGCGAGAAGAGGAACCTTCGCCCTTCCCCGCCCTCGCGGCAGACGATCGGCTGCTTCGCCGCCTTGCGGCGGTGGGCTTCCATGAGCGTGACGGTCGTGTGCTCCCAGCGCGTCCGCCCCTTTTCGTCTGTCACCTCCCACACTTCCGTGTGGTGGTTGCTGCCGAGTTTGACGTACCGCTCCTGCGATCCCTTCCCGATCCGATCCGGCTTGGCATCGACCTCGACGCGGACACGCCGAAGGGGGACCATGCGCCCGTCGTACCCACGGACCATCAGCGCATACTTTGGATCCCCGAGGATCTGCGAGAGTTGCTGCGGTGTCGGATCCGGACGTCCGAGTTCGGCGAGTTTCGCCCTGATCGCGGCGAGTGCTCTCTTGTCGACCAGCCGCCCCTCTTCGATCTCCTTTGGAGTGAGTTTCTGGAGTTCTTTCCGGACTCGGTGCTTTGCCCCGATGGGCTTGCTGTAGATCGTCGCCTCGTGCAACGCGCCTCGGGCGCGCTTCGAGATCTGATTCGAGACGATCACGGACGAGATCAGCCGCTCAACCTGATCGCGGAGTCCGGGCAGCGGTTCATCCACCGCGTCGAACGCACGCCGGGCGAAACGGGCGTCCGCGCTGGCCGCGGCACGCTGGAGCAGTTGAACGGCTCGCCCATCGGTAAGCCCGATGACGATCGCGTCGATCGCATGATGCCTGTGGTCGTCACGATTCTTGTCCGGCGTGTCGCCGAACAGTCCGGAGAGTCCCCAGCCGGTGCGAAGCCACGCGGTCAGTCCGCCGCTTGTGGCCTGGATGCGTAGATTGCCCTCAAGGTCGCTTCGGCCGCCGTAGAGCAGCGCGAGGTATTCTGCCGCGAGTTTGGCGATGTACCGCGTGTCGCTGAGGTGGCGATTGGTGAACCCCTCGGGAATCTCCTGTGCGAGGAAGCGTTCGAGTTTCGCTCTGCGGGTCCGGAGGTCGCCCTTGAATGCACTGACGCGCTCGATGATCTCGCCGTAGCGTCCATCGTCGGCGCCGTAGGCCTCATAAGGCGTGCGATTGTGCTTTCTTGCGATGTTCTCCTCGTGGTAGCAGAGGGTCTTGTTGAGGAAGCTGTCGTCGAGCGAGCGGGATCGTGGCCAGATGTGCTCGATGTGGAACTGGGCACTTGCCCCGAAGAGCGTGCGCCACTCGATCTGCCTTCCCGTGTATGGGCAGCGCCAGCCGCATTCGTCCGCGAGAAGAACCTTCTCGATGTCTTCCCGTGACGGGCGGCTGATATGGGCCTCCTTCTCGATTTGTTTGGCGATGCCATCGCGATGCTTGGCGCGTGCGGTGTTCGTCCTGTGGATCTGTTCGCGACGATGCGCGCCGTGCTTGAGCTCTCGAGCGAGTTCGATCCTGATTCGAGCCGGCTTGCCGTGCTCTCGTACCAGTGCGTTCACGAGCTTGCGGAGTTCCGTGAGTGCGCGGATGACGCCAGGATTGCGCAGGTCCTCGAACGCGTCGGTGACCGGAGGCAGTGAGTCCGCAGATTCAACAGCCCTGAACGACTCTGGGAACTCTCGCTTTCGCGCTTCGGCATATGTGACACCGTCGCGCATGTGGGGCATCAGGCGGGCGATGGCCTTGAGGGAGAGAGAGGCATAACCCTCTTCGAGCTCGATCGCACTCAGTGCCGCGGCCTGCTCCTGCGAGAATCCGTAGTGCCGGGCCATGCGCCTCTGGCATGCCTCCGGCGTACGGAGTGATCGAAGGTCGTGGACAAGCGCGTCTCGGGTCTCTTCAGGCAATGAGTCGAAGCCTTCGCCGATCGAGTCGCGGAGCTTGGCATCAGTGCGGTTGCCGACGATCTCTTTCTCGCCGTCGTCTTCGATGTTGAACCGGCTTCGTTTGCCGAGAGCGAGGACTTTCTTCGCCTGTGCGACCTTCGTGTCCCCGGACCGCTCAAGAATCGTGATGAGAGCCCGACGCTCATCTTGCGTGAGCGACCGCGCGGGAGCATCGTTCTCCGATACTTCGACGTTGTTTACGGCCTGAAGGATGCGAAATGATTGGAAATCACGAGACGCGATCGGGGCGCGACGCTCCGTAGGAATCAGACTGCACCTGCCGATCGTGTGCTTCTGGCTCTTGAGGGGCCTTTGCCAGAACAACGCCCGGCGGATCTCTCTGCGAGCATCCTCCGAAAGTCCGAGATGCGACTGCTGCTTCTGCCAGATCGCATCAAACTCTTGCTCGTACATCTCGCGGCCGGTCCAGCGATGACGGATCCTCACCTCGTCTGGAGTCAGCGATGCGAGGTAGGCGCCGAGCGTGGGGGGATCGTGAGCCGCGATCCTGATGGCGAGGTCCCCAATGGCGGCCTTTACGGTGCTCTTCTCGTCTGCTTTCGCTCGGGCATCGGCACGTCGATTTGACTTGAAGCCGCGGCGTTGGCCGAGTTGGTAGATAGCGCGTCCGAAGTCAAGTCGGTCGACCTCACGGATTGCTGCGGCGGCGCGGATCCGGTATGTCCACCGCTGCTGATCATCATGAGTACCAACCCATCGCGGCATGATCTGTCGGTCGAGGTTCCCCAGATAGCGGCATAGATCATCGGCCGTGCGGAGCTCGGTGTCGGGTTGCGGGAGCAAGCCGTGCTTGATCAAGGCGTGAATCAGCGTTCGCTTGCGTCGCCACCGACGCCACGCCTGTCTGCGTTGTTGTCGAGCGGTTCGCCTTGCGGTGTTTCGTGGCTGATCCGCACCCCGAAGACGATCAAGATCGGTCCCGTCGGTTCCTGGCTCAAAGAGATGGGAGCCCGCTTTGTGGATCTTCGCCGGCGCACCGGATGAGTCCAGGCCAACAACAGACCAGCCGATCGATGCGACCCCGAGATCGATGCCAAGGATCCAAAGGCCTCTTTCATTCGCGTTCATGCGTTCCTCCCGCTTGACAGCGACATAAAGCGTCAGCTAATATGAGGAAAGTGTATCAGAGCGGCCCTTCCGCTTATCACGGTAAGGAAATCCGCGCGGGGCAAGGTCCACGGACCTCCCACGAACGCCCATCAATGGGCGTTTCCTTTTGGTGACGTATGGAACAGCGCGCACGAGACGCTGCTGACTCGCGGCTCGACGACGCCGTGGCTTGGGGGTGCCGACCCTACCTCCGGATCAGCCCCAGCTGCCGGTACTTCTCGAGGTACTTCTTGTAAAGTGCCGTGTGCTTGGTGCTCATGTCGAGCGTCTTGCCCTGGATGAACGCCATCTCCGTGTGGGTGCGGACCTCCAGTGGGTCGCCATCGGTGATGATGAGCGTCGCGTCCTTGCCCACCTCCAGCGAGCCGACGCGATTCGACACGCCGAGGATCTGCGCCGGCGTGAGCGTGATGCTCTTCACCGCGGCTTCGTGCGTGAGGCCGAGTGGCTCGCCGTGGGCGAGGGCCTGGGCGACGTGGTAGGGGAGGTTGCGCTCGTGCGGGGTTTCTTCGCCGCTGGCGATCGCCCAGCGGACGCCCGCCTTCTCGAGCAGCGCGGGCTGGGTGTAGGACTCGTTGTAGGGCGAGTCGGTGCGCTTGGGGAACTTGTGCGTCGCGACGATGATGACGGGGACGTCGTGCTGCTTGAGGAGCGGGGCGACGAGGTGTGCGTCGCGCCCGCCGACGATGACGGGCTTGAGCTTGCGTTCGATCGCCCATCGGACTGCGGCCTCGATCTGCTCGACCTCGTTGGCCATGAGGTAGACGGGGTTCTGGCCGGCGCTGGTCTCCGCCGCTTCGGGCAGAACGCCGAGGATTCCCTCGAGGCGTGCATCGACGGGGAGGTTGGCGTCGGTGGCGCGGGCCTGGCGGTATGCGCGGGCGCGTTTGAAGAGTTCCTCGAGGTTCTCGAACGCCTCGTCCAGTCGCCGCTGCCCGCCCTCGTCGGCGCGTCCGAAGATGTTCTGGGCCTGGCGCGTCTGTGGGAAGCCGACGACCAGCCCTGCGTCGGCGTCGACGGTCATGTCCTCGTGGGTCCATCCCTCCATCTGCATGACGCTGACGCGACCGGGGATGAGCCCGGAGGTCGGGAAGACGCCCTGGAGGAGGATGCCGTTGGCGCGGGTGACGGGGATGAGCGTGGAGTCGGGGTTGACGGAGACGGCGGCGAAGACCTCGGGCGTGACGTCGCCGGTCTCGTTGTGGTCCTCGGTGGCGCGGACGGAGCCGATCTCGGAGAGTCCCATCTGCGAGTACGCGCCGAAGAGGCCTGGGTAGACGTGCTTGCCCTTGGCCTCGATCACGAGCGTGCCGAGGGGCAGGACGCCGTCGCCGGGTCCGACCGAGGTGATCTTGCCCTTGTCGAAGAGGACGTGTCCGTTGGTGATGGCGGGTCCGCTGACGGGGTGGATCGTCGCCTTGGTGATGGCGATGGGCCGGTTCTGGGGCGGGGCCTTGATGCCCAGGTCCTGGGCGAGCGCCGACGCGGCGATCACGGTTCCGGCGGCGAGGGCGAGCGCCGCCCTAAAGATCGTGTTGGTTCTCATCGTGCACCTCCGGCGACGCCGTCCGTGTGCCGGATCAGTGCGTCCATTTGCGTGATGCCGCAGTCGCCGGCGGTGGAGCCGACGCCCCACATGCCGCCGGAGATCTCGGTGAGGGTCTCGGGGCGCGGGCCGCGGCGCCGGCCTCCCGGCGGGCCGCCGGCGCTGCCCGGGGGCGTGTCGCCCGAAGCGGAATCGCCGTCGGGCTTCTTGGGCTTGGCGTCGAGGGCGAGGAGCTTCTTGATGAGTCGGGTGCGCTCTTGGGCGGCCTGCTTCTGCATCTCTGCATCCTTCGCGAGCGTGAACATCTCGCGTCCGTCGACGTAGGTCGCCTCGCAGCGGGCGGTGGCGGTGAGCGGATCGCGGGACCAGATGACGACGTCGGCGTCCTTGCCGACCTCGAGCGAGCCGGTGCGGCCGTCGATCATGAGCTGCTTGGCCGGGTTGATGGTGACGAACTTCAAGGCCTCGGCGGGGGGCACGTTGCCGTGGCGCACGGCCTTGGCCGCCTCGAGGTTCATGTGCGTCGCGAGCATGTCGTCGTCGCTGTTGTAGGAGACGTTGACGCCGGCGAAGTGCATGAGGGCGCCGTTGTGCGGGATCGCGTCCTGCACCTCGACCTTGTAGTTCCACCAGTCGCTGAAGGCCGAGGCGCCGATCGCGACCTCCTTGATCGCCTCTGCGACCTTGTACCCCTCCAGCACGTGCTGGAACGTGCCGATTCTGAAGCCGAACTCCTTGGCGACGCGGCAGAGCATCAGGATCTCGTCCTGGCGGTAGCTGTGGCAGTGAACGAGGCGTTCGCCGGCGAGGATCTCGGCGAGCGCCTCCAGTTGCAGGTCGCGCCGCGGGGGCAGGCCGCTCTTGTCCGAGGCGTTCCACCTGGCCCACGACGCGGCGTACTCCTTCGCCTGCTGGAAGCGGTCGCGGATGATCGCCTCGACGCCCATGCGGGTCTGCGGGTAGCGGCTGCTCCCCTGCCCGTTGGACTGCTTGACGTTCTCGCCGAGCGCGAACTTGATGCCGGGCTTGGCGTCCTCGACGTGCATCTGATCGGGGTGCTGGACGCCCCAGCGGAGCTTGACGGTCTGCGACTGGCCGCCGATCGGGTTGGCCGAGCCGTGGAGCTGGTTCGCGGCGATGAGCCCGCCGGCGAGCTGCCTGTACCAGTTGATGGTGTCGGTGTCGGTGGTGTCGCCGATGGCGCACTCGGCGGTGATGTTGGTGGCGAACTCGTTGACGCCCCATCGGAAGAGCCCGGTGTGGGAGTGGCAGTCGATGAGTCCGGGCGTGACGTGCTTGCCGGAGGCGTCGATCACGGTGTAGGAGTCGTCGAAGCGGGGCATGGAGGCGGCGGGGCCGACGTAGACGAGCTTGCCGCCGGACATGAGGACGGCGCCGTTCTCGATGATCCCCGCGTCGGCGCTGGTCCAGACGGTGGCGTTGGTGATGGCGACGTTGCCCTGTGCCGGGAGCTGCCTGAGCGCGTACGGACCGAAGGGATAGCCGGGCAGGTCGGGGGTCTCGGCGGGCTTCTCGTCGTCGTCGGCGCCCTTCTTCCGTGCCTTCCAGGTGTGGATGGTGCCGTCGGGCATCAGGGACTGGCCGACCATCTCGTCGTTGGCGATGGTCGCGGTGTCCTTGACGATGCCGGGGTCGCCGAAGGGGTCGTTCTCGTACGCGAAGGAAATCTTTCCTTCTTCGATGACGACGTCGGTCGCCTGGCTCTTGGCCTCGCCGACGAGGATGGTCATCTCGCCCTTGTCGTTGATCTCGGCGCGGGGGAGGTCGGGGGCGTCGGGGAGGACGGGCTTGCCGTCGGCCTCGGTGACCATCCATGTGCCCGCGACTTTCTGAGCGGGGGTCTTGGGCGTGGGGGGGCGTCGCGAGCCGGTGAAGGGCATGGTGCCGACGCCGGGGATCATGACCCTGCCGCTGATCTTGTCGCCGATGAGCGTTGCGGTGACGACGATGGAGGAGGCGCCGTCCTCCTCGGCGACGTCGACGACGTAGGAGAGGACGCCGTTCTTGTAGGAGACATTGCGGGCCTTCTCGCCGCCTTCCTTCTTGCCTTCGCTGTTCGTTGTCTCTTCGCTCTTGACGCTGACCTTTCCGTCGTCGGCGACCTCGACGACGATGGCGCCGTCCTGATCGGCGCCCATGCCGAAGGTGTAGTCCCACGTGCCGTCGATTCCCTTGGGCTTCTCGGGGGTGATCTCGTAGCGCGTGCCGTCGACCCAGACGTCGCGGACCTTCGTCTTCTTGGCGAAGATCGGTCCGTCGGCGACGATCAGGTTTGCGACCTTCCCCTTCTCGACCGTGCCGAGCATGGACTCGACGCCGAGCATCTTCGCGGGGTTGGTGGTCAGCATGGCAAGGGCGCGATCCTCCTTCAGCCCGTGGTTGATCGCCTTGCGGAGGTTTGGCACGAAGTCCTTGCGGGACTCGAGCTCGCTGCTGGTGAGCGCGACGGTCAGCCCCTTCTCATCCAGACGCCTCGGATTGGTGGGCGCCTGCTCCCATGCCATGAGGTCGCGCAGGTCGATCTCGTCGGCTTTGGAGATGGAGTCGACCTGGGGGGTCTTGGCGAACCTCAGGGGGATGATGGTGGCGTTGCCGTCCGTGGCGATGGCGTCGAGGCGTTTGTACTCGGTGCCCGAGCCGATGAGGATGGTCGGCCTGCCGAACTCCTGGCCGATCTTGGCGGCGCGGAGCGACTCCAGCTCGTGCTCGACGTCGAAGGCGAGGGGGATGCTCTTGTCGGCGAGGGCGTCGAGGCACGACCACGGCTCGGAGGCGACGCCCCGCTTCACCTGCTCGGCGCGATGGTCCGCGTCCAGCAGCGTCTGGCGGACGAGCGCGATCGCGCCCATCTGGCTCGACGGGTAGACGCGGAATCCCGCTTCGCCGGACTTGATGGACGCGGCGTGGTACACGCCATTCCGATAGACGGGGGGGCGGTCGGCGCTGGACTCACCCGGAACGTCGGCGACGGAGACAAGGGCCGCGGTGCCGCGGAGGTTGCCCCGCATCGGGGAGATGGCGGCAGCGGTGAACCCGAGTGAGCGGAGCGTCTTGCGTGTCTCGGCGTCGATGCCGACACCATCGAGGGCGCTGCGCTGGGGCGTGACGTTGGGATTCTGGTGGACGCCCGGGGCGCCGCGGTCGGGCGCGGGGGCTTCGACTTCGAGGAATGGTTCGATGAACCCGGCGTAGACGTGCAGGTCGCTGGCGTCCCACATGCGGCAGCCGTCCATCGAGCGCACGTCCGACACGTGCGGTCCGATCAGGTCGACGATGCGACCGTCCTTGATGATCACGGTGGTGTGCGTGAGCGTCTCGGTCGGTGACACGTGAACGGTGGCGTCAACGAGCGCGTGCCAGGTGGGGCGTGCGTCGCGGATCGCTTCGGGTTTGGGGATGAGCGGCGACGTGCCGGTCGGCTGGGCGCTCGAGGCGCCGGCGACGATCGTTGCGCCGGCACAGGCGGCGGCGAGAGAGGCAACTCGGAAGAGAGCGGACAGAACGGAGGCCGCGCGGCGCGCGGGGGAGGGGTGTGTGGACATGGTCACTAGGGTACAGACCCGGCGGGGGAAAGGTGCAGGCCGGCTTCAGCGCTCGATGACGTATGAGTCCTGGAGGAGGATCTCGCGGCCGTCGGGTCCGACGGCAGTGATCGAAGCGGCGACGCGCAGGCGTTGCCTGGGGGAGGAGGCCTCGCGATCGAGCAGGGCTTTGGCGGCGTCGTAGACGCGTCCGGACCTTGAGAGTCCGCCGAGCGTGAAGCGGTACATCTTGCTGGCGGGGTCGTACCAGGCGGCGTTCTCTTCGAGGTTGGACATGCTGATGCCGGGCCAGGAGAGTTCCAGGGTCTCCGGGCTGGAGGAGATGGCGCGGTCGCTGGCGTAGACGCGGAGCTCCAAGGCGCCGAGGGCCTTGGCGAAGTCGCCCCAGCGATCGACGGTTTCGAGATAGACGATGATCACGGGCTGGCCGGAGGCGTCCCGGTCGAGGCGGGTGAGGGGGTAGATCCGCGCTTCGGTGGGCGCGAAGGGCCACGCGCGCCCGGTGGGGTCGACATCTCCCCGGATCACGGTACGAACCTGCGGGTTGAAGCGGCAGGAGGCAAGGGGCCCGACCAGGAGGATTCCGGCGCAGATGGCGGCGGGAGCGCGCACGAGGGGCGGGATGCTTCGGGTGTGCCGGGATGTCGGCGCGGGGTCGCCCATGTGAGGGGAGAGTCTATCGGGGCTCGTTCCGGGTGGCGCTGAGAAGGGGGGCGATGTCCGGGCGCCGGGCCTGGGCGCGGGGGATCAGGCGGCGTCGGCGGCGGCGCGCGCGGGCGCGCGTGCCTCCCGGATCGCGCTCTCGAGCGCGGTCATGGCCCGCGTGTTGTCGCGGACGACCCCGACGAGCAGGGCGATCTCCGAGCGCTGGCGCACCAGGCGCTCGTGGGCCTGCGTGAGCTGGCGCTCGCGGTCCGCCGATGCGCGACGCTCCGTCAGCCAGAGGAACGCGATGAGTCCCGCGGCACCGAAGGGCGTCAGAGATGTGAGCGTGGCGGGGTCCATGGGGAAGGCACTGAGGCACAAAGGCGCAAGACACGGAGTCAGGAGGTCGGGGGCGTGAAGGCGAGGGTGTTGAATCGGCGGAAGCGGGCCTCGTAGGAGATGGAGTGGAGACGGGCGCGATCGGTTCGGTCGCCCTCGATGTATGCGTGGAACGACATGTCGGTCCACGAGCGTCCGTGCGAGTCGATCAGGGCGCCGGGCGTGGGCGGATCGAGCAGCTGGGCCGTCATCGCGTCGCGCAGGGCCCAGAGCGCCGACTCGCTCGATGCGACCAGGCGTCCGGTGACAGTGACCTCAAGCTCGACGAGGCCGAGCGGGTACGAGTTGGGACCGAAGCCCCCGATGGCGAAGTCGGCGACGACCAGGTGCCCCTGCTTCGCGAGCGCGAAGCGGTGCGGGCCGGCGAAGAGTGCGAGCGACTTGAATGTGGAGGGCATGGCGGAGTTCCCTGAGAGAGAGGGCCAGATCGCACATGGTCGAAGGGCCAGGTCGGATCGAGTCAGTCTGCTCCCTCTGTCGTGATCGGGTCGGCGGCGCCGTCGGGGGAGAGCGCGACGAGCGTGATGGTGCGGAGCGTGCCCCTCTTGAGGGAGACCTCGTGCGTGACGGACTCGACGCAGGCGATGGCGGAGAGGCGCGTGCGCGGGCGGTTGGTCGCGGTGGGGGAGGTGAACAGCTCGAGCGTGCCAAGCTCGCCGGGGCGGGGCGAGCCGAGGTCCTCCGAGGCCAGTTCCTGCACGATCCGGATGCGCGTCACCTGCTCCGGCGCGTCGGCGAAGGTCGGATGGGGGCCGGCGTCGGTGTAGTCAAGCAGCGGGCGCGAGGCCTCCCGATCGATCGCGACGAGGGCGACATTCGGCCAGAGCGTCGCGGCGAAAGTCACGGTGCGGGGTGAGAGAAGAAGCATGGGGACTCCCTTTGGAGAGCAGCAGGGCAGCACATCAGCAAGGCGGCACGTGTTGCGGCGCTATGACCTGTCAAGCTGCACGATGCCCGGCCTGCGGCAGCAGTCGGGCGTGCCGTCGCCATCGAGGTCGAGGTACACGGCCGTGGCGTCGCGTTCGCGTGAGAGCAGCTGGGCGTAGCGATCGGCGCGGAGCGAGGCGTCGGAGTCTCTGCCGGCGTTGAGGGAGGCGCTGAGCCAGATGAGGCGGAGTGCCGCGAGGGCCTCGAGGCGTGCGACTGCGCCGGGATTCACGATCGCGTCGACGCCCGGTTCGTCGGCGATCTCGGCGTCGGGATCGATGCCGATGGAGCGCAGGGCCTGGGCGTGTGCGATCGCGCGTTGCGGGGCGAAGGACACGACGTGCATCGGCTTGTTCGTGACGGGCGAGGGAGGGCGGAGCGTCGACTCGCCCGCCGGCCGGATGCGGGAGACCGTGAGCGTGGTGGCGCTGGTCCGCTCGACGACTTCCAGCGTCTGACCATCCACGACGGCGACGTGGCCGGGCGCGAGCGATGCGGCATCGAACGCCACATCGACGCCGACGGCCGTGAGCGTTGTGCCGGCGATGGTGACGGTGCCCCGTGTGAGGCGTTGTCCGGCGTGCTGGGCCTCGATGAAGGCCTGTTGCTCGATGCGTGCGAGATCGGCGTCGGTGGTGAGCATGGGATACTCCGGGAGGTCACGAAGTCAGGAGGTCACGAGGTCGGGAATCGCCGCGGCCGGCGGGTGTGCCGGACGCGGCGTGCGACGGGGCGCTCCCACCCCGCGAGGCGCCGGGATCAGGCGGCGAGGCCGGCGATGATGGCGTGTGCGTTCTCGTTGCGGCACTCGAGGGTGTACTCGCCGATGACCTGTCCCGTGTGGGCATCGCCTCGCGGCGCGAGCGGCTTGAAGTGGAACGAGCGGCCCGTGAGCGGGAGCACCTCGATGCGCGAGGAGTCGAGCAGGAGTGCGTGGTCCTGGGGCATCCAGCGGGAGAGGATGACGCGGCAGACGCCGTAGTCCGACTCGTACACGCTCACCATGTCGCGATAGCGCGTCTCCTCGGGCAGGAACGAGCGGGCGGCGGTGGCGAAGGCGTTGATGCGTCGCTTCTGCGAGCCGCCGACGACGATGGTGTCGATGGTCGCGGCGGACTGTTCCCACACGCGTCGCAGGGCGGCGTTCAGCACCTCCTCGTTCAGCACGTCGCCGGCGCCGGCGCCGGAGGGCATGCCGCCGACGCCGGGAACGAAGCGGTTGGTCTGGACGATGCGGAGCAGGCCGTTCATGGACCTGCGGACGGTGGAGGACCCCTGGGGGTCTGCGGCGGGGGCGACACCGTTGATGACGCAGTTCTCCAGATCGCGGAGGAGTTCGCGGGTGCGTTCCTGCTTCTGGAAGTCCATCTCGTCGGCGACGCCGTGTGCGCGTGCGGCCTGCATGGAGCCGGAGACCTCGACGGTGGCGGCGAGGATCTGCGTGTAGTTCCGCTTCCTGAGGCGGCTGGTGAAGCGAGCGGCGGATGCGTCGGCGCCCTCGAGCGCGGCGTTTCCGAGGATCGTGAGGACCATGTCGTTGGCGAGCGCCGTCGGGGTCGTGGCGCCGTACCCGCGCACCACCGTCAGCGTGTTCGTCGCGACGGCGGTGACGAGCATGACCTCTCCGGAGGAACCGGGGCGCACAAGATCACCGACCTGGAAGCGAGAGCCGTTGTCGACGGTGATCGACGTGGCGCTCGTGGGGCCGGGCGTGAAGGTGGTCTGGTTGATCTGGTCGGTGTTGGGCAGGAGCGTGTCCACACTGCTTACCCGTCTGACACCCACTCGATTCACTTGGAGTTCGACGGGCGTGCAGGCTCGGTAGCGGGGGCGCTTTGGTCGCCTACAATCGTGCAAGCCGGAACACGGCTTTTCAGCCGTGTTCCAGCGGAAACTAGTTTGTCGCCTGACCGCCGCGAAAGCGGCGGTTATGGTTTTTGGCTCATGGGTCCCCGCGTCGGCGGCGACGGAATCAACGGGAGACCAGCGGCCCTCCTGATGGATGCGCTCATGGCGTTCACCTCCTTTCAGTCCTTCGGCGTGTTCAACATCTCGGTCACGCGCTTCAGTCCTGCGGTCGTCAACTTGTAGACCTTTCGGGCCTGACGTGCCGTGCCGGATTTCTTGATCTGCATGACGTACTTGGGCTCCTGGGCCATGAGCGCATCAAGAGCGCGGGTGATGTTGCTCACCGTGTAGCCCATGCCCTTCAGCGCTGAGTTGGCCGTGAAACTGTCGAAGCCATCATTCTGCTGGCATACCTGCACCCAGTAGCCAGCCACCAGCGCCTTCTCCGCCTCCGTCGCGGGATTCGCCGCGTGGTACAGGTCGTGGAAGGCGTCGAAGGTGGTGGGAACCGCGGCCGTGCCGTTTCCACTTGCCGATCCGGCGGCTTCGGCAATGCCCCCGGCAGCGGGAGCAGCGGTGGTCTTGAGGCCACCATACCGCATCCCGATGAATCCGAGAACCACCCGCAAATCGGCTTCGTCCAAACCGCCCAGCGCCTCAACCACTTTCTGCATCGCGATGATCTGTTTGTCGTCCATAGCACGCTCCTTGGTCTTTACCGAAGAAGGGTACACATCGTTCTGCATGAGTCAAGTCAAGAGTAACGACATATTCCGAATGTCATCGGCAGTGCCCCCGCCTCTCCTTCCTACCTGCGGTCTCAGCCGCTCGCGCGTTGCGGAACTCGGATACTCTCCAAACGGAGACCCCCCAACGGCACGTGCCGCAGCCCATGCCTCCCAGGGCTGGATTGTCTGGATTTTGTATGGTATCCTTCGCCCGACGATTCTGGAGGCCGTATGAGCACCGTTCGAGTGTTTGCAAAGATCGATGAGGACCCGAGCATCGGCCGTCACGGGCAGGTGTTCACGAAGCCACACATCGTGGACTTGATCCTCGACCTCTGCGGCTACACGAGCGACCGCGACCTTTCCCAGTTGCGACTGCTCGATCCCGGGTGCGGCGATGGTGCGTTCGTTTGCGAGGCCGCACGACGACTCCTCGATTCCCTGCCGCCAAGCAACGTGGACCTCGAATCGATCTCAGACTGTCTCTGTGCAGTTGAGAAGGACGCCGCGTTGGCGATGCGAACGACGGAGCGCCTGGCGGGTTTGCTGCGGGAATTTGGTGCGCCGGCTCGAACCGCCAGTCGGATCGCAAAGGGCTGGGTATCGAACGAGGACTTTCTGATCGCTGATCTGCCAGCGCCCTTCGATGTCGTGGTAGGAAACCCACCGTATGTGCGTCAGGAGGCAATTCCGAGACACGACCTCGAACTCTATCGGGAGCGGTTTGCCTGCTTCTTCGACCGCGCCGACCTGTATATGGCGTTCATCGAGAAGGGGCTTGGCCTGCTTTCCGACCAAGGCGTCCTCGGTTACATTTGCCCGAATCGGTTTGCCCGGAATCGATACGGTCAGAAACTGCGGTCCCTGATCGTGTCGGACTACAAGTTGACGCACATGATCGATCTGGCGAACACCTCCCCGTTTGATCCCGAGGTGTTGGCGTATCCAGGCATCTTCGTGATTGGGCGCGGGAAAACGGGGCGCGTGAAGTTTGCCCAGATGGAATCGGCAAGCGCCATCGAGTGTAACGACGTACGCGCCGCGTTCCGATCCTCGGCGCGTCAACCGGTTGCCACCGCAGCCGTCCATGAGTACGAAGAGTGGTTCGACGGTGAGGAACCGTGGATCACGGAGAGCCCGGAGCATTTGGCGCTCATCCGCCGGCTAGAAACTGAGTTCCCAACGCTTGGCTCGACCGCGTCTGGCACCAAGGTCGGAATCGGCGTTGCTACCGGTGCCGACGGCATTTTCATCGTTGATCGAGGATTTGAAGAGGTCGAGCCTGAACTTCTTGTGCCATTGGCCACGACCGCCGACATCCTGTCAGGAAGCGTCGAATGGCAGGGGCGCTGCGTCATCAACCCGTTCAAGTCGGAGGCGACTTCGGAGTTGATCAGCCTTTCCGATTACCCTCGCGCCAGACGGTATTTTGAACTGCACCGAAAGCGCATCGAGGCACGCAACGTCAGCAAGCGCAACCCCGACCGGTGGTTTCGCACAATCGACCGCATATACCCGAGCCTTTCGACAACCCCAAAACTGCTGATTCCGGACATCAAGGCGTCCAACCACATCGTTTTCGAACCAGGCCGACTCTACCCGCATCACAACCTCTACTACGTCGTCTCTGACTACTGGGACCTGCGGGCGCTTCGAACGGTGCTCCGATCGTCATTGGCGAAGTTCTTTGTGTGGGTCTATGGCGTCAAGATGCGAAGTGGCTGGCTTCGTTTTCAGGCTCAATACCTGCGGCGCATTCGAGTTCCTGCCCCGATCAGCGTGTCCACCCATGTGATGCGAAGCCTCGCTGCACTTGAACATTGCGATTCGATT
>JAPKGU010000084.1 GCA_026647565.1 Phycisphaerales bacterium | reverse complement strand
CGCGTCTCACCTCCGTCGGTGACGCGACACGCCTTTCACTGGAACTCGTACCTATCGCGAACAGCGAGGTAGGCCAATGAACCAGACCCACGCCGATCCCCTCCGCGAACCGGTCAACGCTCCACGAGCGGCGGCACGACCGATGGTGCCGGTGCTCTGGTGCGTGCTCGCCGCGCTGGTCACCCTCGCCGCCATCCCGGTCTCGCTCCGCGCGTCAGACTCCGCCCGGTTCGCCCGCCGCGAGCGGGCACGCGCGCTCGCTGTTGTCGCCGACATCGAGCGACTGCACGCGCTCCGGGCCTCTCTCGCCGCGGAGGGTGCGCACGGAACCGATGGCGAGCAAGCAGGCTCACTGACGCTCGCGGCACGCGTCTCCGCCGTCCTCGCCGCCGCCGGGCTCGGCCAGTCCTCGCTCGCAGGGCTCTCACCCGAGTCCGTCGTCCAGCGTTCGGAGGCCGGCACGGCGCTCCGCGTTCGCGCCACCCTGGCACTTCAGTCCGTCACGCTCCCCGAGATCGGTCGCTTCATCGCCGAGTGGCGCTCGCGCCATCCCGCGTGGACGCTCACCTCCATCGACCTCGCACCCGATGCGGGGGCCAAGATCACCCCCGGCTCCGATCTCCCCATCCGCGCCGTCCTCGTCGTCGAGTCCATCGCCTTCGACCCCCACGACGATGCCGACGCGAGCGCAGCCTCTCAACCATGAGCACCCCACGACATGCCCCACGCCACACGCCAACTGCCGCCGATCTCTAGCCCGATCCACGATCCTGTCCCGCGCGTCGCGCGCGGCGCTCACGCCGGTCGAGCCCCGGCGTGCGCATTCATCGCGATCACCTCTATGGCTCTTGCGTGCGTCGGCGGCTGCGCCACCACGCCGCGATCCGATCCATACAACCCGCTCACCGAGGCCGATCGCGACTCCACCCTCGCCGGGCGCCTCAACGAGCAGGCGTCTGATCTCATGGACAAGGATCCTGCACAGGCCGAGGACCTCCTCCGCAAGGCCCTCGCCGCCGATCTCTACTGCGGACCAGCCCACAACAACCTCGGCGTGCTCCTGCTCCGGAGGGACGATCTCTACGGAGCCGCCTCGGAGTTTGAGTGGGCTCGCAAGCTGATGCCCGGGCATCCCGATCCGCGCATGAACCTCGCCATGACCCTCGAGGCCGCCGGACGCACCGACGACGCGCTGGATGCCTATGCCTCCGCCCTCGAGCTCTACCCTGAGCACCTTCCGAGCATGCAGGCGATGGCCTCGCTGCAGGTCCGCACCGGTCGCACCGATGACCGCACGGCCGGCATGCTCAGGGAGATCGCCATGCGCGGCGAGTCCGACACCTGGAAGTCCTGGGCACGCACACAGATGGCGATACGCGAGGCACGTTGAGAGGTAACGCGTTCTTCGGACATCTGACTGTTCCGCGTGCCCTCTCGCTTCCGTAGACGTCGACGACGAGCCCGATGGAGGTTCGGTCTCAGATTCTCGTGTGGACCGTCCACCGCCCCTTCAAGATGAGGATGACGAGCAGAAGGCTTGACTAGGGATACGTGAATCTCCGTTGCCGACTGCGTTTCCTCGTTCCTGAACTGAAACGCAGCAGTGGGTCTTTCGATAAAGTATGATCCGGCATCTATGACCACTCAGCCACCGAAGGCTTCGCTTCCGCACTACCGTGCTGACCAGCCGGTTTCGCACCCCTCCCAAGATTTGTACAGCCGTCAAGCGTTTGCCGATGGCCTTGCGAAATCGATCATCTCCCTGCCACGCGACGAATGCTACGTGATCGGCCTACACGGGCCGTGGGGCGACGGCAAGACCAGCGTGCTTCGCTTCGTCGAGCACGCGCTCAAGAAAGACCCATCGACGGAGGTTGCATGGTTCAACCCTTGGAGATTCCTTCAACACGATGCGATGCTGTCGGAGTTCTTCAGTGTCCTTGCGGCGACCGTGCAGACCGGGCTTAAGACCAAGGGCGAGAACATTGCAGCCACGATCGCAAAGTACGGTAAGTGGGTTGGAATGGTCTACGACCCTGCGAACAAAGTCGCCGATGTCGCAGGTACCCACGCCGACACGACGCTTGAAGTGCTCCGCGAAAGACTGAAGAGAGAGCTCAAGGCGCTGGGTAAGCGGATCATTGTGTTCGTTGACGACATCGATCGTCTCGAATCTTCCGAGGTCGCCACGCTTTTTCGGCTCATTAAGGCATGCGCTGATCTGCCAAACGTGGTCTATGTGCTCGCGTTCGACCGCGAGATGGTCGCTCGGACGATTGGCGCGACGTTGGTCGATGGCGATGCCGAGGCAGGGCGGAGGTTCCTTGAGAAGATCATTCAGATTCCGGTTGCTCTCCCACCCGCTTCCCGTCGCGATCTCGATCGTGCGTGCATGTCAGGGTTGGGCGACATTCTTCAAGGTCTCGGACTCACCCTTTCCGACCCCGACAGACTCCGTTGGGAATGGGCGTATCAAGATGGCATTGCACGCAGACTCAGAACGCCGCGGCACGTTGCCCAGTACCTCAACGCAGTGCGATTTGCGATGCCGCTCCTGGCGAACGAAGTAAACACCGTCGATCTGCTCCTCGTTGAGGCACTTCGCACCTGCTACGCCCCTGTATACGAGACTATCCGCGCGAATCAACACATCTTCATCGGTGTTCCGGTCGGCGAGATCGAGCGACGACACGGAGGATCACCTCAGGACGACTTGTTGGCTGCCACGAAACATGGGATGGAGAGAGCTGAGGTTGAAGCGATGGAGCGCTTGGTTGAGACGACGTTCCCTCGCTACCATTTCTCAACGACAGGATTCATCCTCGGCCACGAGTCGGTGAAGCAATGGACGCGAGATTGTCGCGTCTGCTCGCCCGCGTACGGCCCACGCTACTTCGCCTACGCCATTGGTTCTTCGGACGTTGCCGATGCGGACATCGAAGAGATACTCGACGCGGCCGCGAGCGACAACGCGACACAACTGCGAACGCTTCTCGACAGGCAGCTCGAACCACTCAAGCAGACCATGCTGGTGTTTAAGCTGAACGAGCGGCACACGTCAATCGCCGGTCCATCCGCGGTGCGGATCGCGACCATGCTCGCCACGCTCAGCGACCGATTCGAAGAGCCGTTCTCACTTCAGGACCGACATCACCCCGGCATTGAAGCGGCGTTGCTTGCCGCGATCCTCTGTCGCCAGATCGAGTCCGAGCCTGAGCGATTGCGAGCAGCTAAGGACGTTCTCGCGCACAGCAAGGAGATGTGGTTCGCGTCAGCGTTCATGCGAGTGGTCGATCCGCCGCACCCAGACCCAGTCAAGTCTCGGGCGCTCGTTGCAGAGGGGTCGATGAAAGACTTGCGAGCAGCGTTTCTCGCGCGATACGACTGCCACGTCAGGACGGGCCATCCGCAGCTTGATCTTGAACGGCGCTGGAAGTTCGAGACGCTCTATGGCGTGGCCAGAGCGGGTGGCCGCCAACTGGTTCATGATCGCTTTGTGCCCCATATGCGGAGTAACGGCAACATCGCTATCCGTATGCTGCAACTCCTGGCGCAACCGCTCGCCCGTTTCGGCGAGATCGTCCCGATGCCGGGTGATGTGAGTCTAGACGATTTGGAATCACTTGATCTCCTTGTCGATGTAGACGAGATGGCCAAGATCGTCATTGAGAACTGGGTATCCGAGGATCGTCGGATGGGGCCAGCTGAGTGGTCAGAGATGAAACCAGACGACCGGCTGCTCGCACAGTTCTGGTACTACTACGAGCACCGCAAGAGTCACCCTCAGCCGAACCGTGTGGAACCCATGCCACAGCCCAGCGTCGACGCCCAGGCGGAATAGCGGGTTCGGAGTTGCCCGCGCAAACCGGAGCGCGGAGCCGAGCCCCAGTTGTGCTCGGTTGGCGTCAAACGAACCCATCGCGCCCTGCAGAGAGTCGGCACGCGACCCTGCGTGCATTCGTCGAGTTGGTTTCTCACGTTCGGTGACGAATCAACAGATCGCTTGACGCTGCCGGTGATCTCGGTTAGTCTTCTTGCACTTGACCGCGCTGCACGTGCGGCCAAATGGTCTGGACGAGGGTGGAATGCCCGAGCCCAGAAGCCCGGTGGAATACCGGCGACGCGGTAGGGCGGGAATGGAAAGCTCCCGCAGGCAAGGCTCAGGCGGAATGCCGACGCCGATGCCAACGAGCGTGTCTTCCAATCACAAGTTCATCCATCGCTGATCGAGTCGTTGTGCGGGTTGCCGCTTCGTGTAGTGCCTTAGGGCCTGCATCGTGGTGTGCCGCGCCCGCATGACGGAGTGCGCCCGAGCGTGCTCGCGGGAGGTGTTCTCCTGCGGAGTGCTCAGTGCATTCGGTGCGCCGTCACGAGAGGGGTCGCGCACGAGCGATCAGTGACAAGTTCCGGCACATGGCTGCTCGCACAGCCAGGAGACATGTCATGCCTAGAGGTCGCTCCAAGAACCACGCACGTTCGCAGGCTTCGCAGCAAGTCAGCCCGATGCAGCTGCGTCGGGTTGCCATCTCGGCGCTCAAGCCCGCGCCGTACAACCCTCGCGTTGAGCTCACGCTGGGTCATCCCACCTTCGAGAAGCTCCACCGCAGCATCGAGACATTCGGCACCGTCGAGCCGATCGTGTGGAACCGCCGCACGGGCCATGTCGTGGGTGGCCACCAGAGGCTCAGTGTGCTCAAGCACCTCGGCCACAAGCATGTCGACGTTGTGGTCGTTGATCTTGATCTCCCCCAAGAGAAGACACTCAACCTTGCGCTCAACCGCATCGTGGGGGAGTGGGATGAGGGCAAGCTGGCGGAACTGCTCAAGGACCTGATCGCGGACCCCTCTCTCGACCTCGGTCTCACCGGCTTCGATAGCGATGAGATCGACCATGTGCTCGCGAACGTCACGACGACAGAGGAGCTCGCCAACGACGACGCCGCGTTCGATGTCGCCGCCAACCTGCAAGCCGCGAAGCCCGCCGTGACCAAGCCAGGCGAGTTGATCCTGCTCGGCGAGCACCGTCTGCTCTGCGGCGACAGCACAGTCGCTGCGGATGTCCAGCGTCTGATGGATGGGCAGCGGGCGGCGCTCTTCGCGACCGATCCGCCGTATCTGGTTGACTACGACGGCACGAATCACCCCGGCACGAATCGCTCCAGTACGAAGGCGGCCAAGACTGGGGCCCAGGCAGCGCGAAGCGGCAGCATCGTACCCTCACGCGCCGCGTTACCCTCCATGCGAGCAGCAAGCACTCCAAACCCTCGTACCCGCCCGACCAAGAACAAGGACTGGTCCGGCACCTACGGCGTCACGTGGGGGTGGGACGACGCGGATGCCAACAGCGACCTCTACGACAAGTTCATCGAGGTTGCCGTCGCGCACGCCATCGCTCCCAACGCCGCGTGGTACTGCTGGCACGCCAGCAGGCGGCAGGCGATGCTCGAGGCAGCGTGGATCAAGCACGGCGCCTTCGTTCACTGCCAGATCATCTGGGCCAAGAACCGTCCGGTGCTGACCCGCACCTGGTACGCGTGGCAGCATGAGCCCTGCCTCATGGGGTGGATCCAGGGGAACAAGCCCCATCGAGCCGAGCGCAATGTGCTCAGCACGGTGTGGCACATCGACACGATCCCCAACGGCGCGGAGCGACCCGACCATCCGACGCCCAAGCCGCTGGAGGTCTTCGAGATCCCCATGCGCCAGCACACCAAGGCCGGCGATGTCTGCTACGAGCCCTTCGCAGGCAGCGGCACGCAGATCATCGCCGCGGAGAAGCTGGGGCGACGCTGCTTCGCGATCGAGATCAGCCCGCACTACTGCGATGTCATCGTCCGGCGGTGGATCCACGCGGTCGGACCGGCCAAAGCCCCGCGCGACCTCGTGAAGCGCTACGCGATCAATCCGTCTCAACCCGCCATGAAGACGCCCGCACGGAAGGCGGTGTCCGCATGAGACGCCCGCGAACCCGCACGCCACCTCCCCATACCTCGTCCCCAGCCGCGCAGAACCCCCATGCCGATTCGGCCGCGAGTGGGGGCATGGAGCGATCACTCGAACTGCTCGCCAAGGTCCGCGCCGGGCCGCTCTCCGGGAAGATGCTCGGGGCTACCGAGCGTCAGTCGCTCGTGGCGCTGCTGGCCGCCGACGGGCTCTCGGGACCGGAGATCGCCCAGATCCTGCAGGTGTCCGACCGCACGGTCGAGCGGGATCGCCGCGACATCCGCGATCGCCACGCCCTCCCGCGTGATCCCAAGCTGGTCGAACAGATGGCCGGACGCCTGCTTGCGGAGGCGGAGCTCTCGATCCAGCGCATCCGGCGGACCTCGCGCGAGCGTGAGATCGATCCCGGCGTCAAGATCGACGCCGAGCACCGCTGCTTCCAGATCGTAGATTCGGTGATCGAACGGCTGCAGAAGCTGGGGTATCTCCCCGCGGCCGCCACGCGCGTGCAGGCCGACCTCACGCACCATGCGGCGGAACTGCCAAGCAGCGATGACCTGGAGAATCAACTCGCCGGGCTTCGTGAACTGGTGACGTCGGAGGGCCAAGCCGACCCCGCGTTGCTCGAATCGATCGGCAGCATGTCGAGCGCGTTGGTAAGAGCACGCGTGGGGACAGAGATCAAACGCGTCGAGAACACGGCCAAGCCGGAATGAACGTTCGTATTACGAGGTTGAGGAGAGTCCCATGCAGATCGCCCCCGAGTACATACCCGCACTCCACCGAGAGCTCTCCCTCCAGCGGCGACGGATCGCTGCGACGTCGCCGCAGCTCTTCGCCCGCATCTACCTCTGCAGCGCCTTGAGCGCCGCTCCGTCCCGCATGCACACGGAGATCTTCGCGTGTTTGCAGTCCCTCCACCAGCGCCGCGGCAGCCACGTCGCCATCGCCGCCCCGCGCGGGCACGCCAAGAGCACGGTGGTCACGCTCTCCTATGTGCTCTGGTGCATGCTCTACGGCGTCGAGCCCTTCGTGGTCATCGCGTCCGATACCGAGCAGCAAGCCGCACGGCTGGTTGAGCACGTCCGGGTGCAACTGGAGTCGAACCCTCTCCTCTGCCAGGACTTCCCCGAACTCGCCGACGTCCGACACATCAAGCCCTGGCGGAAGGACACGCTCAGGCTTCCCACGGGCAGCCTCCTCATGGGCTTCTCCTCCAACCAGAACCTCCGCGGCATCCGCTTCGGTAAGCACCGTCCCACGCTCATCGTCGTCGACGACATCGAGGACAAGCAGAGCGTGGTCTACGAGGAGCAGCGAGCCAAGCTCAGCGACTGGTTCCACAGCACGCTGCTCAAGGCTGGTTCGCCCGATACCAACGTCGTGGTCGTCGGCACCGTGCTGCACCACGACGCGCTCCTGGCGAACCTGCTCGACGGCACCAAACGCCCGGGCTGGCGAACCTTCCGGTATCAGGCGGTCGAGCGTTTCTGCGACCATCCCGAGTTGTGGGACACCTACAGCTCGATCACCTCCGGGCAAGAGCCCTACCCGGCCCCGCCCGCTGTCGGCGGCCAGTGGGGCGAGAAGGGCGCCCGGGCGTTCCACGCCGACCATCGCGAACGGATGAGCGAGGGCGCTCGTGTGCTGTGGCCCGAGCAGTACGACTACGACCACCTGATGCACGTGCGTCTCCGGGAGGGTGAGTCCGCGTTCCAGGCCGAGTTCCAGAACCAGCCCCTGGACCCGCAGGCCTGCATCTTCGCGCACGCCAAGCTGCGCTACTGGGACGACCTCGCGGCATCGCCCGAAGAGTTGCTCATGCAGATGGGCCACGGCAACGGCCAGTCGGGCGGCGAGTTCTTCGGCGCCTGCGACCCCAGCCTCGGCAACGATCCGCACCGCGGCGACTACAGCGCGATCGTGATCCTGTACTCACCCGAGAGCGAGGATGAGGATCGCAGGACCAAGTACGTGATCGCGGCCGACATCGCGCGCCGCACGCCCGACGAGACCATCGCGCGCATCGTGCAGTACGCCCGCATCTACGACTTCCGTCGCTTCGGCGTGGAGGGCAACCAGTTCCAGGAACTCATGGTGAACGATCTCGAGCGTCGCGCATACCAGGCGAACACGTCGATCTATGTCGAGAACATCAAGAACCGAGCCAACAAGCAGCAGCGCATCATGGCCCTGGAGGCCGAGGTGAGCCAGGGCATGATCGCCTTCAGCAAGCGGCACGCGCTGCTCCTGGAGCAGCTGCGCTCGTTCCCGGGCGGGAAGCATGACGACGGCCCCGATGCCCTGGAGATGGCGATCGCAATGGCCAACAAGCCCAGTGGCGGCGGCATCATCTACATATAGCGGGGCAGAGGGGGAACCCGATCGCGAAGCCCCGTGTCCGGACCTGCGATGTGGGCAACCAGTGGGCAATCCGTAGAGAAACGCCCCTGTGGCGCACACGTGGCCAATCACGCCGCGCGGACTGCCGCCTTCGCTCTGAATCTGCCCAGATTGCTGCGAACCCGCCTTGCCTGTCGCCCATGCTCCGGCCCTCATGGTCGCGGCCTCGCTGTCCCTTGCCGCCGCCCGCGTTGGGCGGTTCACGGGCCTGCGAGCGCCGAGGAGCACAACAATGTCCAAGGCCAAATCTGCACCAGTTGTCGACCAGCCCGCGACCCCGACACCCCGCCCTCGGCGGAAGGCCCGCGTCGAGGTGCCAACGACCAAGCAGCGCCAGCCAGCGCGAACCAAGTCGGCATCGGCCCCGGACTCAACGCGAGAGCCAAAGCCCGCCCCGCGTGCCCGTGGCGCATCGGACAAACGGTTGAGCGCGCTCGATGCCGCGTCCCAAGTTCTCGCCGGGCTCTCGGGTAAGGCGGCTGCTGACGGACTCTCGGCGGCCGATCTCATCGATCGCATGGCGACCGCGAAGCTCTGGACCAGCCCGGGTGGCAAGACGCCATCCGCGACGCTGTCCGCCGCCATGGCGCGGGAGATCGCGACCAAGGGCGCGGGGTCCAGGTTCCGGAAGGCAGGTCCGGGCCGTTTCGCATCGAACACGGTGCCCACGGCACGACCCACGAAGACCCGTGAACCCGCGAAGCGGAGCGCGACTGCGAAGCCGGAGAGCGGTCGATGAGCGCGCCCATCGACCTGGCCGCGCTGCCGCGGATGTCCATCAAGGAGTTGCGTGATTTCTGGAGGGAGCACATCGGCCGCGCGCCGCCGCCGGTCCAGAAGCGACTCCTGATCCGCGAACTGGCGTGGCGAGTCCAAGAGCGGATGCACGGCGGTCTCGACGCCGACACCGCTCGACTGCTCAAGTCCGCGATCCGCAACGCTCGCCAGGTCGCACAGCAGGAGGACTCAAGCGAGCAACCCCGCCGCTCGCGGCGGGGCTCGGCATCATCCACCGCTCGCGGACCGCGAGTCGGCAACGACCTCCCACCCGGGACTCGCCTCGTTCGCGAGTGGCGCGGTCGGACCCACGAGGTCACCGTGCTCGAGGTGAGAACAGGAGGCAAGACGGGCCGATCGTTCCGTTATCGCGATCAGACCTTCAGAACCCTCACCGAGGTGGCCAAGGCCATCACGGGCATCCACTGGTCGGGGCCGCGCTTCTTCGGGCTGATCACCAGTCGGAGGCCCGAATCACCATGAATTCGCGAGCCCCAACCCCCCACACCACCCCAAGCCCCCCAACCTCCAGCACCCTCCGCTGCGCCATCTACACACGCAAGTCGAGCGAGGAGGGGCTCGACATGGCCTTCAACTCGCTCGACGCCCAGCGCGAGGCGGGCTTGGACTACATCAAGAGCCAGCGCAGCCATGGCTGGGTTGCCATCGACGCTCTCTACGACGACGGCGGCTTCTCTGGCGGCAACACCGAACGCCCCGGCTTGAAGCGACTCCTTTCCGACATCCGCGCCCAGCGCGTCGACATCGTGGTCGTCTACAAGGTCGATCGCCTCTCACGCTCGCTGACCGATTTCGCGCGGCTTATGCAACTCTTCGACGACCACCGCGTCTCGTTCGTCTCCGTCACCCAGCAGTTCAACACCACCACCTCGATGGGGCGGCTGACCCTGAACATGCTCCTCTCCTTTGCCCAGTTCGAGCGTGAGGTCGCGGGCGAGCGCATCCGCGACAAGATCGCCGCGACCTTCCGTCGCGGTGTGTTCGTTACCGGCCAGCCGCCGCTCGGCTACCGGCGGCCTCGCGAGGGCGAGCCCGGCTTCGTTGAGCGCAAGTTGCTGATCGTGCCCGAGGAAGCCGAACTCGTGCGATCGGTCTACACCGGGTACCTGGAACTTCGCTCGTTGGTCGCGCTTGCCGCTCGACTCAACGCGGCGGGTCATCGCACCAAGCTCTGGACCAGTCGTCAGGGCGTTCCTCGTGGTGGCAAGGCTTTCTCCACCTCGCTCGTGCATCGCATCCTCACCAATCCCATCTACATCGGCAAGATCGCCCATACACGGCGGGTTGTCTCAACCGCTCCAGGTGCTCGACGACCCGAATCGGTGACCGAGGTCCATGACGGCCTGCATGAGCCCATCATCCCACTCGACTTATGGGGCAAGGTTCACGAGTTGATGACAGTCGCCAAACGCGACACAACGACCCGCTGGACACACACGCACCTTCTCAAGGGCAAGCTGCGGACCTTTGAGGGTCACACGATGTCCCCGAGCTCGACACAACTCAAGAGGGACAACGAGACCAAGGACCCTAGCCGCCGGATCGTGCGCTACTACGTCAGCCAGAAGGCCGTCAAGCACGGCTACGCCGCCTGCCCGATCAAGTCGCTCAACGCCAACGTCATCGACGACCTCGTCCGAGCGCTCGTGGTCGACCATCTCGCTGGAGCCACCCTACACCAGGTCAACCTTCGTCCGCACGAACCCTCGCTCCGCGACCACTGGCTCCGTGAGGTCATCGGCCGTGTCGTTGTTGCACTCGACCGGATCACCATCGACCTCATCGACGAGCGCGTGATGGCCTGCATCGAGGCAGTCGAGGCCATCCCCGTCCGGAAGCCAGCCAGCAAGGACCCACCAGCCAGCACGGTGCCAACCTCCCCGTTCAAGCCGTCCGTCTCTACGCAAGACGGTCACACCACCCTCACACTCGCCATCCTGATCAAGCGCCTCGACGGACGCCGGATGCTCCTCTCGCCCAACGGCCACGATCTCCTTCTGTCGAGTCATCCTGGTAGCGGAGCCCACGCCCATCCGCAGATGGTTCTGGCCATCGGTCAGGCCTTCGCCTTCCGTGCCGACCTGCTGCGCACCCGCGATACCGTTGAGTCGATCGCCGGACAGAACGGCTACTCAGCCGCCCGAATCAAGCAGCTCCTCATGCTGACACAGCTGTCGCCGCGAATCCTCCGCGCCGCACTGACCGCTGGGTTACCGCCGCGGTTGACCGTGAGCGATCTGATCGAAGCCGCCCAGCAACTCGACTGGCGACAGCAGGAGACTTCGCTCGGGCTCGCCAAACGGTAAGTAGGAAACAACTTTGAAGTTCAGAGACGGATTCCTAGTCCGCTGCGTCTGCCGTTCCGCCACGGGGCCGAAGTGTCTGATTCTCCAGAGGATAGGGCGATTCTGGAGGCGATTCGGGGGCGGGATTGGGGACGTCTCGGCGGATTGCTTCGCGCTCAGGATGAAGAGCTCGGCTTAGTCATCGCAGCATGGCCCCACTTATCGCCCCGTCAACGCATCGCCCTCTCGCAAATCGTCATTGCGTAGGCGGGTCCGGCATAGCCCGCCGCCCGTATTGCCCATCGGGTGCCACGTGTCGTTGCCAAGCTCACCGCGAGGCAATCCTTGGTGTGGATTGACCGTGGCTCCGTGAGGGCCTGCCAACCGGGGCTTTGAGTCCACTACTGCCGTGCACCGCGTCAGTGTGACATTCCACCTCGCCTGGAGCAGCGCACGGCCCCGGCTCTTTCCCGGACGAAATGGGGGCTTTTCAAAAACCGCGACGCGCAGGATATATTTGGGATTGATATACTTACCGCAGTGTGACGAAAGGCCTTCCGCGTGGACATCGCCAGCATCATAGGGGCCCGTGAAGTGGTGACCTCGTCGGTGCTCGTAGCCCGACTTAAAGGGAAAGGGCTATCCGCCGCCCAAGCTCGCCAACGGCTGAGCAGGGAGGCAGCGAATGGCAGTGGCGTTTGGCGATCTCGCTCCACTTTGTGCCGTCCCGTGGAATCTTGACGTTCAGACGTTCTGTACGGCAGCGCCCGCCTCTCCTTGGACCCCGCCGTCTCAGCCGCAGATGACGAGCCCTGAGGGTGTCTTCAGACTTGCAACGGCGGGAGGAGCGGTCGAAGTCGGCTTCGGCACCATACATGGCGTTAAGGGAGAAACACTTGACGCGGTGTTAGTCCTATCCACCTACTACTACGACCATGATCTCAAGAAGCTCCTCGAAGTGGGAGTATTGTGCGGACGGCGCCCTACGACAACTCAGTCGCGACAAGTCCGGCTGCAGGACAACGTCAAGCGGATTCACGTCGCAATGACTCGCCCAACATCGCTGCTCTGTCTCGCCATGCGGGAGGACCACGTCTCCGCGGCTCAGAGAACCGACATGGAGCGATTGGGTTGGAGTTTCCAGACCGTCACGTAGGCCGACTGTCGCGAACAGTTGTCGTCGGTACTTCTGTCTGCGGAGTCGGGAGCGACAGCTGCTCCCGCGGTCTCGTCAACATGGGCATTGCATAGCCGCCTCGTTGCTGGCTCATGCGTTTACTGCCAACGCTCCTTGGTCCAAGTGAATCCCAGGGCATCATTTCCTGCTGCGGTCCGCACCACTGGAAGAAGGAACCCCGCCACTGCTTTCACGACCCCAGAGAAGTCTGACCACTCGGACGCAAGTTGGGTCCGAGTGCCAAAAGCCGCCCACTGTCTCCGCTTCGCCGCGTCCTCTCCAAACTCCGCCGACAGTCCAGAAGGCTCGGAATCTGGGGTCAGAACCCCGCGGCGATCCGCCGTGGCTCTGAGCGCCTTGGCCAGCAGTGCTCCGTCGAACTCGCGCGTGCGGGAGAGGTAAAGCAGGTCGAAGTAGTCCTTCATCTGCATGTAACTAATGCGAGCGAGCTCCGATTCATCCAGGGCCCCCTCCGCCTCGGAAAACGACAGTCGCAAACTGCCCCCCAGAGAACCTGTCGCCAGTTTCGGACAACAGGGCGCTCTCTGTGCCAGGGCACGGTTTGACCACTCGAAAATCGTTCGACCTTCCGCGAGGAACTCGCCGATTTCACGACAAAGCCCCGAGGCGGGACACGCTCGGGGCTTGGAAGCGGAGAGGGGGGGATTCGAACCCCCGATGAGCCGAAGCCCATACCAGATTTCAAGTCTGGCGCATTCAACCGCTCTGCCACCTCTCCTTGGTGTCCGGTCCCCAAGCACGCCGCGGCGGGCCGGTACCGGTGAGCACCGGAGTCTAGGAACGGCCCCCGGAACGCGCCCGGCGCGACCAGATCCGGTTCCGGAACGCCGGCCCCATCCTGTATATTGGTCTGATGCCCACGCCTCCGACACGCCGGTCCACGCGCACGAGGAGCCGGCTTCCAGCCGCATTGACGATCATTCTCGCGACCTCGGGGCTTCCGATCGCCTTCGCGGCCGCCCGCGACGGCGAACCCTCGCCCAAGCCAGCCGAGGCCCCCGTCGATCTCTATGCCTCCAACGACGCGGCCCTGATCGCGCTCCGGCGCGAGCTGCGCCTCGCGCTGGTCCCGAGGCCCGCGGCGCCGCCATCGCTTCCGGAGGCATGGGAGCCCTTTGCCGCGAACGAGATCGATCGGTTCATCATGTCCTCGTGGGTTCCGCGCGCCCAGCCCACCTCGGATCCAGCCGCCGCTCGGGCCTGGGATCCTGCCGAAGTCCCCACGATCGATGACCACGCCTTCGCCCGGCGCGTGTACATCGATCTCATCGGTGTCGTTCCCACACTTGACGAGCTGGATCGCTTCGTCTCCTCACGCGAGCCCGACAAGCGGGCGGCGCTCGTCGCCGAACTTCTCGCCCGCTCGGGCGATTATGCCGACCATTGGACGCCCTTCTGGGAGGACGCGATCGCGTCCTCGTACGCCGCGCTCCAAGGCGGCATCCCGACCCGCGGCAACTACCGCCAGTGGATCAACGACGCCTTCAAGGAGAATCGCCCGTACGACCTCTTCGCGGCGCAGATCATCGACTTCGGCACCCCCGGCGCGAATCCGCCCGTCATGACCCAGGCCAACGGAAAGCCGGCACGAGTCGTCTTCGTTCGCAACGAGACGCACACGGAGACGCTGCAGACCGCCGCCGTCGCGGCTCAGGTCTTCATGGGCACGGCGATGAAGTGCGCCTCGTGCCACAACCACTTTGAGAACGAAGAGTGGCCACAGACGCGATTCCTCGCCTTTGCCGGTCTTTTCTCGCTGCACGATCTTGAGGTGATCCGGTGCGAGAAGCGGATGGGCCGGACGGTTGCCGCGGCGTTCCCGTTCGATCCCGAGGGCGGCGAGGAGGCGATTGCGGCGCTGCCCAGCGAGGTTCCGGCGGACGAGGCGGGCCGCCTGCGCCTCGCGGCGGCACTGATCACCGATCCGGCCAACCCTCGGTTCGCGCGCTCGATCGTCAATCGGCTGTGGAAGCGCTACATGGGTCTTGGTCTTGTCGAGCCCGCCGACGACTTTCGGCTGGAGATCGCACCGTCGCAACCGGAACTGCTGGATTGGCTCGCGTACGACCTGATGGCGCACGGGTTCGACCTCAAACGCACCATCGCGCTGATCCTGACGAGCCGAACCTACCAGCTGCGCTTCGACCCGACGCTCGCCGATGAGTTTGATGTCGCCGACAAGCACGCGCCGCGTTTCCATCGCTCTCCGATACTCCGTCGCCTCACGGCGGAACAGACCATCGACAGCATCCGCGTCGCGATGAGCCAATCGCTCGATCCCGCGCAGCGCCTCTACCACGTCAACCAGTCGACCGCGCTCTCGCGAGCGCTCGGCAAGCCCGCATCCCGCAACGAGATCAGCACGCAGAGGCCGGACGACGTGGCCGTTGTACAGTCGCTCGAACTGCTGAACGGCTCGGATCTCATGGCCCTCCTGAGCGAGGGGCCGCTGCTCGATCGCGCCCTCGGTCAGCCCGATCCAGAAGCGGTGCGCACGATCTACGCCGCGTTCCTCTCACGCCCTCCCCGTGCCGACGAAGAGCATGCCGCGGCTTCGTACGTGGAGGCGGCGGGCGAGGAGCCCAAGGCCCGGCGCGACGCGATGGTCGATCTCTGCTGGGCGTTGGCCGCTTCTCCCGAGTTCCAGTACATCAGGTGAAACGATGAACGGACGCACTCTTCACTCGCGGCGCGACATCCTCAAAGCCGGGCTTGCGACGTCCGCGGGGCTCGCCATACCAAGTATCGCGTTCGCCACCGCGCGACGCGCCCAACCCGAGCTTGTTCCCCAGCCCCCCGCACGCGCCGACGCCTGCATCTTCATATGGCTGCCCGGCGGCGTTGCGCAGACCGACACGTGGGACCCCAAGGCGCACACGCCGTTTGTGGCGGGAATGAAGGGATCGGACCTTCGCGGCACCTGCGAGCCGATCCCGACCGCCGCCGACGGAGTGATGCTCGGCGCTGGCATGGAAGAGATCGCCTCCGTCATGGACAGGGGCTGCATCCTCCGATCGCTCTCGAATGATGTGATGTTCGGCGCGATCCATCTCAAGGCACAGTACTACGCGATGACCGGCTACCTCTTCCCGGC
Organism: Phycisphaerales bacterium; assembly: GCA_026647565.1. Lineage (GTDB taxonomy): Bacteria > Planctomycetota > Phycisphaerae > Phycisphaerales > UBA1924 > JAHBWV01. Next base: position 1,138 of record JAPKGU010000084.1, on the reverse strand, counting down.
CGGCGTGAAGGCGCCGAGCATCGGCTCCATCGTCGGGCGCACGCGGGGCCGTCGCCACGCGCAGATCCCGCCATACATCTACATCGGGCGCGACATCGACTCCTCCGACGAAGAACGCATCTTCATCAACGAGTACATCGGTCCCGGCTTCTACGGAGTCGAGCACGCGCCGTTCATGATCCCCGACCCGACTCGCGGTCTTGCGACCCTCTCCGCTTCCGCCGGCATGTCGATGGAACGCATCGACCGGCGTCAGCGGCTGCTGGGCGATCTGGCAGCCGCTTCGGACGCGGCGCTTCGCGATGCCCCCCGTGCCCGCGAGTACCTCAAGGCCATGGACGACGCTCGCGCCATGATGGACTCACCGGTCAAGCGGGCCTTCGACTACATGAAGGAAGAGTCGCCGGAGACCATCGCGGCGTACGAGCCGCGGATCACCAACGCCGAGCTCTACGAGCCCGCGTACGACAACGGACGGCGCTTCGGCCACGGACTCCTGCTCGCGCGCCGTCTCGTCGAATCCGGGGCTCGGTTCGTTCAGGTCGAGTACCAGTACGGCCCGTTCCAGGGATTCGACATGCACGAGCATGGTGCCCGCCGCATGCGTGAGATGAAGCGCCAGATCGATGCACCGATCGCCCAGCTCGTCCGCGATCTGGAGCAGCGCGGAATGCTCGATCGCACCCTCGTCGTCATCGCGACCGAGTTCGGGCGGACCATCGCCAGCGATCCCGCCGCCGGCACCGAGCCGGACGGCGCGTCCGAGACCCATGACGGGTCCTCGCTCGTCATCGAGCACGAGGGAATGTACGGATTCCACGGGCACTTCAGCAGCACCAACTGCATGGCGTTCTTCGGGGGCGGATTCAGGCGCGGCATCGCCTACGGCAGGACCACCGATCGTCACCCGATGGTCACCGTCGAGAACCCCGTCAAGCTCATCGATGCGCACGCGACGATCTACACCGCGCTGGGCGTCTCGCCCGAGACCTCCTACCTCACGGAGGAACGCCCGTTCTATGTCACCAAGGACCTCGCCGCCTCCGGCGTCGCCCGCGTCGTTGTCGGCGCTCGCTCCGCCGCGTTCGCTCCACTGGAGAACCTCGGCCTCATCGTCGTCGACGAGGAACACGACGGC